>NZ_JBFUPK010000002.1:624018-936027 GCF_041355105.1 Terriglobus sp. RCC_193 | reverse complement strand
CCGCTGCATCTTTGGATGCAGCGGCGCTTCTTTGTTCCTGATGCAGTCAGTCCATGTGCTCCACGCTGCAGCGTGGAGCAACAAAAGCGATGCGGAGAGCCAAAGCTCTCCGCATCGCTTCTCTTCCGGGGGAGTGCGTTAGAAGTTCAGTTTGAGCTTGAACTCGGTGGTGCGGGCAGCGCCCACGTTGTAGGTTCCCGAACCGCGCTGAATACGATCTGCGTTCAGCGTGGCGTAGTTGTTCGGTCCGGTTAGGTAGCCTGTGGTGGTGTTTACGGGACCACCAGCAGAATTCTGGTTCAGCAACACGCCGCTGATGTTATTGGTGAAGTTCGAGAAATTACCGATGTTGTAGAAGTCGATTTCTGGTTCCAGCGTAATTCCTTCACGAAGCTTCGCGAGCGGAATCGGATAAGAGAAGCTGGCGTCCAGAGACCGAGTGGTCGAATTGGGCAATGCGACGGGTGATGCCGATGTCGCAATGGGCTGGATCGTAGCACCCATCGATGTGAGCTGGGCTTGGGTCAGGATGCCTGCACTTACCAGGGCCTGGCCGGCCGGTGTCAGCTTACCTGCGTAAGCGCTGTTGAAGTTATTGACGTAGCCCGCAATACCCTTCGGTCCAATGCGGCGCATGTAGTCTCCCGGCAGAGTTCCCGGAGCCAGATCGCCAATGCTGCCGTCACCTGTGAGATCCGTGGTGAAAATGCCGCCTGTGGAATTAGAGGCATCGAGAAGCAGGTTGCTGGGAGGTGCGGAATAGAAGTGTCCGATCAGACCAATGCGCGGACCATACTTCAACGTTACCGAACCACCGAAGTTGACCTGGTTCTTATGATCCAGACTGTTGCGTCCCATGTACTGGCTCGGGTTGTCATAATCCCACGAACCGGCTGCAAAGAACTGGTCAGAGCCGCCGCCGCTGGAGCTGACAACGCGAGACAGGTTATAAGACACCTGGATATTCGACGACATGATTCCAGGCGCAGGGTGTTGAGCAACCTGACGGAAGACTACCTGCAGAGCGTCATAGCCAGAGCGGCCAATCGGCACCAGGAAGTTGCCATTGCCGAGTAGAGGGTTTGCGCCCGCGAAGGCTGCTCCCGTGTTCGGAGTGTAGCCAGCCGAAGCAGCAGCATAGCCGCTTAGATATTGAGCACCGGAATCGAGACCGTTGCCGGCGAAGTCATCCAGCGTCGCCCCCTGAGCGATGGCACAGTCCGCCTGGGCAGACGTTGTCGTTGCTGCAGAGCAGGCTGAGTAGTTCGCCGCGGTGGCGGCGACTGCGGCACGTGCAGCCGTCGCGTTCAGATAGCGTGCTGCACCCACATGGTTCTGATCGACCCACTGCGAAATCTTGATGGTTGAGTTATGGATATAATCCGCACTCAGAACACCACCCTTGAAGATTTCACGCTGAATACCCGCGTTCCATTGCTGTGAGTACGGACTGCGGAACGCGGTTCCGTAGGGGCCGCCGCTGGTTCCTGTGCCACCGTTGGCTGCAAGCGTCTCACCTAAATATGAGCCGTTTGCAGAAGTGGCATGCTGGCTCGTATTGGCCTGGTAAGCTGCCTGCAGCGCCTGGATATTCGGAGCTGCCGTCGCAAGAGGCTGGCTGCAGAGATCGGAAATGGAGACACCGTTGATCGACGAGACTCGTGTACCATCCGGGAAAGGTACGCTGCTTGAACCGTAGTACGGGCAGATGCCGGCGTCATTAAAGAATGCCCCCGTCTTGATCAGTGTGGTGCGAGCATTCGTGGTGTTGTTCATCACGTCGCCCTCATAGAAGAGGCCATAACCCACACGGAGAACCGTCTTCTTATCCGGAAGCTGGTACACCATGCTGATCTGGGGAGCAAAATTTGCGTATGGCTGGTGCGTCTTCGCCGCCGTCCAGTTCGAGTTCCAGAGCTGCGTCAGAGGCGTGGTTCCGGCCAGACCGCTGCAAGGATTGAGGCTACCGCTAAAGACACTCGTATCGAGATCTGCGCAGGTCGGAAGCGTCAGGTCCTGATTTGCACGTTGCGTATCCAGTGTCCAGCGAACACCCGCGTTAAATGTGAAGCTCGGGGTAACCTTCCAGCTATCCTGCAGGTACGCGCCATTACGCCAATCGAAAACACCGCCACCAGGAAGTCCGAAGCCATTCTTCTCGGTGAAATAGCCCTGGCCATTGCCAAGGATAATACCCGAAGCAGAATACCCATGCAGCGGATCCGAAGCGCAAGATGCTGCACCGGAAACACCATTGCAGTTAGCCAGCAGGCTGTCTGCACCGATACGGACACGTGGGCTGAGACCAAAGAAGGCCGCGAAACCTCCGCCAAGAATGCGGTTCAGGCTATAGCCGTAACGGATGTTGTGCGAACCCTTGGTCCACGATCCGTCATAACGGAGCTGCTTGTCCGATTGGAACGTGCCCTGCGGAGCAAGGTAGTTCGGACCGGAGTACAGATGCTGCGTTGCGTAGTAGAACGTCAGCCCCGGAATGCCGTTGTACAGCGCTGGGTTGCTGCTGCTGTCCGTGATCAGGTTGTGGAACTTTTCATACGAACCACGGAAAGAGTGTGTGAACTTACCGCCGCCGCTGGTAAAGTCGGCACCCGCCGCAAGCCCAGGCGTGTTGTCGCGGTTGGCATAGAGCCAGTAGCCGTCACCATAGTTGGAAGCTACCGAATTCACGTTGTAGTTCGCGCGGACGAAGAAGTGCGCTCCCCAGGGGCCGTTGTAATCCAAACGAATCGTGGAATAAGTCTCGCGGTAGGGCGTTGGAATCGTCGGGTTCGCAGCAGAGATCGCTGTAAACAGAGAACCCAGCGATGCAACCGCCGAGGAGTCCTGCTTGATGCGTTCTGCATTCGCGAAGAAGAACAGCTTGTCTTTGATGATCGGTCCGCCGATGCTGCCACCGAACTGGTTGCGCTGGAAGGGAGCGTCGAAGCCATTCTGTGCGCGGGCAAACAATGCGCGGTGATCCTGGAACTGATAGAACGCCTGGCCGTGGAATGAGTTGGTGCCGCTATTCGTAGACACCAGGACCTGGCCGGTGGAAGTTAGCTCACCCGATACGTCCTGCGTGGAACGGTTGAGCTGGAACTCATTAATAGCGCCCTGCGACACATTGAAAATCGTGGTACCCACGGTTTCGTCCGTGATGTCCTGTCCATCCAGAAGGATGCGGGTCGTACGACCGGAAACACCGCCAACCGAGATAGCCGAATAACCAGCCTTGGTGGGATCGAACGATTCGCCCGACTGCAGGATGACGCCCGGTTCAATCTGCGCAAGATCAAGGAAGTTACGTCCATTAATCGGCAGCGTGTCAATCTGCTGCTTCGTGATCACGTCCGAAACGCCACCCTGATCCGTGTTGATCTGGACTTCACCTGCGCTCACGCTGATCTCAGTGGAAGACTGACCGATATTCAGCTTGAAGCTGCCAGGCGTGGCCGTACCGGTGCGCACAACTGTCTGAACGGTCGTTGTCTGAAACCCGGGAGCTGTCACGGTCAGAGCGTACTTACCGGGGTTCAACGGTCCAATTTGGTAGAAGCCGGACTTGTCAGTAGTCAGGTCACGCTTAAAACCGGTTTCAAGGTTCGAAATAGAGATCGCGGCACCACCAACCACTGCGCCCGAAGGATCAGTGATCGTGCCGCTGATAGCACCACCGTTAACCGAGATGGCCTGCGCCAAAGCAGTAGGAGATAGCATCACCGGAACACCGGCGAAAGTGACCGCAGCCAAAGCTAGACGGACAAATTGTTTCTTCATCAATGAGTATCCTCAAAAGAGATGTCGTGAGCGGGACCTAGGCCTTACGGCCCAACAATCCAAAACGGGGAAAGTGTTCGACACGACATATTGCACGAGGTGTACCAATCCGATCGAAACCGGATGTATGGCAAGTTATGACGCTAATTGACGTAAACAGCGCCATGATTGCAACCTGATATATCTACTTTTTCATAGAAGTTTCTTGGGAATTACATATCTTCAAGATGTGAATAGCCTGCGCCGCTATGCGCAAGAAAGGGTCTCGCAGATGGCCATTCAAGTTATGTTGCTTTCTGTGCGCCCGGGCGCAGCACATCACTCCGCGCTTGAAATCGTTGCGAAGGATTACCTGCAACGTTGCGGCAAAACCCTTCCCGCAATGGCGCGTGTTTTTCGTACGGAAAAGATGCTGATGGAATTTGTACGTGATGAAAAACACGTGGGTGCAGCTTTGTTCTGGATCGCTGATCTCGGCGGTAAATCACTGGACTCTGTCGCATTTGCTGAACGCATTCGCGAAGCGCGTGATAACGGTATTCGCCGGTTCATGTTAGCCATCGGTCCCGCAGACGGCTGGTCAGACGAAGCACGAAAGGCGGCAGACCTTCGGTTATCGCTGGGCGCAATGACACTGCCGCATGAACTGGCATGGCTGGTGTTGTCAGAACAGATCTATCGCACATCCACCATCCTGCAAGGGCATCCGTATCATCTGGGCCATTAATCCATGACAGACACAGGCACACAGCGGCAGGGGCTGCTGATCATTCACACCGGCGCAGGCAAGGGCAAAACCACAGCCGCACTGGGCACCGCCATGCGCGCCGCGGGCAATGGTATGCGCGTTCTGGTGTTGCAGTTTTTGAAAGGCTCGTGGCACTACGGCGAACTGGATGCCGCGGAACGCTTTGGTGGCGATCTCATCATCCGACAGATGGGTCGTGGCTTTGTGAAAGTGGGCGGCGCGGAAACTGATCCCGAAGACCTGCGCATGGTGCAGGAAGCGTGGCAGGAAGCAATCCGCGAAATGCATTCCGGCGAATGGGACCTGATCGTGCTTGACGAAATCAACTACGCGATTGGCTACGACATGCTCGACGCACAGGCAGTGGCAGATGCGCTGAAAGAAAGGCCGCAGATGCTGCATGTCATCCTGACCGGACGCAATGCACATCCATTCTTAGTAGAGCTTGCGGACACGGTCACAGAGATGCGTGAGGTGAAGCATGCCTATACACGCGGCATCCTGGCGCAGCGCGGCATTGAATTCTGACAGATACAGTTGCTCTTACCGTCTTCGGAACAGTACAGTCTCCGGTATGCGTTTCAGATTTCTGACTGCCTTTGCTCTCGCGGCGTTTGCCGCTGTGCCTTCCTATGCTGCCGGACCAGCGAAAAAACCCTCAGCTCAACCGAACACCGCATCGCTTGCCGTGCATGTACACGCTGACATGGATTTCCTTGCCAGCGATACGCTGCATGGCCGCGGCAGCCTGACGCGCGATGAGCATCTTGCCGCACAATACTGCGCGACTGTATTCGAGGGACTTGGTCTGAAACCTGCGGGCGACGACGGCACTTTTCTGCAGAAGATTCCGGTCGATCTGACATCGCGCATGAATGATCGCATGAAGCAGCGCATGGCCACCTTTGAAGACACATCGCGTACGGAAACATGGAACGCCATCGCCACGCTGCCCGGCAGCGATCCGAAGCTGAAGAGTGAGGTCATTCTGCTGACCGCGCATCTCGATCATCTGGGCATGTTGAAAGAGCCGAAGAACGGCGATGCGATCTACAACGGCGCAGACGATGATGCCAGCGGCACTACCGCTGTGCTGAATCTCGCTCGCACACTCGCCGCAGGCAAAGCGCCCAAGCGCACCATTGTCTTCGCCCTTTTTGGCAGCGAAGAGATGGGCGGATATGGCGCGCGCGGTTTCCTGGCGCATCCGCCGGTGCCGCTGGAATCGCTGGTGGCAAACCTGGAGTTTGAGATGATCGGACGCCCCGATGCCGCTGTGAAGGAAGGCACGCTGTGGCTTACCGGCTATGAGCGCAGCAACCTGGGGCCTGAACTGGCGAAGCACGGCGCGAACATTGTGGCTGATCCGCACCCCAAGGAACAATTCTTCATGCGCAGCGATAACATTGCGCTGGCACGACAGGGCATCATTGCGCAGACCGTTTCTTCCTTTGGCCTGCACACGGATTACCACCAGCTTTCTGACGAGTTGAAGACCATCGACTTCGCGCACATGACCGCCGCGATTGCCTCTATGGAAGGCCCTGTACGCTGGCTGGCGGACACCACGTGGAAGCCAACGTGGAACCCCGGCGGCAAACCCGACGCAAACACCACGCGCCGCCCACCCACACAGTAATAAGGAACGTCAACACGAAAAGGGCGCGGCTTCGGCTGCGCCCTTTTCTTTTGCAATGCAACGAGCCCATCGAATTATTTGGTAACAAAACGAACTATTCTTTGCGCAGCGGTGGTATATCTTGCAGTACCGCTGTTCCAATCTACTTTGCGTGAGGGGTAAATCCCTTGTTGCAGCTTCCCGTCCGAATGCGTCTGAAGCGAATCGCCGCCGTTGTCTGCGGTGCGACTTCGATTGCAGTGATTGTGCTGGCCACCATGGGCCAGTACGGTGGCGCTCCCGCGTGGTGGGAGGCAGGCAGCAATGAACGCATGCCTTTCTCATCGGTCTTTAAGGACAGCAGCGGCGATCTGCTCATCTACAACACGGCGGGCGACCTCACCTCCGGACAGCATCCCTTCTTTCGCCCGCTGGGCACCAACGGACGCGGATGCATTACATGCCACCAGCTTTCCAATGGCATGAGTGTGACGCCAGAGAAACTGCAGGAACGCTGGCTGCAAACCACCGGACACGACGCAGTCTTTGCCGCGGTGGATGGATCCAACTGCCCAGACCTGCCGCAGAATGATCGCGCCTCGCATTCGTTGCTGCTGGAAAAGGGACTCTTCCGCATTCAGCAACAATGGCCCGCCGAAGGTGTCACGCCAGAGTTCCGCATGGAAGTAATGCGCGATCCTACGGGTTGCAATAGTGGCAGAACATACGGCCTGCATGCCGCGTATCCTTCCGTATCCATCTACCGCAGACCGCGCATGGCGGCGAACCTGCGCTATCTGGAAGCAGCAGACGCGTTCACCGCAGACAGTCGCGCCACCACGCTGGAAGCGCAGGCGCAGGACGCCTTTCACAAACACATGCAGGGCAATGGCAACATCTCTGCCGAAGACATGCAAAGCATCGTTGCCTTTGAACGACAGGTCTTTGTCTCGCAGGGGCATGACGATACCGGCGGCGACATCTCCAGCTTTGGCGCGCCTGCGCTGCTTGGCTCATGGAACCTGGCACGCGCAGCCGCTTTGCCTGATGGCAATGGCATGACACTTACCCATTGGGCAGGCAACTCCAGCACACCGGAAAATGAGTTCCGACATTCCGTGGAACGCGGCAGCGCTGTCTTCTCTTCACGCACCTTTGCCATTACGCAGACAGCCAATCTGAAGAACGGCAATGCCACACAGGGAACCTGCGCCACCTGTCACAGCGAACGCCGCACCGGCGCAGCCACCACGCAGGCATGGATGGATATTGGAACATCATCGCTTCCGTGGGCTGGCGATCAGAAAGACCTGCCGCTATTCAAGATCACCTGCAATGCAAAGGCGACGCCGCATCCCTACCTGGGTCGCGTGATTTACACGAATGATCCGGGACGAGCATTGATCACAGGCAAATGCGCCGACGTGGGTTCGTTGGTGATGCAGCAACTTCGCGCATTGCCTGCGCGTGCTCCATACTTCACCGCGGGTTCAGCGAAGAACCTGCGTGCCGTGGTGGATTTCTACGACCGCCGTTATCAAGCGCATTACACCGAACGCGAGAAACAGGACCTGGTGAACTTTCTCAGCGTGCTTTAGCGTTGGATGCGTTCTTGCAGATTGCTCTTCACTGCCATCAGCTTCTGCACCAGCGGATGCTCCATAGCGTCCTCCTGCAACTGCTCAGACATGCTCTGCCACACCATGCGATTCTCTTCCTCGCTGAGGCGAATTTTTACGGCATTCTGGTAGCGGTTGCCCTGAATGTCCTCCGCATGAATGATCAGCAGGACCTCTTCCCAGTCCTTGCCCGCAGCCATGCGATGTTCAAAATCGATTAGTTCTTCACCACCCGCACCAAGTACCTCAACATGCGAGTTCTCTTCAAAGTGCTTTGGCGGTGCAATGAAGCCGGGTCTGCGCGGAATGCCATCCGCCGCCGTGCTGCGACGCGCAACCCAGCGGCAGAGGTTCAACGCAGGCCCGTGGCCCACATTGCGCAGTTGCACCTCGACCTCTTCTCCAAACCGCTGCACCCCGATCACCTGCACCAGCGGTCGCTGCGATGCGCGCATCGTAGCCTCAGTAGCTACCATCATGCGTCGGGTATAGCGCGTGTAGTAATACACGATGAGCAGAGTGAGGATATTGCCCCAGGCCGCCACCTGGCTCGATCCAATAAACAACCACTCGAAGAATCCTTCGAGATCTTTCAGGCTGGGCAGCATTCGGGCAGTTTAGCGCAAATGCGCTCTTTCTCGAAGCTAAGGACTTTCCATATCAGTAATTCAGGCACGCGATAAGCTCCGCAACCGCTGGCATGCCTCATCCAGATCGGCATCGCGCTTGCCAAAGCAGAAACGCAGCAGGTTCTCACCGCCACCTTTGCGAAAGAATGCAGAACCAGCCACAGCCGCAACACCCGTGCGCGCTAATAAATCACGCGCCTTCTCTGCCGCAGTGGCGCCATGCAGCGGTGTGGCATCCGCAACGATGTAATACGCCCCATCCGGTATGTGCGGCGTAAGCCCGGCATCCTGCAACGCTGCTACGGTCTGTGCACGTTTGCGATCATGTTCCGCGGCAAGATCGGTATAAAACGATGGCGGCAACAACTCTAGCCCCGCAGCACAACCATGCTGAAACGGCGCAGGCGCGCAGATGTACACCGTATCGGAGAAAAAACCAATCGCGGGTATCCACTTCGCATCGGCAATCAAAAAACCCACGCGCCATCCTGTCACGCTGTATGTCTTCGAAAAGCCAGAGATGGTAACCGTGCGTTCCTTCATTCCCGGCAGCGTCGCGATGCTGATGTGCGTGTGTCCGGGATAGATGAAGTGTTCATAGATCTCATCGGAGAGCACAAACAAATCCTGCTCAATCGCGATGTCTGCAATCGCCTGCAGCTCAGCGCGTGTGAAGACCTTGCCGCACGGATTCGACGGCGTATTCAGCACAATGGCGCGTGTCTTCGGCGTAATCGCTGCACGCAGCGCATCCACATCCAGCGCCCACGTGCCATACTCCAGCGGCGCAATCACCGGCTCCAGTCCCAGGCCACGCAGAGTGTAGATGTGGTAGCCATACATTGGCTCAAACAGGATGACTTCATCACCGGGATCAAGCAGTCCGCGCGCCGCGCAATAAAACGCGCCGGTAGCTCCACTGGTGATGAGCACTTCGTGCTCCGGGTCGACAGGTATACCGTTGCGTCGCGACCAGTCCGCCGCCACGGCATCACGCAGACGCGCAATTCCATCCAGCCGCGTGTAGATGTTGAAGCCTGCGTCCATCGCGGCCTTCGCGCCTTCCATCACAACCGCAGGCACGTCTGTATCGCAGATGCCCTGCGACATGTTGATGCCGCCCACCTGTTCACACAACACGCTCATAGCTCGGATTTCGCTTTGCACTGTGATGGGCGCCGATGCGCTGGTTCGCAGCTTGCTCATGCAGCCAATCTTAGCGTTTCGCCGGATGTTGTTACAGTGCCGCGGTCATCCTTTGCAGGACTTTCTGTGTGGAAGCCGCATGCGAACCAAGTTGGAGGCTGGTTTCTTCATGGACCCTCTGCCATAACGGCTGGGCCTTCGCCAACTTCCTGCGCCCGGCTGCTGTCAGCGAGTAGTCGACCTGACGCGCATCTTCCGAAGCACCCTTAGCCACAACAAGACCGGCTTCGATCATGCCGCGAAGATTGCGCGACAGGGTCGTCTTATCCACCGCAAGCCTCTGCGCCAGCACGCGTCCGCTGCAACGGCCCACGGCGTGCAACACGCTGAGTGTTTCAAACTGAGCCGACGTAAGCTCCGCAGGCGCCAGCGCCGCGTCATACTTCGCAGTAAGCAGGCGGGAAATGCGGCGCGCCTCCGCGCAATAACAGAACACCGTTTCACTTCTCCTTAGGAAGAAGGTAATTCAACGGGCTCAGCGGTCCCACCGGAATCAGATCGAACTTCATGATGCCCGCGACGCCCAGCGGCAACTTCTCCAGAAGACTGTGCGCTTCCTCGGTGCTGGTAACATTCATCAGAAACACCACACCACGCTGGTCCTTACGCACATACCACTGGTCAATCTTGCCGCTCAGGTACAGACGCACCGTATCCGAAACTTCCTGTGGCATGATGTTCGCCGCACCGCCAGCAGCAGTGCTGACGACACTGCCAATAGCAATCACCTTCGTTGTAGGTACAGCGGGAACAGATGGAGCCTGCGCAGATGCGAGCCCACCAAGAACAAAAAGCAACCCTAAAATACCCTGAAGTAATCGCACGCATCCCTCCGGCCAATCTCTCTTGCATATTGGTTGTATATACAACCAATATGTATCGTCAAGAGAATTCAGCGTCGCGACTTCATCGATGACTCAGGAGGGGGATACGGTCCCTTGATGAAACAGTATCTGCCAGCCCTGCTCAGCCTGTCGCCAGAGCGTGGAGCGCAACGTCACGCGTTCCTGCTGCTGTAGCCGATATGTCAGCAGAAAAGTGTCCGCAGCAAGACAGCGGACCGCATGATCAGAGGTGACCCAGCAGGCTTCCTCCGCATCTACCGGCGGCGCAGAAGCCAGATGCTTCAGGATGAAAGCGCGATCATAACGTGCGCCAGAGGCGCCGATCTCCCAGTAATCATCCACCATGCGCCGCGCAAAATCATCCAACGTCACGCCAAAGGCGCGGGTGTGAAAGATGGGCTCCAGCATGCACAACTCTTCAAGGACGGAGGCGACGTCCGGCTGCTCTTCCATCGCTCTCATGCAAACTCGAGCATCACTTCGTCGATGTAACACCAGCCCCAGTCTTCACCGGGCTCAATCGACTGGATGATGGGATGGTTCGTCGCGTGAAAGTGCTTGGTAGCATGTTTCCCTACCGACTGATCGCAGCAACCCACATGACCGCACGTAAGGCACATGCGCAGATGCACCCACCGCCCGCCAATCTTCAGGCATTCTTCACAACCATTCGTGTTGGGGGAGACATCGTTGATCTGGTCGGTATGTGTGCAATGCGCCATAAACACCCCTTACTGGCGTAACTGTACCAGCGTCGCGCCTTGTCCGCCTTCGTTATACGGTGGCTCTTCAATGCTGGTCACATGCGGATGTTTGCGCAGGTAATCGCGCAGGCTGCGACGAAGAATTCCCATGCCCGTGCCGTGCACCACACGCACCATTTGCCGACCCGCAAGAAATGCCTGATCGAGAAAACGTTCTACTTCATCACGAGCCTCATCCGCAGTGCGGCCAATGACGTTGATCTCACCCGGCACCATATCCGGCTCACGCGCCACCACCTTAATGCCGCGCTTCTGCGCATGCTGAATCGGCGACTGCCGCGGCGCGGGCACGGTGACATGCGCAATGTCATCCTTCGGCACACGCATTTTCATTGGGCCAATCGACACTTCATACGTGCGGTCGTCAATGATGCGCTCCACCTTGGCATCGCGCCCCATCGACTTCAGCCGCACCATGTCGCCTGCGCTCACAGACTGCACCACGTGCGGCTGCGCTGCGGGGTCTTTCTTATCCGCACCGGAGACATGCGCCACAACCGTTTGATTGAAGCTCTCCTGAAACTCACGCTTCAAACGCGCAACGCGGCGGTCGGCTTCAGCATTGGCCTTCACCTTCGCGCCCTTGTCCTCAATGGACTTCACGCTCTCGCGCATCTGGTACTCAAACTCTTTCATCAACGATGCGAGTTTGCCTTCCAGTTCGCGTGCGCGCTTATGCTGCTCATTCTTGCCTTCGGCTTCCAGGTGGCGCTTCTCGCGCTCCACTTCCATCTCGCGCAGGCGCAGGTCATTGCGCTCTTTGGCAACCGCCGTAAGCTGCGTGTGAAGCTCATCGAGAAAGCGTGCAATGTCCGCAGACTGCGTCGTCACTGAAGCACGCGCAGCCCTGATGATCGACGCCTCAAGCCCGAGCCGCTCCGCAATATTGATACCGCTCGACGCGCCGGGAACCCCCATGCGCAATTCGTAAGTCGGCGCCAGCGTGCGTTCATCAAACCCAACTGCGGCATTCGCCACACCCGCATGTTTGGCCGCGTAAATCTTCAACGACGTGAGATGCGTTGTGATGATGCTCCACGCGCCCAGCGTCAGGAAGCGTTCGCTGATGGCAACGGCCAGCGCTGCACCCTCTTCCGGATCGGTCGCCGAACCAAGCTCATCCAGCAGCACCAGCGCGCGGTTATCCGCCTCGCGCGCAATCTCATTCACATGCGAGATGTGCGCGGAGAACGTAGACAGGTTGCGCTCAATCGACTGCGCATCACCAATATCTGCGTACACACCAGAGAAGATCGGCAATCGTGCGTTCGATGCAGGAACAGGCAATCCTGCCTGCGCCATCAACGCCAGCAAGCCAACCGTCTTCAACGCAACCGTCTTACCGCCAGTATTCGGACCACTGATGATGAGCTGCTTCGCCACACCCGGCAGGCTGAGCGTTAACGGAACGATCTTGGCACGTTCCTCGCGCATGCGCAGTTGCAACAGTGGATGACGCGCGGATTCAAGACTCAACGCGGCATCGTCACCATGTGGCTTGCCGTCTGTGAAGACAGGTCGTACACAATCCAGCTCCTGCGCAAAGCGAGCATAGGCAAAATGCGCTTCCATCTCCGCAAGCACTTCCGTGGAGCGCGCAATGGAACCCGCCTGCTCGCCCACAGCCTGCGTCATGGCAACGAGAATGCGATGAATCTCCTGCTGTTCTTCATCCAGCAGCCGCACCAGTTCGTTGTTCTGCTCAATGGTCTCCATCGGCTCCACGAACACGGTCTGCCCCGACGAAGAAGTGCCATGAACCACACCCGGCACGCGACGTCGAAACTCCGTCTTCACCGGAATCACAAATCGCTCACCACGAATGGTGATCAGGTCTTCCTGCGCGCCGCCTTCCGCACTGACCGCACGCAACTGGCGACGCAGACTTTCTTCAATCGCCTTGTGCTGCCGCTCCATCTCCTTGCGAATGCGCGCAAGCTCCGGCGACGCAGAATCCGCAAGCGAACCATCCGACTCGATCTTGCCGCTGATCAGTTGCAACAGCCGATAGAAATTCGTCTGCACCACCGGTTCCGAAATAGTCGTCACCGTCGGCCAGCGATCGCGAATCTCATCCGGCGGTTCCGTAATCAGGCTGCGCCAGTCCGCAATATGCTCCGCGAGTTCCGCAATGCGCCGAAGCTCCAGCGGTTCCAGCGATGCATTGGGAATGCGTGCCTTGTCCAGCAGAGTTTTGGCGTCGAAGATGCCATGAAAGCTGAACGCCCCACCCGCAATCAGAAAGAGACGTATCTCCGCAGTTACGGTCTGTGCACGTTCGATCGTCTGCAGGTCGCGCGTAGGTTCCAGCGCCAGCACGCGGGCGCGTCCCAGGGGAGACTGTGTTCGGGTTGCGAGATGCTCCCGCAGGCGCGGCCATTCCAGCGCGGCGGGGCTTGTCTGACGCATCAAAGTAGGTTCTGCCACATATCCATTGTATTTCGCCTACCGAAATATGGAGGCCTCAGGAGGCCCTGAACATAGGAGTTAAAGGCTTCTTTCGTAATCGGTAAAAATCTATGAAATTCCGTATAGTTACCGATAACTAATTTTCAGTAAAAAGCGTTTCTATCTCTTGACTATTGATAATCCGCACCGGTAGAACGCGTAGGGCTTAAGTTCGACAGGGATAAGCGTTACGAACCAGCTCTTCTGTTTCACTTGGAGGCACTATGTACCAAAGACACCACCTCGTGAGGACGCTCCTTGCGACCTCACTGGCAATTCCTCTTGCACTGAGCGCAGTCGGACAGTCCGACAGCACCTCAGTCTCAGGCGCTGTAACCGATGCATCGGGAGCGCTCCTGCCCAACGCGAAGGTGACCCTTCGTAACGAGGCTACTGGCACTGAGAACACAGTTACCAGCAACGCCAGCGGTCAGTACACCATTCCTAACGTTCGCCCCGGCACCTACACCGTAACGGTGGAAGCCAGCGGATTCCAGACGTACAAGACAAGTGGTGTGCAAGTCGACGCCTCGATCGCCAAGCGCGTGGACGCGCCGATGAAGATCGGTGACACGAACAGCAGCGTGGTTGTGGAAGCCAACACAAACACCGTGCAGACCGAATCGGCCGTTCTGGGCCAGCTTGTCACCCAGGAGCAGGTCAAGAGCATTCAGCTGAATGGTCGTAACCCGCTCTTCCTTGCCCAGATGGAACCCGGCGTTATCCGCACTACGCCCATGGCGAACTTTTCCTTCGGCCTGGACAACGGCATCTACATCGGCGGTGCGCGTAACCAGGGCGCATTGATTACACTGGACGGCGCCCCCATGGTGCGTACCCGTTCCAACGGTACGTCCGTTGGTACCGCGGACGTGGACTCCACCTCACAGGTGCAGGTTCTCTCCAGCGCCTATCCGGCAGAGTATGGCCGTTCCGATGGCGGCCAAGTTCGTATTGTTCCCAAGAGCGGCACCTCGGACTTCCACGGAACGATCTACGAGTACCTGCGTAACAACTTCTTCAATGCCAACACCTGGCAGCGTAAAACGGCTGCCGCCACGAAGGCTCATCCCGCAGCCTTCCGTTACAACCAGTACGGTTTCAACCTGAACGGCCCTGTCTACATCCCTGGCCACTGGAACAAAGACAAGAGCAAGCTCTTCTTCCTTTTTGGCCAGGAGTATGTCAGCTATACCGCAGATGACACGGTCTTCCGCGTGGTACCGTCCAACCTGATGCGCACGGGTGACTTCAGCGAACTGCTGAACGCCAATATCTATGGCTATGCTGCTGGCACCAGAATCAAGGTTCCTGGGACCTCAACCTTCTATCCCAATAACGTCATCACAGGCGGCCTTAGTCCAAATGGCCTCGGGCTCCTGAGGGCATTCCCGGCTCCTAATCTGGTTGGCAACTCCCAGTTCAACTGGGTGGATGCCGCTGCGGCGCCACAGCGGCAGCGTAAAGACACCCTAGTGGTGGATTACGTTCCGGCAGATGCACACCGTATCCGCGTCACCATCCTGAACTATGCCTTCAAGCAGACCTCTCCACACAACGGCAACTTCAACATGCTGCCGCAGAAGTGGAACCGTCCGAACCAGGTAGCTGTGGTGCACTACTCCTGGACCATCAATCCCACCATGGTGAACGAAGCCATCGCTTCTGCGGCTTCCGATCACGTGACCATCGGCGTGGATACTTCCAGCGGTCTGTATGACCGTACTAAGTACGGCATCAACTATCCCTACCTGTTCGGTTCCGCAACAAAGGATCTGCCGAATAAGTTTCCCACCGTGCAGCTTGGCGGCACCGGCGGCAACGGTGCTGGTCAGTTCACGCTGATGGATGGTACGCCCTATCCATCGAAGTCGGGGGGTATTGTCTACACCTTTGCAGACAACCTGACGAAGGTCTGGGGCAACCACACGGTGAAGTTCGGAGCCTCTGCAGAGTATGCTGGCGAAAACAACAAGGATCAGATCACCGTATCGAACACACCGGGTTCCACAAATAACCAGAACGGTCGATTCAACTTCTTTGACTCCAATCGCTCAGATAGCACTGGCGTTGGTGCAGCAAACGCAGCCCTGGGTCTGTTCGATACCTATGCAGAAATCGGCCAACGTTCCTACACGCTGTATCGTGCCTGGTCGTACGACGCCTTCGCGCAGGACAGCTGGCACGTAACACCGAACCTGGTGATCGAAGCCGGTATCCGCTACAGCTACTACAATCCGTACTACGCGAAGTGGGGCAACCAGTCCGTCTTCAGCCCAAAGGATTACAGCGCGGCAAATGCAGCCACGGTGGATCCCAGGACTGGTTTCGTAACGGGCACTCCGCAGCAGATCTACAACGGTGTTGTGATCCCCGGCAGCGGTTTCCCCTCGGCTGCGAATGGGCACGTGAATGCTGACATTCTTGCGAACGGATATTCCTTCCTGTTCCGCGGATACGATCGTCAGTACTCGCCCACGGTGAAGACAAACTTCCAGCCGCGCTTCGGTATCACCTACCAGGTGAAGCCGGGTACGGTAATCCGTGGCGGTGGTGGCCGTTACGTCCAGCGCCTGGGTATCACGGATAACGTCTTTACCGGTGGTAACGCGCCGTTCCAGCCAGCAGCTGCCGTATCGACAGGTAGCGTCGATAACCCTGGTGGTGGCGGTCTTACTAACAACTATCCGCAGCTGTACTCTTCGCAGGCTTATAACTATCCAAGCCCCGAAGCATATAACTGGAACTTGACGGTAGACCAGGAACTGAAGTCTCTCGGCATTCTCACCATCTCGTATGGTGGCCGTCGTGGTATTCACCTGGAAGAACTGCTGAACATCAATCAGCTTCCTACAAACGCTCTGTACCTACCCTCGGCTCTGATTCCTAACACCAACACAGCCGCTAATACCGATTCGCTCCGTCCTTATAAGGGCTATAACGCGATCAACCAGGCAACAAATGCCGGTGCATCGTCCTACCACTCGCTGCAGGTTAACCTCCGTCGCCGCCTGACCAATGGTCTATTGTTCGGTGTGGCGTACACCTGGTCGAAGTCGCTTGACTTCGGTTCGACCAACGGCACCAAGCTGCCCAATACGTATGACATGAAAGGCATGTGGGGTCGTTCGGACTTTGATCGTCGCCACGTGTTCCTGGCGAACATTGTGTACAACATCGACCAGTTCAATCATTCCTCGCACTTCATCAATCGTGCGGTGCTTGGTCACTGGCAGGTGTCAGGCACGTTACAGGGACAGACAGGCGCTGGGCTGAGCGTAACCACCTCCACGGACTTCGCGGGTGTGGGCTCCGGCTCCGGTAGCCAATTTGTTCCGCTGGTATCACAGGTGAAGGTAAACAAGGCATTCGCGGGACAAACTGGAACCAGCACATGGTTTGATCCGTCTGCCTACGCTGCGAACAACAGCGGAGCGGCATACAGCTGCCCCACGTCGGAACAGCTGGCCGGCGCTTCCTCAGCATCCAATGTTCCAACAGGACGCTCGACCGCCCTGCTCACCTGCAAGCATTTCGGATATGCCGGTACGTTCACACCTCGCGGTGCTCGTAACGTAATCAGTGGACCTGGCTTCCAGAGCTACAACATGGCTGTGAACAAGAGCTGGGTACTCATCCCCGGTCACGAGAGCACAGCCCTGACGTTCCGCGCAGAAGCCTTCAACCTGGCCAACCACCCCACGCCAGACAACCCGGACACGAACTACACCTCCGGCACGTTTGGACGGAGCACAACCAAGGGCGGCACCTATGGCATGGATCGTCAGTTCCAGTTCAGCCTGCGTGCATCCTTCTAACTTCAATCAACTCCTGTAATGCTTTCGGGCTCCGCTTCGGCGGGGCCCGATTTCTTTGTCCGCTTGTAGGGTCGCGGGGAGTGTAGACAGTATGTAGACCGGCTGAAGTCCTTCGTTTTCTTTGGTGTTTGTACGAAAACGTACAATATCAACCATGCAGTTTCCCGTGACCCGCATGCGCCGCCTGCGCCGAACCGAAGCGATGCGTTCGCTGACTCGCGAAACCTTCCTGCAGCCTTCCCAATTCATCTATCCGCTGTTTATCTGTCCCGGCGAAGGCGTTCGGAAACCGATCAGCAGTATGCCGGGCGTCTTCAACTTGTCTATCGATGAAGCCCTGAAGGAGGCAGCCGAATGCGCCAGCCTGGGCATTGGCGGCCTGCTCCTGTTCGGCCTTCCTGAGAGTAAAGACCCCGAAGGCACCGGAGCCTATGCAGACGATGGCATTGTGCAACGCGCCTTACGTGCGCTGAAAGCCGATTCCTCATTACGTTCGCTGGTGATGATTGCCGACACCTGCCTGTGCGAATACACCAGCCACGGTCACTGTGGCCCGTTGGTGGGCGAAGGAAACGACTGTACCGTGGACAATGACGCCACGCTGCCGCTGCTGGCAAAGACTGCCGTCTCGCAGGCCCGCGCTGGCGCCGACATCATCGCTCCCAGCGACATGATGGATGGCCGCGTCGCCGCCATCCGCGATGCTCTGGATGAAGCAGGCTTCGCGGAAACGCCCATCATGAGCTACGCCGCCAAATTTGCCTCGGCGTTTTACGGGCCCTTCCGTGAAGCTGCCGATTCCACGCCGCAGATGGGCGATCGCCGCGGTTATCAGATGGCTGGCGGCAACGTTCGTGAAGCGATGCGCGAGATTGAACTCGACGTAGCCGAAGGTGTTGACATGTTGCTGGCCAAACCCGCAGGCCCTTATCTGGACGTAATCCGTGCCACGCGTGAACGCTTTGACCTTCCGCTGGGTGCATACCAGGTCAGCGGAGAATACAGCATGTTGCACGCTGCATTTGAACGTGGCTGGCTCGACAGGGAACGCGCCATGATGGAAAGTCTGCTCGCCATTCGAAGGGCTGGTGCGGACTTCATCGTCACCTATTTTGCGAAAGAGGCATCACAACGATTGCGTTGAAACGAAAGCAATAAACCGCAAATAGATACCCCGGATGTGGGATGGGAATGCGTCAATTTTGAACCGTACCCTAAGAGGCGGCAATATTGCAGGTGTGTTACTTCACGCAGACTCCACATCGTTCCCGAACGCTGTACAAAGGATGAACAGGCTTCTCACGCACACGTGAGAGAGGGGATGTAGCAAGTGCGAGGCAATCTTTTTGATCTGCTGCTGCTGCCTGTCCTCGTCATTTTCTTTGGCGTACTACAGGCCAGCCGGCCACAGAGACGCTTCCGGTTATGGCTGGCAGGCTGGATCTCCATTCTTGCCAGTTTCCTGTTCTGGCTGCCGCAGGGACATGGGCTGATTGTCAGTCCGCTGTTGGAATCTGTGCGCCTGGTGCTTCTATTTGTGGGCGGCTTGCTATTCGTCTTCTCCTTCGCGGCAGATGGCATCTCCACGCGTGCGCTTGCCCTGAAACTTTCAATGGTCACGCTGCCACCTGCGATTGTGGCCGTGGGTACCACCTACGGCTTTCAGCAACCCGGCTACATCTTTGCCTGCATCCTTGCAGGCGAGGCCATCGCTATCTATATCGCGTGGTGTATTCTGGGCCGCCGCTCACCTGCCATGCCGTGGATTCTGTTGTTATGCATTGCCGGGATCGCCGCAAAGACCGTGCTGCTGGCCGCTGGCAATATCAGCGCCATCCTTGCCTGCATTCTCGTCGAGATATTCCTCGCCTGCGTCATTCTTCTGCTGGCCAGCCCGCTGCGCAAACACATCGGTGCGTGGATCTGCGCGCTGGGATTTCTGGCATGGGCCACGATGTATGTGGTCTACGAGTTCATTGATGTTCACCCGCAGTGGGTGCATTCCCTGAACCAGATCTGGAATCTTCCCAAATACATTGCCGGTATTGGAATGATCCTGATGGTGCTGGAGCTGGACACGTCCAGGATCAGGGTGCTCAGCGAAGAATACCGCCTGCTGTACGAGAGCAATCCGCAACCCATGTGGATCTACGATCCTGAAACGGCAAAATTCCTTTCCGTGAATGACGCCGCAGTCCAGGTCTATGGCTATCCGCGGGAAGAATTCCTTGGCATGACGCTGTACGAGATCATGCCGGAGGAAGAGCGTGCACGCCTCCGCAACATGACGAACATTCCCCCTCCGGACGGGCGACAATTCTGGCGTCACCAGCGCAAGGACGGCACGATCTTTGACGTGGACATCTCCGGCCATGAAGTCATGTTCCAGGGACACAAAGCGCGTTTCATCATGGCCATGGACATCACGGAGCAGGAGCGCACCAACCGCGAACTGGTCTATCGCGCGCAGCACGATCCACTCACTGGCCTTGCGAACCGTATGCTGCTGGAAGACCGCGCACAACAGGCCATTGCGCGTTCCGCACGCGACGGCAACAAGGTGGCGTTGCTCACGCTGGACATCGACCGTTTCAAGCAGATCAACGACACCTATGGCCACATGGTGGGCGACGAATGCCTGAAAGAAATCGCCGGGCGTCTACAGTCGCGCGTGCGAGATGCGGACACCCTGGCCCGCACCGGTGGTGAAGAGTTCACGGTGATGGTGGGCGGCCTGCCTTCTGCGCGTGGTGCACAGGGCGCGGCCAATGCGCTGCTCAGTTCACTTACGAAGCCGTTGACGCTCAGCAATAATGAAATCGCTGTCTCCATGAGTATCGGTATTGCTCTGTACCCGGACGATGGACTGGACCTGGACACGATCCGCAAACGTTCGGACAGCGCGCTCTATAAGGCGAAGCGCATGGGTGGCGGATGCGCTGTCATGGCGAACGAACAGAACGAAATAGAAACCCACTCCGCCACAGAAGTTGAAATCGCGCTCCGTCAGGCGTTGTCTTCCAATCAGCTCGAGGTGTATTACCAGCCCATCTATAACAACATCGGCCATCTGTCGCGCGTGGAAGCACTCGTACGTGGCGCGGATGAATTCCTGCGCAAGATGGGTCCAACCGTATTCATTCCCGTGGCAGAAGAGAGCGGCCTGATTCTTCCATTGGGTCACTGGGTACTGAATGAATCCTGTCGCCAGATGGCAGAATGGCGAGCTATGGGCATCCCGTCGTTTGAATTGGCCGTCAACGTCTCGGCACGCCAGCTTGTGCAGCCAAACTTCGCGGAGAAAGTGCTGCAGACTCTCCAAACACACCAGTTATCACCCCAGATACTGCATCTGGAGCTGACAGAAACCACGCTGATGAACGACTTCAGCAGCATGATTCACAGCATGAAGCGACTTGCGGAAGCTGGCGTCCTGTTCTCCATCGACGATTTCGGCACTGGCTACTCCTCGCTCGCGCGACTGAGCGAACTGCCCATCTCAGCCGTGAAGATTGACCGCTCGTTCGTGTTGAAGCTGCACGATAACGCTCCCGCCGTCGGCATCGTCCGCGCCATCGTGCATATGTCACGCCACCTGAATCTTGAGATTGTGGCGGAAGGCGTAGAGAATGCAGACCACGTCCGCATTCTGCGCGAACTGGGCTGCGATCTCTTCCAGGGCTTCTATCTCGGCAAGCCACTGTCGCCAGAGGCGCTGGTAGAGAAAGCACGTCGCGATGCTCTGGCAACACCGTTCCAGGATTCTCCCGCCACACGCCTCTCCGGCGAACGTCGCGCGGCACAGGCAAACGCCGAATAGTTCCTCTTCCTACAAAACCATTCATGCCGGGAACGGCGACGCGCCCGTGTTTTCCAGCCACGGATACGTTACTGCAGCTCCGTTGTTCTTCCAATGAAATGGTGTGTGCGAATCCGTCCAGTCCGTTGGCTCTGCCTGCGGCTTCTGCGCAGCCAGGGCAAAGGCTTCTCGAATCGCCGCTTTTGCACGCGCGTCGATGCTGCGGGGATCGGGTGACACCAACAGGATGGACCCGCTGGCCGCTACCGCATGCAGCCACGCCTCTGTCTGCTGCCACGGAATGTCCGGTGTAAATGGTATGCAGTCCGCATCCGTTCGATAGAAGACGCGGTCCTGCGGCAAACGAAACGCGAGCGTATTCACGCCCATGCGCCGCGTCCGTTCCCAATCGCGGCCACTCGTATCGTCACCCGTGCGCGACGCGTCAAAGATACCCACCGACAGATGCCCTACCGTGTTGCAGCCAAGAATAATGCGGTCTTCTCCCGCGGCCTTGCGAATATCCAGGTAAAGATCGCGGATGATCTCCGCATTCGTCCGGCTGCGGTCATGAAAGCCCCAGCCTTCGCGTGTGGGCGAAGCGCCAAAGTCTTTGCCCCATCCACCCAGCAGTTCATACGTCGTGAAGTCGTGCTTCAGGAACTCGTAGCCCCAGTCGCGCGCCTGATGTACCACGCTTAACACCTGTTCGCGCGCTTCCGGAATGGTCGGATCGTACGCAAGATCACGGGTTGGCTGACGCCAGTGCTTTGCCGGCAACAGCCATTCCTCCCGCGTGCCACTCTTCGCCTGCAAGGGACGAATCCAGATGCCCGGCGCAACGCCGCGCTGCCGGATATCTGCTGCCAACTGCTGCAGCGAAGGAAAGCGCGCTGCATCCTGATAGCCGTCGTCAATGATGCAGAACGGGGTGGCCCCATGCACAGGCGCTAACTCCCGCAACAGATCCGCATCACGCAGAATCCCCTGTGGCGTGTTCTTCCCATAGGCGTAATACCAGTCGTTCGAGCCGTACAAAACATCCAGTGCGTAATGGCCTCGCTGGCCCGGAACCACTGTTCCCTCTGCCATCTTCCGGCATAGATTCTTTGCAGCATTCCAGGGTCGATCCTGTGTCGGGGACAGCGTCACTACCGACGCCAGCGCAACCACCCGGTCGCCCAGCACGACGCCGCTGCCGCCATTACGCACATCCAGCCACAGCGAGATGCCTTCGCTGTCCACCTGCCAGAAGGCCAGCGCCGCACATCCAGTCTTCACACCAGCGCCTGCCGTCACGCCACTGTGCGAGGCCAGCAGATACCACGGCAACACCCGCTCCGGCTGCAGCGGAAGCCATGCCAGGTCGCCGTAGGAGCGCTCCCACGCATCACCCAGGATCCTCACCTCTTCCGAGATCATTCCCTGCCATCGCAGATGAATTCTCTGCACCGGCATCTGCGGCGCATGCAACGCAATGTCCAGCGCGTCGGAACGCTCCACAACAACAAGCTCAAGGCCATCCATCGTCCAGCGTTCCGAACCCTTCTGTAAACTGACAAATGCCGGTTCGTCTTTCACCTGCACACGGACCAGGTCCGGTTGGCGCAGCACATGTTGCAGGGGTGAGCCGATCTTCATGGGGGCGGCGGACAAAGCCGGGATACCACGTCCTGTAACAGCAACCAGTGATCCAGCCTGCAAAAAACGACGTCGATTGAACATGCAAAAAATCCTACATTGGGAATGTGCTCTCCCCGATGGAAGGAGCTTTGCAATTCCGATTGCGGATTTGCCGGGAGACCCGTACCGTGAAGGGAAACCCATGGAAACCCAGCAAAAGCACGAACAGGTGGGCGTCACCACCGTCGAAACGAATGACCATCGGCATCTGGTGGAACCGTACAAGGAGCGCCCCACGATTGAACTGAAGCAGGGTGTGGTCGCGTGCCCATTCTGCGGCAATCCGCAGTTCCGCCGGTCGCGTCTGCGTTTTTCCGATCTGTTGGAAATCCTGATGCTGCGCTATCCGGTGCGCTGCACCCGCTGCGCCCAGCGCCAGTTCACAGACATTTATGTCGCGATGATGTCCTATCCACCGAAGCATCACGGAGGACGCAGCGCGCAGGATGAAACCTCTTGGAAGAACTGGACCGGTCCTTCCACCACCGTGCAGACGGCGCGTCCTTTGTCGACGGCAATGGAACCCAAGGCCCGTAATCTGGAACGCATTTCGGAAACACACCGTATCTCGAAGGTCCACAATGTGTTTCCGCAATCCTCCACAGAGGAACACGAAGAAGAAGGTCCAGCCTAAGGGCATCGACAGAAATGCAAAGGGCACGGCTTAAGCCGTGCCCTTTTTTGCGTCTGTAAAGAAACCTACGCCTGTTTCATCGCTGCAATGGCTTCTTCGCGCGCTTTGCGCAGCGTCGGCACCCATTCATGTCCCGGTGCCGGCGAGAACTCCATGCAGATGTAGCGGTCATACTTCAACCGCGCCAGCTCCTTGTAGATGTTTGTGTAGAACACCTCGCCCGTACCCGGCTCATGGCGTCCCGGAACATCGGCAATGTGCACCAGACCCACCTGGTCCACGTTCCTGGTCAGCTTCTCAATCAGGTTTCCGGCCTGCTTTTGCTCATGGTAGAAGTCGTACAACACCTTGATCCGCGGGCTGCCCACAAGGCGCGTAATCTCAAACGCCTCCGCCACGCTGGGTACCGCTTCCATCTTGTATTCCAGCAGATCAATCGGCTCCAGCACGATCTCGATGTTGTCCTTCTCCAGCAGGTCCGCGGCATACTTCAGCGTGTCCACAATGGCGGCGCGCTTGTCCTCCGGCGACTGGCCTTCCACACGCGTAAACGCCGTGTAGATGAACTGGTTGCAGCCCAGTTCCTTCGCACCCGGAATAGCTCGCTTCAGATCGGCCGTCAGAGCATCGCGCTTGGATTTATCGGCCAGCGCATTGCGTCCGGGCACCGCCGAGTCAATCGTGATGCCGAGCTTTTCCTTGATGGCAAGATTTTCCTTCCACTGCTGGGGCGTCCACTTCTCATACTCGTTGCCTACTTCGCCGCCGGTGTAGCCCGCATCGGAAACCATCTGCAACTGCTGCGCAAACGTCAGTCCTTTGGGCAGCGTCCACAGCATCACGGAAAACTTGTGACCATCGTTATCCGCAACGGTGCGCGGCGCCTCGCTCCACGCTGACGTGGTGGGCAGAAGGGTTGCGGCGGCAGCGCCAAGAGAAAGCTTATGAAAATCGCGGCGATTCATTGTGTCTCCGTCATCCGGTATGTGTTGCCTAAGCGGTTTGTGCCGCCGCGAGCGCTTCCTCGCGTGCAGCCTTCAGTTCGGCCGTGGTATCGCCCAGTGGATAGAACTCCATGCAGATGTAACCGCTGTAGTTCAAACGCGCAAGCTCACGGTAGATATTGGCGTAGTTCATCTCACCTGTGCCGGGACGATGCCGCCCCGGAACATCGGCAATATGCACCGTCGCTGTCAGGTCAATGTTCTTCCGCAGCGTTTCAATCACGTTCCCCGTGCCGCGTTGCTCATGGTACAGGTCGTACAACACCTTGATCCGCGGATCATTCAACGCACGCACCAGCGCAAATCCATCGAACGCCGAGTTGATCGCCAGCTTAGCGTTTTCCAGCACATCAATCGGTTCCAGCAGAATCGTGATCTTTGCATCGCCCAGCGCATCCGCGGCAATCTTCAATCCATCAGAGATCGCAGCCCATTCCTGCTCCCGCGTGGCCCCTGCGATGTGCGGTCCCGAGCTGAACGAGAAATGCGACGTGCCCAGTTCCTGCGCCACCGGAATGGCTTCCTTCACCTGAGCACGCAACAGGTCGCGCTTGTCCGTCTCCGTGAGGTTCACCTTCGCCGGAAAGATCAGGTCAAAATCGATCCCCAGCGCATGACGCTTCGCCACAATGCTGCGCATCTCCTGCGGAGACCAGCTACGCCACTCGTCCACCAGCTCCGCGCCCGTGTATCCGGCAGCGGCCAGCATCTCCAATCGCTGCTCCATGGGAACCTTGCGGTTCAGGTTCCAGAGCATGGAAGAAAAACGCCACGACGGCGCACCCGGCACGAAATTATCGGCCCACATGTGTTCGCGACGATTCATCTTGGCCTCCCCGCACGCGGAGCAAGTATAAAGGAGAGCGCAGGAATTATTGGTTACATACTGCTGCCTGTGAAATGGAGTATCTTACCCGGCGTGACAAACGCATACAGAAAAGCCCTCCAATGGAGCATGGGACTGCTTCCACTCGGCCTCATGCTGACCGCCGCAGCGCAGTTCCCACGATCGATCACGGAACCCGCCGCCGTAGACCGCGGCTCGAAAATCTGGGCCAGGGATTGCGCGCGCTGCCACGGTGCAGATGCCAAAGGCACTGATACCGCGCCGGACATGATCCGCAGCACGATGGTGCTGCATGATCGCCGCGAAAACCTCCACGGCAAAGAACTTGCGCCGTTCCTGAAGACCTCCGCGCCGCACCATTTCAACTACAGCGACAAAGAAGCCAGCGATATCTCGCAGTTCCTCTCCGCGCAGGTGAACAAGATTCTGCGCAGCGGCTACAACGATAAGCCGCAGGGCCTGACCTCTGGCGATCTGGAAGCAGGCAAGGCCTACTTCAACGGCCAGGGTGGCTGCACCAAGTGCCACTCCGTTACCGGCGATCTCGCCGGTGTGGGCAAGCGTTACAGCCCCGCCACGCTGCAGCAGAAAATCGTCTTCCCGCAGGGCGGCCTGGGCAAAAAAGCTCCCATCGAAGTGACCGTGAAGATGCCCACGGGCAAGACCGTCTCCGGCACGCTCGTCAGCATGGATGACTTCACCGCCACCGTGAAGCATCAGGACGGCAGCGTGGAATCCGTGAACATCGTCGCCGGCAGCAAAGTCAGCGTGAAGAACCCCTACGCGGAACACGAAGCCCTCGTTCACCGCCTGACCGACGCGGACATGCACAACCTGACCTCCTATCTGGACACACTGCAATGAAGCGCTTCTGCCTGACCAGCCTGCTCCTCGCCTCCGCGTCGCTGTTGCACGCGCAGACGCCCGCCGCCACCAAGCCGGTGCACGCCGCCGTGAAGACGGCCGTGCCTTCCGGCACCATTGGCACACTCGACGGCGGCGAATGGACCACCTACAACGGCGACTACACCGGCCGCCGCTACAGTCCGTTGACCAAACTCACGCCACTGAACGTGAAGAACCTGCAACTGGCCTGGACCTATCGCATCACCACCACCACCGGCGGAGGCAAGCGCATCAGTTCCACGCCGCTCTCCATCAACGGCGTACTGTACTTCACCGTTCCCAGCCACGCATGGGCCGTGGATGCGCGTACCGGCAAGCAGCTATGGCAATTTGACTGGCCCAGCAAGGGTGGCGAAGTCATCGGCAATCGCGGCGCTGCGGTCAAAGGCAACACGCTCTACTTCGAAACGGAAGATGACAACCTGGTCGCACTCGACACGAAGACCGGCATGGAAAAGTGGCACTCTTCCATTGGCAATCGGGATCAGTTCTACTTCGGCTCCGTGGCTCCGGTCATCGTGGGTAACCACGTCATGGTCGGCATGAGCGGCGACGACTTCGACATCCCCGGCTACATCGAATCGCATAACGCCGATACCGGCAAGATGGAATGGCGCTTTTACACCCATCCCGATCCCGGCACGCCCGAAGCAAAAACATGGCCTAACGACGAAGCCATGATGCACGGCGGCGGCATGACATGGGTTGCCGGAACCTACGATCCGGAACTGAACCTCTATTACTTCGGCACCGGCAACGCGCAACCCGTCATCGCAGGCAAAAGCCGCCCCGGCGACAACCTGTACACCGGCACCATCTGCGCGCTGAACCCGGACACCGGCAAGCTCGTCTGGTACTTCCAGCCGAACCCGCACGACACCCACGATTGGGACGCAGTACAGACGCCCGTCCTCATCGACGGCATCATCGATGGCAAGCCGCGCAAGCTGCTCGCACAGGCCAGCCGCAACGGCTGGTACTTCCTCATCGACCGCACCAACGGCAAAGTGCTGAAGTCCACGCCTTGGTCCTGGCAGAACTGGACCTCCGGCGTAAAGGAAAATGGCCAACCCATCGTCAACCCCGAGAAAACAGCCAGGCCGAACGGCGTCATCGTGATGCCCGCACAGGGAGGCGCGGCCAACTGGTTTCCGCCCAGCTACAGCCCGAAGACCGGCCTCTTTTATGTGCTCGCGTCTGACTCCGCCAGCATCTATTACCTCTTCGACGACAGCGACAAACCCGAGGGCTGGGCCGGTAACGACCGCTTTGGTATGCAGAAAAACTACCTGCGTGCCTTGGACTACCGCACCGGCAAAACCAGGTGGGAGCATCTCTGGCCCATGTCCGGCGCCCGCTCCGGCATCCTGACCACGGCTACCAACCTGCTCTTCACAGGCGACACCACATCCAACCTCGTCGCCTTCAACGCGGCCAACGGAACCATCCTGTGGCATGCAGGCCTGGGCGGCCCCGCCACCAACGGCCCCATCACCTTCGAACTGGACGGCCTGCAATACGTCGTAATCGCGGCAGGCGACACCATGTACAGCTTCGTCCTCCGCTAAACAAAACCGACACTTTCAACACACAAAGGGACGAGCACAA
This sequence comes from Terriglobus sp. RCC_193, assembly GCF_041355105.1. Classification (NCBI taxonomy): domain Bacteria; kingdom Pseudomonadati; phylum Acidobacteriota; class Terriglobia; order Terriglobales; family Acidobacteriaceae; genus Terriglobus; species Terriglobus sp. RCC_193. The sequence continues at coordinate 908,071 of NZ_JBFUPK010000002.1, read as the reverse complement.
AGCTCGTCCCTTTTGCATGGCCGACATTGCTTTGAAGGGGCCCGGCTTTAGCCGGGCCATAAACCAACGCATAACCACGCGGCTTTAGCCGCTGAGGGAAATCCTTAACCCAAACCACTTGATTTAGTTCGCATCGCGAATGATATGCTTCGCACGCCGACATCGAACCCTCTCCCGTCGCAGCGAATTTCCGCGGAGCCGCAACCCATGCCTGTCCTCTTGAACCGTCGCAACTTCCTGTCCGCCGCTGCGGCAATTTCTTCTTCCCCATGGAGCAATGCCGCAGCAGCCATGCAGCCGGACCGCCCCACCGGCATCGCTCCGCTGAAGATTGAAGCCGTCGATCTGCTCGAACTCCACGGCCAGTACCAGCAACAGGCAGGCATCAACAAACAGGCACAGGTCAATCCCGAAGACATTTACGAGTCATTGCGCCCACCGGTCTACAGCGATCGCCCCGGCGAAGAACGAACCGTGAAGTACGAGGCCATCTACCTGCGCATCCGCGCCACCGGCGGCCTGGAAGGTCTCTACGGCCCCATCGAAAGAGAACCCGCCATGGTGGTGCAGGAACGCCTGCGTCCCTTCCTGATCGGCAAAGACGCGCTCGCGGGCGAAGTCCTGTGGGACCAGCTTTACCGCAGTGATCGCCACAGCCGCGACGGCTATTACATGATGGCTATCTCCGCCGTGGACAACACGCTGTGGGACCTGCGCGGCAAAGTCTACGGCGTGCCCGTATACCGTCTGCTCGGCGGCCCTTCGCGCGACAAGCTGGAGATGTACGTCAGCGCTCTCGGCAGTTCGCTCGAACTCGCCAAAGTCCGCACACGCGCGCTGGAACTGCAGAAGCAGGGCTTCCGCTATCAGAAATGGTTCATCGCCTACGGCCCCGGCTCAGGCCCGGAAGGTATGCGCAAAAACGTGGAGCTGGTAAAGACACTTCGCGAAACCCTCGGCGAGGACACCGAACTCATGTTCGACACCTACAGCGGATGGGACCAGACCTACGCACTCGAATGGGCGCACCGCGTGGAGCCTTACCGCGTGCGTTGGATGGAAGAGGTCACGCATCCGGAAAAGATTGGCAGCTTTGCGGAGATGCATCGCAGCACCACCATCCCCATTGCCGCAGGCGAACACTTTTATGGCCGCTGGGAAGTGCAGCGCTATCTCAAAGAGAACGCGCTCTCCGTCGTACAGGCCGACCCCGAATGGTGTGGCGGCATCACCGAACTCATCAAGATCGGCACCGTCTGCTCACTCTACGATGTGCCCTGCATCCCGCACGGCCACAGCCTGCGCGCCGCAGCCCACACCATCTTCAGCCAGAGCCCCATGACCTTCCCGCTGGGCGAATACCTCGCCATCAAAATGCAGCACTACTACCACTTCGAGAAGAACCCGATGACGGTGGAGAACGCACACATCACTCTACCCACAGGCTCCGGCTTCAACGTGCAACTCGACCCCGCAAAGATCCTGACGCAACGCACACTCGGCGAATGATAGCCATAACTTTCGCCGTCATTCTGAGCGAAGCGAAGAATCCCATTGCATTTGCAACGAACGAGGATGCGTCGGGCTTCCTTGCACGGAACTTTCCAATGCTGCGACGCAATGAAACGTATCGGGATTCTTCGCTTCGCTCAGAATGACAGGAATGACGGTGCTAAAGTCAAAGCACCGCTAAACCAGAGGTCTGTCGTGAAGCGTCTCGTCCTTGCCGCATTTGCCCTCACTGCATCGCTCGCCACCGCACAAAAGGGAGCCGTCGACTATCGCCTCCCAGAACAGCAGCGCTGGGCCGCACACGCACACGCCATCACCATTACGCGCGACAGTTGGGGCATCGCACACATCAAAGGCAGGACCGACGCCGACGCCGTCTTTGGCATGATCTATACGCAGTGCGAAGACGACTTCAACCGCGTCGAGACGAACTACCTCGTCTCGCTCGGCCGCGTGAGTGAAGCCGACGGCGAATCGAAATTGTGGCAGGACCTGCGTCAGCAACTCTTCCTTGATCCCACAGTCCTCAAGCGCGACTTCAACGAGAGCCCCGACTGGCTCAAAGCCCTGATGGAAGCGTGGGCCGACGGCGCAAACTTCTACCTGGCGAAACATCCCGAAGTAAAACCGCGCGCACTTACGCACTTCGAACCCTGGATGGCACTAAGCTTCACAGAAGGCTCCATTGGCGGCGACATCGAGCGCGTGAACCTGAAGTCACTCGAAGACTTCTACGGCGCTTCCTCTGCTACGAAGCAGGGTCGCATCGACACCCGCAACGCCGTCATTGCACAACTCGCGCAAGTGAATCGCGACGTGGAACCCGGTGGCTCCAACGGCGCGGCCATCGCACCCGTAAACACTGCGAATCATCGCGCACTCCTGCTCATCAATCCACACACATCGTTCTTCTTTCGCAGTGAACTGCAAATGCAAAGTGAAGAAGGCCTGAACGCATACGGCGCTGTCACATGGGGGCAGATATTCATCTACCAGGGCTTTAACGATCGCGCAGGGTGGATGCACACTTCATCGAACGTCGACGCCGTGGACGAATTCAAAAACACCATCGTCAAGATTGGCGATAACGTCATCGGCTACAAGTACGGCGTGGAGACAAAGCCCTTCACACGCCGCACCATCACGCTGAAATATAAAGCTGCCGACGGCACCATGAAGTCACGCACCTTTGAAGGCATCGCAGATCATCGCGGCCCCATCGTGCGCAAAGACGGCGAACAATGGGTTTCCATTGAACTGATGAACATTCCCGTCAAAGCGCTGGAGCAAAGCTTCCTTCGCACCAAGGCACGCAGCTATGGCGAATACCGCAAGACGATGGAGTTGATGGCCAACTCATCGAACAACACCATCTTCGCCAGCGCCGAAGGTGACATCGCCTACTGGCACGGCAACTTCATCCCGGAGCGCGACACGCGCTTTGATTACACCAAACCCGTTGACGGCACGAACCCCGCCACGGACTGGCAAGGCCTCACCGCACTCGATCAGATTCCGCAGCTTCGCAACCCGCACAGCGGCTGGCTGGAAAACGTGAACAACGCACCCTGGAGCGGCGCAGGCGAAAGCTCGTTGAAGAAGAAGGACTACCCGCCCTACGTGGAGCAAGGTGTGGAAACCGCACGCGGTATCCACATGGTTAAGGTGCTTAACAATCGCAAGGACTTCACGCTGGACTCGCTGCTTACCGCCGCATTCGATCCGTATCTTCCCTACTTTGCAAAGACCATCCCCGCGCTGCTGAAGGCATACGACGCGCTTTCGCAGAACGACGCACAGCGCACCAAGCTTGCGCCGCAGATCGAATTCCTGCGCAAGTGGGATGACAAGTGGGCAGCCGACTCCATCGCCACAACGCTCGCCGTCTACTGGGGTGAAGCCAGCGGCACACCTGTGGCAGCAGCCGCACGCCGATACGGCATGTTGTGGGAAGACTATGTCGTCGCCAACGTGCCACCCGCAGACCTGCTCGCTGGCCTGCAGAAAGCCTCGGACAAACTCACAGCAGACTTCGGCACATGGCAGAAACCGTGGGGCGAAGTAAACCGCTACCAACGCCTTGACGACAGCATCGTGCCGCACTTTGACGATGCACAGCCCAGCATCGCGATTCCCTTCACCGCATCCACATGGGGATCACTCGCATCCTCCGCAGCGCGCAGCTACCCCAATACGAAGAAGCGTTACGGCACCAGCGGCAACAGCTTCGTGGCGGTCGTGGAGTTTGGACCGGACCGTGTCCGCGCACGCGCTGTCACCTGCGGCGGTGAAAGCGGCCATCCCGATTCCAAACACTTCAACGACCAGCAGGATCGCTACGCCAGCGGCGACTTTCGCGAGGTCATGTTCTATCCCGACCAGCTTCGCGGCCACGTGGAACGCACCTATCACCCTGGCGAATAACGTCGCGGCAGACCTGACAATTCTCACGGCATCTTTGTGCTACCAGATGTGGTATCGCAGTGTGTGGAGGTGAAGCATGCCCGTCATTGGCGAACGCTACCGCATCAGCCTGGAACGCATCATGGTGACCACGGATTTTTCTCCCGCAGCCAACCTCGCAGTAAGGTACGCCGCAGCGTTGGCTCGGCGCTTTGACGCAACACTGGATCTGGTGAATGTGCTCGACCTTGGCATGAACGGCTCTGACATCGGCGGCGGCGCCATGCCTCTTGATCGCATTGCCCACGGCAACGCGGAGGAGTTGCGGCATCAGGCGCGGCAACTCGAAGGTGTACGCATGGAAGAGGCACTGCTCACTTCCTTCTCCGTCGTGGACGCCATCCTGATCCACGCGAACGAAACCAATCCGCAACTCATCGTGCTGGCCACTGCCTCAAAGCACGGCCTGGGCAAACTGGTGCTGGGTTCCACCGCCGAGCAGATCTTCCGCCGTGCCTCTGTGCCCGTTCTCACCGTGGGCCCAAAAGCAAAGGAACCCGAGGCCACCGGCTTCCACTTCCGCAACATCGTCTACGCCGCCAGCCACAGCGAGGAGTCGCGCAAAGCCGCCACCTTCGCGTACGCCTTCGCGCAGGACAGTGGCGCGCACGTCTACGTCGCCCATGTGATCCCGGAAAGCGAACAGCCGCACGAAAACTCCGAAGAGCAGGCAAAGCAGGCCCTGGAACGGCTCGTCCCTCCCGGCGTCACGGACTGGTGCACACCCGAGTGCGTCATAGAACACGGCAACGCCCCGGAAGCCATTCTCGCTATCGCAGAACGAGTGAACGCGGACCTCATCGTCCTGGGCCCGCGAGAGGAATCGTTCGCATTGAAATACCTGAAGACCGGCATGACGCCACAGGTCCTGGCCGCAGCCTCCTGCCCCGTGATGACCGTCCGTTAAAGCGGACGGCGTGTGACGGCGAAGCTTCGCAGTCGCTCGCCGAAAACGATACTTAGAGATTGAAGAGTTCGCGAAGGCGTTTCACCTGTGCGCGCGCCACCGGAATCTCTGTATGTTTGCGATCGTCCATGCGCAGCAGGTAGCTGGACTTGAACCACGGCACCACTTCGCGGATGTGCTGAATGTTCACCACGAAGCTGCGATGCGCGCGCCAGAACGTCTCAGGATCAAGCTGGTCCAGCAGTTCTTCCAGCGTGCGGACATTGCTCATGCCCTCCAGCGTGGGTGTCACCACGGAGATGGCGCCCTCTTCAATCGAGGCGAAACATATCTCCCGCTGATCCACCAGTAACAGGCGTTGTGCGGAACGGACCACGACTTTGCCCGACCGTTGTTTTGGGGTCGTGACAGCCTGCTGTGCCTGCACCTCCAACAGTTTCAGGAGGCTTTCCAGGCGCTCCTCGGCGCTGGCCTGAGGCACGGATTCCAGTTGCGTCTCGGCTGCGGCCGGCCCTTGTCCTGCACGACGCATGCGCGCCTTTTCCACGGCCAGGGCAACGCGCTTTTCCTCGAATGGCTTCAGCAGGTAGTCGATGGCGTTCACTTCAAACGCACGCACCGCATACTGATCGAACGCTGTGGCAAAGATCACCTCAGGCATACGCAGCGAGCGGTCTTCCATGAGCCGTTTCAGCACGCCGAAACCGTCCAGCCCCGGCATCTGCACGTCCATGAACAGGATGTCTGGCGCATGGTCCAGCACAGTGGAAACTGCTTCCAGACCGTTGGTGGCTTCAGCCACCACATCGACTTCGCCAGCGCATTCCAGCAGGTAACGGAGTTCGCGCCGCGCCAGCGCTTCATCATCCACAATGACGGCATTCAAAGGCATTGGATATAGGGTACGCCTTCACCCGCGGAGGCGGTTCATCCTGCCTTGTCTGGCAGCGGGCTTTTCCGCAGAAAGTCACCCGGACGGAGAATGTCCACATCATGCCAGGGATGAAGCACGAGAAGGTCCTCGTCACTGCTTACCATCGTGCCTGCTTCGGCAACTACAGCCAGAGCAAGGAAGGGATCGTCTCTGGGATCGCGGCAGGAGGGGTTGAGAGCCTGAAGGTCTGCGGAGGTAATCGTAAATAGATGGATATGACGTTGCATAAGCGAGACGAACTGATCCCGCAACGACCGATCCAGATAACGATCAAACTTGTTCGATGCAAGAACCCGTTCCAGCTCCTGCAAGGTCTCAGGACTGGCACAAAGATCATAGGCAGCCAGCGCCTGATGCAAAGCTTGATGTGGGACGGAGCCAATGCGCAAGGCAGCACTCACCAGCGTGCTGGTATCAAAGACAACGCGACGGTTCATCGAACGTCATGCACCAGCCGATTGATTTCTTCGTCTGTCAGCACGTCAGCCTCAGGTGCTACCTGCTTGCGGGCCTGAGCGCTCCATACTTCCAGTTCACGCACCGCTCTGCTGCGACGCCCGCGTGCATCCAGAAGTTCTTCCATTTCCTGCGGAGAAACGAGGAACGCAGCCGGACGTCCATGGCGCGTAATCGCCACGGGTTCCCGTTGAGCCGTATCCAACAACTGCCCGAATCGGTTCTGCGCTTCTCTCGAACTAAGAGTCACCATGAAATCTTCTCCACGTTTGTAGCTATTTTAGCTACTTTTGGAGTTCAAAGAAAATGCAAATGCCGGATGCAGCGTTATCGGCTGCATCCGGCATGGTTTGTTTGCGTCGCTGTGGCCTTACATGTTGGTGTGGCCGGAGCGCATCTCTTCGTTGAAGGTGGGGCGGGTGAAGTCCAGCGCCTCCTGCAGGTGGTGCTCGTATTCGGCGTGGTGCGCCATCAGCGGCTCGGTGCTGGAGGCGTATTCAAACTTCGGATCCAGCTTCAGGATGCCTTCACCGGCGAGCGATTCGGCGGTCTTCTTCAGTTCTTCCACGGTCGTGTTCAGGTACTGCGCGTCGCGCGGGTCGGCAATCCAGACCGGAGCGCCGCCGCCCAGCACGCCGCTCAGCCAGTAGATTTTGCTCAGCAGGTAGTCCGCGCGCTGCTGCGCGGTGGTGTCATTGAAAATGAACTTGCCCTGCTTGGCCGAGTAATAACGCGTGGTCACCGGAACCACCTGGCGATTGCCGCCGCTCTTGGTCAGTTCCATCTGGCCCTGGTCCAGAATCTTGCGCACGGCGTTGTAGATAAAGCCCTCCGCAAAGGGCTGTTCCGGCGCTGCGACCACTTCCGCAAAAGTGACGGTCATGCTGGCGCTAACCTTTGCCTTCAAATACTGGTCAGCAGACGTCTTGCCATCTTCCAGCGTGGCGCCGCCATGCACCACGTAGGTGTCCGCGCCGCTGATGGAAAGGTGGAAGGGCCACTGCCAGTTCGTGAACGAAACAGGCAGACCGCCCAGCGTTACGAAAACATCCGGACGCGGGTTGGTGAGGCGCTTTGCCGACTCGGCCAGGTACGCATGCACCGGCTGCGCAATGTTTGTGGCAGTGATATCAAAGCCTGCGCTCAATTCCAGGGTGAAGGTATGGCCCTCCGGCGCGGAAACCAGCGCCAGCGTGTACTTCTCCGTAGGAATGCCGTTGAATCCGGCGGATTCCTGCCCGTTCACCACTGCCAGCCCGGCTTCAGCCGCGGCCTTCTGTACACCCTCTGCCAACTTCGTGTTCAAAGCGATTGCCATTTCGTTCCTGTGTTTTCCTGTGTGCGCGGACCGTCCGGTTCGCCGCGAATTTGCTGCTTTTGCCTGACACTTTATGGTAACGCGAATGAGCATGGAATTCCGCGTTTGTAGATGGCAGCAGAGCCAAAGCAGCTACCATAGCAGGTGATGGCGAAGCGTTCGAAAGCAGCGGAAAAAATGCAGTCAGCGGAATCCGTGGAGTCGCTGGAAGGCCGTCTGCGCTACCAGTTTCGTAATCCACATCTGCTGCGTCTGGCGCTGACGCATAGTTCGCTGGCCTTTGAAAAAGGCGATGGCACACCCAACCGCACCACGGAAGACAATGAGCAGCTTGAGTTTCTGGGCGATGCCGTGGTCGGCCTCATCGTTACGGAGCTGCTGATTCAGCACTTTCCCGACCGCCGCGAAGGCGATCTGACCCGTATGCGCGCCATGCTGGTCAGCGGCAAGAGCATGAGCGAGGCGGCGGTGCGGCTGGGCATTGGCCGCGACCTTCATCTGGGACGCGGCGAGGAATCCACCGGCGGACGCACCCGTTCCAGCGTGCTGGCGGATGCCGTGGAAGCCATTGTTGCGGCTATCTTTCGCGATGCGGGCAACGCCGGCTCCGCTCCGGGCGGCGGATTGCGTGCGGCGAAATCGTTTGTGGAACGCGAAATCTTCAAACCGCGTCTGGTGGAGCTGAAAATGGCGGCATCGCAAGGTGCGCGTTTTGGCGGCATCGTAGGCGACTGGAAGTCCGCATTACAGGAGTTGCTGCAGGCGCGTGGCGAGGGGCAGCCAACGTATCGCACGCTGGAGGAGACCGGCGACGCGCACAACAAGCGCTTCCGCGTGGAAGTTCTGCTGGGCGACCGCGTGATGGGCGAAGGCGAAGGCGGCAGTAAGAAGGCGGCGCAGCAGGCCGCAGCCCACATTGCGTACGACCTGCTGAACCCGGAGATTGCGGCGGACGGAGTGATCGCCATCGCATGATGCGCCGGGCGGCCAATTTCGTTGCCGATGCGATCGGCCAGGTGGCCTCCTCGCTGGCGCGGCTTACGGTCGTGGCACTGTTCGTCATCACGTTCGTGGTGCAGCCCTCGCAGATTCCCACGGGCTCCATGATTCCTACGTTGCTCGTCGGCGATTTCGTGCTCGTCAACAAGCAGGTCTATGCGGATCCCGGTCATTTCCGTTGGCTCATGCCGTATCGCGATCCGCGGCGCGATGACGTCATCGTCTTTCATTACCCCATCGACCCATCGCAACTGCTGGTGAAGCGTGTCATCGCTGTGCCGGGAGATCGTGTCCATCTCCACGAGGGCCAGGTGGTGCTCAACGGCCAACCGCTCAAAGAGCCGTTCGCGCTCTATACGCCGTCCGGCCGTTCGCCGTATCGCGATGAGTTTCCGAATCTGCAACGCGCCGACCCGGCTGCCGAAGCCACATGGTGGATTGAACTGCGGCAGCGGATGCGCGCAGGAGACCTGCCGATACCACCGGGCCGCTACTTCGCCATGGGAGATAACCGCAATAACAGCCAGGACAGCCGTTTCTGGGGCATGGTGCCAAGGCGCTCGCTGGTGGGCGATCCCTTTCTCATCTACCTGAGCACCGCTCCCACACCGGAACATCCGCGCGGTCATCTGCGCTTCGATCGCATCGGCAGAATTGTCCATTAAATATCTTCCTTGACATTGCTGCACTGCCTGACTGGAATGGTCAGCAGGTTCGTGGAGGCATTTCCATGGCAACGACCCCGAACATCGATCAGCTCAAGCAGGGCATGCGCACAACGTGGATGGCAGGCGACTTCGGCGTGATCGCCAGAACCATCTCTGCCGGGGCCGAGGAATTTGCGCGCAGCCTGAACATTCCCGCAGGCGCAAAGGTGCTGGATATCGCGACAGGAACGGGCAACGTTGCCATTCCCCTGGCACGCGTTGGATGCATCGTGACCGGCGTGGACGCGCCGAATCTGCTGGAGCAGGCACGCGAACGCGCCATCACTGAAAGTCACCGCACGCTATGTCTAAGAAGCGGACAACGAGATACTGCCGTCGCCGGAATGGATGCGTAGCGTGGGGCCGCCGCCGTTCATCGTCCCGCGCACATGCGAGTTGCCGCGACCGCTGCTGGTCGTCGTAAAGAACGGCAGCGAGGAGCTGATCCGGCCATCGCCGGTGTTGGCTTCCACTTCGGCGCGCAGATCACGCGGCAGGTTGATCGAGATGCTGCCGTCACCCGTCGTTACGGACGAGGCAGAACCCAGTGTGGAGCCCGGCATCAGGCGCAGCGTCACACCGCCGTCGCCGCTGCGCGCTTCAAACTGGTTCAGGCGACCCTCCAGGTTCATGGAGCCGTCGCCGGTGGTGGCGTACAGTGAGCCTTCGCCACGGCGCAGCGTAATGCTGCCATCGCCCGTTGTGAGCCGCATCGCGCCTACGAGATCATCGGCAGAGATGGCGCCGTCACCAGTATGTGCATCCACGCTGCCATGAAGGCCAGCAAGGGTGAGTGCGCCGTCGCCGCTGCGCAGGTTCAGGTCTGTTTCCGTGGGCGTCACGATGGTTATTTCCGGCGAGTGGCCGTGCCAGCCGCCGAAGAAGTGACGCGACATCTCCTTATGTTTCATGGAGAAGTTGATGCCGTTGCCACCCTGCAGTTCGGCGATGGACCACATCGTAGGATCACTGTTGCGGTAGTCCACCTGAACGCTGACCGTGCGACAGCCGCCGCAGGAGCGCACACGCACGGATGCGTCGTCAACCTGCACCTGCAGCATGGGTTTTCCGTTCACGGTGTAACTCTTGTCCCAGGTCGATTGGGCAGAGGCCGTGACCAGGAACGATCCCGATAGAAGCAGCGCCAGGGTGATCGATCGCATAAAACTCTCCTTGTTCCTTCTCTTACGCAACGGAGCAGCATTCCGTTCACTGATTCTGCACCCCTCGTGCAGATTTTCGATATATCCCCCGGAAAGAAAAAGCGGCCACCCCGAAGGATGGCCGCTGAGACGGTTTGTTTTGTGCGACTTCGTTAGAACTTGAAGATCGCAGCCAGTTGGAGTGAGCGTCCACCACCCGTGCCGTTCACACCAGAGCCGGAGCCGGTGGTGCCGGTCACGCGACCGAAGTTGCTGCTGGGCGACAGGTTGAAACCGGTTCCCGGGTTGGAGAACTGCGGTGTGTTGGTTAGCTGGAAGACATCCATGCGGATATCCAAGGTGGTGCCTTCCATAGGCAGACCAAAGGTCTTGAAGATGGAAGCGTTGTTCTGGAAGAGGCCAGGACCGGTAAAGGCATTGCGGCCAAGGTTGCCAACCGTGGTGCCGTTGATGATTGGGCAGGTGGCGGAGGTAGGCGTTGCGGTGGCGTAGCCCGTGCAACCGGCAGGCTGCGCGAACGAGTTCGGGTCAAACCAATACGCGTTGGCGCCGATGCCTTTTGTCTTCTTGAACGGAGCAACAAGATTCGCGTTCTGGGTCCAGCCGCCGGTATTGATGGTTGCGCCACTGGCGGTTACGTTGAATGGCGTGCCTGTATAGAGGAGGACAATGCCCGAGAGCTTCCAACCACCGATGGCCTGAGAGAGGAAGCCTGTGTTGACCCACTTCTTACCCTTGCCGAGTGGGAGTTCATAGGTGACGGACTGCGAGAAGCTGCTGGTGCGGTCGAAGTCATTGCGGGCATAGTTGCGGCGAAGGTCCTGGAAGAAGAGGACACCACCGTCGTCACCGCTCTGGTAGCCGAGGCCCTTACCCCAGGTATAGGAGCTGTTGGTGGCAAGGCCGTTGGTAAAGCGACGGCTGAGCGTGGTCTGCAGCGAACTGTAATTGCTGGAGAAGCCAATGAACTGCTGCGTGACGCCAGCAGAGTGCTGGAACTTGATCTGCAGCGGATTGCAGGCAGTACCGCAGTTCAGACGGTCGGGCAGGTTGATGTTATTGGCGGCACCGATGCGGACGCCGTGGTTGCCAACGTACGCAATCGAGAGCGAGAAGTTTCCAGGCAATGCCTGCTGCACCGCCAGGTTGTACGAATACACGTACGGGTTGTGGTAGTCCTTCGGGATATAGATGTACGTCTGGTTGTTGAGAGTTGGGTTGGATGGATCGATCTGGTAGATGCCGGAGCTAGGTACGACAACCGGAACAGGCGCAGGGAAGCCGGATTGGAAAGTTACTGGCTGCTGATAGATGTTTCCTGCACAGGTGTACTGCGCCGTCACGTAAGCGGTGCTGCAGGTGCCGTAGGAGTTATTCGCACGGACAGGATAGTTATAGAGCCAGGTGTTATCCGCATAGGGCATGTACGCCATGCCGACGCCGCCGCGGATAACCATCTTGTCATTTGCGCGATAGGCAAAGCCTGTACGGGGGGCCCAGTAATTCAACTGCGCCTTGTACCCAAGGGTCATTGAATTGGCACCTACGCCGGCGACGCGGAGTTGGTTGGTGCCCGGGTCATAGGCGGAGAAGCCGCCGGTCTTTGCCGGTGTGGCAGGCTGATAGAACTCCCAGCGGACGCCGAGGTCAAGTGTCAGATTCTTTGTGACCTGCCATTTGTCACCCGCGAAGCCGAAGTACCACCACTGGCGGAAGGCCGGGAAGTACGTGAACAGATCGCGACCGACGCCGCTGGGAACGTCCAGCAGGAAGGAAGCCATGTCATTGGCTCCGTTTGTTCTGTATTGAACCTTTCCGGACGTTGGTGCGTTCGTGAAGGTCTGGTTCTGGCCGAAGGTGACGACGCCGCGGGGGCTGAAGGTCTGCCCTTGAAGGAGTTCATCACGCACACGGCGGATGTCCACACCGAAGCGGAAGGTGTGATTGCCGGTGATCTTGGTCCAGTTGTTGACGAAGTCGATGTTGGCTTCTGCGCGGATCCAGGGCATGGAGGGCGAGTAGCCGATGAATGGGCCAGAGGAGAACGTGCCGATATTGATGCCGATCTGGCCACCCGTGAGGGGATCGACGTTCACGCCGGGAGCGCCAGCATTGGTGGCGTCCGTGGTGTTGTAGTCAGTCGGCTGCGAGGTGTTGCGGTAATGAGCCACGCCGAAACGAACCTCTGTGAGAAGGGTGGACGAGAAGGCATGATCGAAGTTCAGACCCGTGGAGTAGGCATTCTGGTGGCCCGTGCCGGCGAAGCCTCCGCCGTTACCGGGACCGCCAAGGAAACTGTTGAACGATGGCGCCTGGAACAGCGAGTAAATCTGCTGGCTGTACCGCAAGCTGAGGTGGTCTTTTGGTGATATCTGGTAGTCGATCTTGCCGTCGTAGGTGTTGGCGTCCTTAAAGAACGGCGAGTTCACAAAGTAGTTGTTGGTGGGATTCTGCAGGTTCCCCAGATTCTGATTAGGCTTGGGTAGCGCTTGAAGAAGCTTCAGCGAGGTAGGATTCACACGGCTGATCGGAATTTTGTTTCCTGCGAACGCTGTGCGACCGTTACCGGTTGATGGGTCACCCGTCGCGGGATCGTAGATTGTGCCGTTGATGATCGTGTTGCCGCTGGAATCGGTGGTGGTGGAGTAAAAGTCGCTGAGGTCAATAAAGCCGCTGCCGTTATCCGTGTAGTACTTGGGAAACGGAATGGTCAGCGTGTTCGAGGTACGCTCGTGATCGGCGGTGCGGAAGTAGTCTGCGTAGAAGAACAGCTTGTCCTTGATGATGGGACCGCTGATGTTGCCGCCGAAGTAGTTGTAGGTGACCTTGCCAGGAGCCGCAGCGAAGTAGGAGCGAGCATTGAAATAGCTATTCTGCAGATACTCCGATGCGCTGCCGTGGAACCTGTTGGCGCCTGACTTCAGGGTGACGTTGGTGACAGCACCGATGGCACGGCCCAGTTCCACCTGGAAGTTGTTAGTCGAGGCTTCCACAGAAGCGATAGCATCAGCGGGCGGGATGAGGATCTGCAACAGGCCCGTGCGCATGTCATCGTCAATGCCTTCGATGTTGTAGGCATTGCCCATACGCGGGAGGCCGTTGACTTGTGTCTGCAGAGTGGAACCGGCATTAAAGAACTGCGAGTGCTGGAATGTTGCAGGTGTTGTGCCCGGGACCAGGTTCAGCAGCGACTGGAAGTTGCGGTTGACGCCCATGGGCAGCGATTCGACGCTCTGCTGCTCAATCTTTGTGGAGACGTCAGCGCGATCAGATTGCATCATCGGTGCGGAGTCAGTGACTTCAATGGTCTCGGTCACGTTGCCGGGATTCAGATCGAAGTCAGAGCGGGTGGTGTTGTTCACCAGCACGTCGACGCTGGGATGGATTTCGCTCTGGAAGCCCTGCATCTGCACGTTGACGGAGTACGTGCCAGGAGACAGGTTCTGGAAGCTGTAGTTGCCGCTGCTGTTGGTGGTTGCTTCGTGGGCAATGTTGGTGGCTTTTTCCGTGATGGTGACCTTGGCGTTGGGAACGGCTGCGCCGGTCTTGTCCTGCACGGTGCCCAGCAGTGATCCGTTCACTGCCTGCGCCATCATCATGCCTGGGAGCATTACGGGAGCGGTTGCGCCTGCGAGCAGCATCAGGCGTACGGCGTTCTGCGCCAGACCTTTTCGCATGCGCGATGGGAATTGGATGGGTGTCACGATATGTCCTCCGAAAGGGCTCAACATCTGTTTTGTGTGGCCTCTGCTTTCACCGCGAGGTAGGACCACTTTTTTGAAGCGGCCAATTCTAGGCATTGGTCGGACCATTGAGCAAGCACGAAATGTGGAGGGAACCTGTGATTTTTCAGTCAAGAATCGGAGGAGATGCGTCGAAACGTTTCGTTCTCCGTTCCATTGGAAATCGCACACAGGTGTCTATGAGATATGGAATAAAGACGTCTCAAAACCATCCCTCTCTATCGAGAGAGGGATGAAAGGGAACAACAAAAAACGCAGCCCGAAGGCCGCGTTTTCTGTTGAAGCTAAGTTCTGTAGGTTACTTACACGTTCAGCTTCTTCAGAAATGGAACGCTGGGCGGCATCAGCGCAGGATCTTCTTCCAGTTCGACAAAGTAGTTCTTCACGCCGCCCACCTTTGCTGCTGCGAAAACAGACTTCCAGTCCACAACACCCTGTCCAATGGGAACCTGGCGGAAGCCGCTCTTGGTGGATGGGTCCTTCACCCAGTCCTGGCAGTGCATGGAAAGATAGCGCCCCGGATACTTGTGGAAGTACTCCACGGCATCGAAGCCTTCCTGCTGGGTGGAAACCTGGAACTGCAGCTTGACGTTCGTGGGATCGAGTTCGGCGATCATCACGTCGTACACGCGCTTGCCTTCAATCGTCTTGGAGACAAAGCCTTCGTTATGCAGCAGTGCGGTGATGCCTGCGGCGTGTGCCTTCTCTGCGAACGCGTTGAAGGGTTCCACGTAGCGCTTCACATCGTCAAGTGTTTCAGTGCCTTTGCTATTGAAGGGCCCGAGCGCGGCTACGGCCATCTGCGTCATGCCAAATTCCTTCGCATAGGCGATGCTTTCGTCGGTCTTCTGGAACAGTTCGTTTGGCCCCCAGTGCGCTGAGATGCAGGTCAGGCCCCAGCTCTTCAGCAGGTCACTCAGTTCCTTTGGCTTGTACTTCTGCAGGCTGGAGAAGTCAGAGTAACCATAGGGCGAGCAGAGTTCGATTGCCGTGAAGCCCGCTGCGTGCAGACCCTTCATGGTGCCTTCGAAATCGGTGTTAATGGTCTTGCGTACGGGGTACGTCTGACAGCCAATGGGCAGGCCCAGTGGATTTGCAAAGCTTGCAGGTGTTGCAGCCACGGCGGTGGCAGCAGCGGCAAGCTGGAGGAAGGTGCGTCGTGTCATGGCCATGGGCTTACATCTCCACTGTGAAAACTGCGATCAGCATATCGAACTCAGGGTGGGGCGTGCTTAACCTAACTTCGCAAGACTCTCCACAGAGGGTACGAAGTAATACGAGCCCGTGATGGGAGCCGTATAACGGGTAAGCGCATCGCGTGTGCCGTTGACCAGGCCGGCCATACTTTCCAGCATCTTTTGCAGGCGCTGCTGTTCTGCGCTGAATCCAACGAACATGGTGCCGTGCTTCTGCACGCCGCCATAAGGCATGTTGCGGCGGAAGATGTTGCCGAAGGTGTCCTGATCCGTGCGCGCCACATGCGAGTATTCCGGCTTGTCTTCCAGCTCGGTACTGTCTGCCTTGGTGCGGCCCATGGTTAGTTCCTGCTGATGCACGGGCAGCGCTTCCCATGCAGCGGTGTTGTGCTGCCACTTCTGCAGCAACAACACGGAACCTGCGGCGCCGGGCTGGCCCCCTGCAATCAATGCATCGGCGGGTGCTTCCAGCAGCGATGGGTTCTCTGAACCGTCAATGAATCCGGTAAGGTCGCGGTCGTGACGGTAGGGCCAGCTTGCAGTTTCTTCTGAGAGCTTGGCGACATCGGCGAAGTCGTTGACTACAGTGCGCGCCATATCAAACAACACGTCATACGCGCTGCCGGAAAGCCATACCAGCGCATCATGTTGTGTTGCAGGCATGATGAAGTTCTCCACGCCGCGCAGGTCTTCGTTGAAGCCGTGAACGTCTGCGGGCATGTCACCGGGCATCAGCGTGCGCCATAGCTCTGGACGAATGCCGATGACAAAGTTCACGCCACCGGTGGTGGTGCGTGGTTCGCGAATAGCCGCGATCTTCGATGCGAATGCAGCGTGGTGCTGCGTGTCCAGCAGGTCAAATTCCAGATACGCGTGCGAAGAAGTGCCAAGGGCAAAGATGCCAGCCTGTGGTGTGTACATGCGCGAATTATAGGTTGTCGATACGATCAAACTGTTGCAGCGCGTGTGCGTACATGCAGCCAGCAGTTGATGGCGAAACGCGAGTCGGCGAAGTCCTGTGACGGGCATGCAATGGGCATGACCTGGTGCGGCACAAACGAGGGAAAGATCGCCAGCGTGTTTTGTGTGGGTTCAATGTCCGTGTAGGTATCGTCATTCGCGGAGAACAGGCGCAGTTGGCCGCCGCTAAAATTCTTCGGTTCGCGATGAAAGTAGTACACGGCGCTCAACGCCCGATGCGAACCCTGCCCCATGACTGTCTGCGTATCGGTGTGTCGCGTGAAATGTGCGCCGTCATTGTGCGCGGCCAGCTCCAGTTCCATGCCGGAGACATCGAAGGGCGGCAGGTTCATCTGCGTCA
Source organism: Terriglobus sp. RCC_193 (assembly GCF_041355105.1). Taxonomy (NCBI): domain Bacteria; kingdom Pseudomonadati; phylum Acidobacteriota; class Terriglobia; order Terriglobales; family Acidobacteriaceae; genus Terriglobus; species Terriglobus sp. RCC_193. Next base: position 891,352 of record NZ_JBFUPK010000002.1, on the reverse strand, counting down.
GCCAGTCGCGGTACTGACTGCTGGCAGCTTTGGCCAGCGGCATTTTGAAAGGGCCAACGTCCTGCATCACCAGTGCGCGACGCAGTTTGTCATCCACACCGGTATGCACGCGCGCCGCTACGAATGATGACTCGTTTTCGAGAGTCCAGCGCAGGAGATTGCTGTGGTCTTCCGCGGAAAGGAAGTTCGGCACGACGAGATGAGGCGCTTGCGGCATGGCGACATTATCGCGCACGTGCATGGGACGACGTCAGACGCTCCCAATTGCCGTAAGCGATCTTTGCTTTGTCTTCTGTGCTGATCGATAGCTGTTCCAGAAATTGCCTTGGCGCTCCGCCGGGGCGGTACTGATAGGGATAGTCGGCGGAGAACAGCACGCGGTCAATGCCCACCACGTCGACAGCGTGGCGGAAGTAGAGTTCGTTCCACATGCCGCTGGGTGTGACGTACAGGTTCTCTCGCATCACGTCCAGCACCGGACGCTGCAATGTTTGCACGCGGCTCAGGTTCTTCAACCGTTCTGTGTAGAAGAGGACGACTTCGCCCCAGTGGCCAAGGATCATCTGCAGTTGCGGATGTTTGTCGAAGATGCCTGCCAGAATCATGCGCACGAATTGAATGCCAGCTTCGTAATGCCAGCCGAGGCCGAAGGTAGCAAAGGCGATATCGGTCATGTCATTGAAGCCGCCGTACAGCGTGTTGCGCACAGTCTGCTGCGGAATCTGCGGATGGATGTACATGGGCACGCCCAGCTTCTCTGCCATGCCAAACATCGGCAGAAAGTCGGGATGATCGAGGTTCCTGTCGCGCGTGCGTCCGCACAACATCGCACCGTGGAAGCCGAGTTCTTGAACGGCTCGCTCTAACTCAAGCGCGGCTTCGTCTGGTGCGGCAGTGGGGAGCGTTGCGAAACCCTGAAAGCGATCAGGATATTTTGCAATCGCCGCGGCGAGCAGGTCATTCGTGTGCCGTGCGAGCGGCACGCTGACTTCCACATCCAGGTTGTGCAGCGCGGGTGTTGTGACGGAGAGCACCTGCACGTCAACACCGCTCTCGTCCATCAGCACAATGCGGCCTTCGCCCAGGTCGTCGAGACGCGCTTCGACCTCACCACGATCAAACGCGGATGTGCCTTCTGTTCCGATGGCAGAAGCCGCCCACGCAGCGCGGATCTCTGCGGTGAGGAAGTGTTCTTCAATCGCGATGATCTTCATAGAGACTCAGATGCGCGTCCGACTCTGAAGAATCGAACGCGCATGGTTGTTGCTTGGTTTGGATTGGTTTAGAGAGCGTCGATGCGGGTGCTGCCGCTGCCGGTGCGAATGCGAAGCTGCGGCCCACCGCCGTTCATGGTGCCATGGACTCCGTGTCCGCGCCCCATGTCGCCACTGGTCATCATGGGGAGCTCGCTATGGAAACTGCCGCTGCCTGCGGTGGCGTCCACGTTTGCGTGCAGATCGCGTGGCACAGCCAGACGTACGCTGCCGCTGCCCGCCTCAAGGGTCGAATCGCCGTCAATCTGTTGCCCCGGGCGCAGACGAACCGAAACGCCGCCGCTGCCAGAGTGGATGTGGAACTGGCTAAACCCACCGTCTGCGGTAAAGCCGCCGCTGCCTACGGTGCCACGCAGGCGTCCCGCGCTTTCCATCACATGCACGCCACCGCTACCGGCGGTGATGTTGATATTGCCATTCACACCCGCGAGCTCGGTGCTGCCGCTACCGGATTTCAGCGTGACATCACTGTCTGCAGGTGTCTGCACAATCACCTCAGGCGAACGCCCGTGGTTGCTATGCCACCCGAACTCATCGCGGCGTTTCAGCGAGAAGGAAATCTGGTTGCCGCTGCTGCTCTCTTCCAGCTTGTAGTCCTTCAGGTCCTGGTCATGGGCATCCACGTGGATGGTGACGGACCTGCAGGTGCCGCAGGCTGTGGTGTGGATGCTGCCCTCGCCAGTGGTCACGCTCAGGTCAACGCGACCGCTGACAGGGTACGCTTTGTCCCACGTTTTGCCGGACTGAGCGTGTGTGGCAACAGAAGTGATGAGGGCGACGGTAAGGACCGCGAAAGAAACAATGCGCATGGCCGGGAAATCCTCTGATGGGCAATACGCAGGAAATACTGCCGCGGTTCGTTCTTTTTGCGAAATTCTTCTCTTCAAGCTCTGTGGACAGGGGGAGCCGTGGCCCGTCGAAACGCGGAATACTATCGACAATGCGACTCTGTCGTTACTAAGCCAAGGTTATTCGTAGATATACGAAATGCCATCACTCCCACAGCGACCGAATTTAGTCGGGTGCCCCACATCTCGGCTTTTCGAGATGTGGGTTTGCAGGATGGTGGTTAAGTCACGATGGCAGTTTGTGCTTCCTGCATTCTTTGTTCATCAGTCCACGTCGATTCGATCGATACTGCCCCCTCTTCTCCATAGGCCCAGTACCCTGCGCCTTTTCGTGGAGGATGCCCTCAATCTCGTTAAGATGCCGTTCCAATGGATCGATCCAGGCAAAGCACTTCATGACCTTTCCCTGCATCTAAACTTCTATCCGGCCTCGTCTTGTATTGTTTAAGTCCAGCCGGTCAAGACCGGTACGGAGATCGTATGGCACAAATCAAGCGTGGTTGGATGATTCTCGCAGCCGTTATTGTCCTTGTATTGGTTGGGGTCTTCGCGATCAGTCATCTGCTGGACGCAGACACCTACCGCAATCGCATCGAGAAGGCGCTCTCCGACGCGCTGGGACGCACCGTGCAGCTGGGGCATCTTGATTTTTCGCTCTTCTCCGGTAATCTCGTCGCCGAGTCTCCCACCATTGCCGACGACACCGCCTTCAGCAATCAACCCTTCCTCTCCGCAAAAGATGTTCGCATCGGCGTTGCGGTCATGCCGTTGCTGCTGCATCGGGAAATCCATATTCAGGGCTTCACCATTGACGATCCGAAGATCACGCTCATCCGCGCTGAGAACGGTACATGGAACTACTCCAGCATCGGCGGCGAAGGAAAGGCCAAGACCTCGCAGGACACCAACGATCTGATCCCGAACCTGACCGTCAACAAAATCGACATCGTCAACGGAACCGTCACCGTGGGTACCTTGCCGCAGCAGCGCCAGCCGCACGTCTACACCGACCTCAACCTTCATGCGCAGGACTTCTCCTTCAGCAAGTCGTTCCCCTTCACGCTCGGCGGTAAGCTGCCTGCCGGAGGAAGCCTCGACGTGAGCGGCAACGCTGGCCCACTCAACCAGCATGACGCCTCGCTTACGCCGCTCACCGCACAGATTGCACTGAAGCATGCCGATCTTGTCTCCGCCGGCTTCGTCGAACCCAGCCAGGGAATCGCTGGCATTGCCGACCTCGATAGCAAGATCGTCTCCAACGGCCAGACCGCGCAGGCGGATGGCACCCTTCACGTGACGCAACTGAAGCTGGCTGCCAACGGCACACCCTCTTCTCAGCCGGTCGATCTGAAGTTCTCCCTCCTGCAGAACCTGCAATCGCTCTCCGGCACCATCACCAGCGCCAACCTGCAGATCGGCAAGGCGGCACTCGCGCTCACCGGGACTTACCAGACGCGTGGCAACGTCATGTCGACGGAGTCCCACGTCGATGGCAGGAACATGCCGATCGACCAGCTTGTTGCATTTCTGCCTTCGCTCGGCATCCAGTTGCCCTCCGGCTCGAAGCTGCAGGGTGGCACGTTGACCACTGCGCTCAATATCAGCGGACCGGCCAACGCGCTTGTCATCACAGGCCCCGTGCAGGTGGCCAACACCCAGCTCGCCGGCTTTGACCTTGGCCAGAAACTCTCCAGCATTCAGTCCTTCACCGGGGCGAAGACCGGCTCAAACACCACCATCCAGACCCTGAGCACCAACCTGCGCTACGCCTCCGACGGTATCCAGACCAATAATCTTGTCGCCGTCGTACCCGGCCTGGGATCGGCCACCGGCAGCGGCAGCATCAGTCCCAGCAATGCGCTGAACTATCGCTTGCTGATTAAGCTATCTTCCAGCGGTGTAGGCGGGCTGGCAACCCAGGCCATGAGCCTGCTTCCCGGCGCCTTCGGCTCCACCGTAAGCCAAACCACCGCCAATGGCATTCCCGTCACCATCAGCGGGACCACGGCGAATCCCATCTTCACGCCCGACATGAGCAAGCTCATCGGCGGAGCCGTAACGCAACAAAAGAACACGCAAACCAACTCCATTGGCAAAGCCCTCAGCGGCCTCTTCCACCGATAACCGTCGCGCAACTTCACACATGCCGACTTTGCGATACCCGTGGTATCCACGGGAACAAAGCTAGGAACCGGTGTCTACATCCACAGTCCCATCGGTGGTGGGGAACGTGCCGGGTCGAAAGCTCTCATTGGGGCAAAGCCTTCAGAAAGGCAAGCATTTCGCGCTCTACATCCACCTCGTTGGAGCGAAAGACGTAATGATCCGCGTTTGGAAGACGGATGACGCGGGCGCCAGGAATTCCCTCTTCAAACGCCTTTGCTTGCGCTGAACTGTCGGCAAGGTCCCGCGCTTTAACAGCGGCTACTGCGATGGGTTCTTCGTTCTCCAGTCCAGGATAATGATGAGGCACAGCGAAAAAGGCCAGCGTAGGAGAGCGGATCTCGGTGTACTTTTGCTCGCCTTGAAAAATCGCCCCCTCTATAGACTCGATGTCATCCCTAGCGATTCTCGGCCGGTCCGGGAAGGATTTCAGCGCCTTCTGCTCTGCCTGTAGATCTCTTTCAAGCTGCGGTAAGCCGACCTTTAGCAGCGCATCCACCAAGGGCTTGCGTCCCACCGGTCCGCCTTGATAAAGCCTGTTCAACGATCTCTCGAGATCATTCGCGTCGATCTGAAGATCTCCCCGATCTCGGGGATAGTACGCGTAGGCGTACCCGGCATCGAGATAAATCAACCCAGCGATTCTTTCAGGGTGGCGGCTTCCAATGGAACTCAACTCCTCCCCCGCTATGGAATGGCCGACAAGTACCGGTCTATCAAGATTGAGAGAGGCAATCACAGCGAGCACGTCATCTCCTAAGCGGTCGGCCGAGTAAACGCCATCCGCTGGGACGGGAGCGCTTGACGCGCCAAACCCGCGCCTGGTGATTCCGTATACGTGGTTAGTCGCTGTAAATCTCGGCGCAAACATTTCAAAAACATGTGCTGTATTCCCGAGCCCGGCGAGAAACACAAGCGGTCGCCCACTACCACCCCAATCGATGACCTCGAGCAGCACGTCTTTCTCAACCGCTATAAATCGTGTCGCGTGAGAGACATCTTTGACCGGGGTCATGGCCGGTTGTTGAGCTTCTAAAACGCGCGTGGACAGCACGATCATGGCGGCCATAAGAAGCTGGAATTTCCTCATAAACATTCCTCAGTGAAACCTTACGCTATTGCCTGAACTAACATCTGTACTGGTCTGCTTAAGTAGGTTGGATCGGTCCCGTTAAACGCCGTTCCATTGAATTGAAATGTCCTGAATGCGCTTAAAAGCAAAAGGCCCCGCTTTCGCGGGGCCTTTTGATGCTGTATCTACTTAGTATTCCTTCACTCCGTCAACGAATGCCTTCAGCTTGCGGCTGCGGCTGGGGTGGCGGAGCTTGCGGAGTGCCTTTGCCTCTATCTGGCGGATGCGCTCGCGCGTTACCTGGAAGCTCTGTCCTACTTCTTCCAGCGTGTGTTCGCTGCCGTCTTCCAGTCCAAAACGCATCTTGATGACGCGCTCTTCGCGCGGCGTCAGCGTGCGGAGGACCTGGCTGGTGTACTCCTTCAGGTTGACGCTGATGACAGCATCGGAAGGCGATACGGCCATGCGGTCTTCGATGAAGTCGCCAAGATGCGAATCTTCTTCTTCACCGATGGGCGTTTCCAGCGAGATGGGTTCCTGCGCAATCTTCAGGACCTTGCGGACCTTCGCGACAGGGATATCCATACGCTTTGCGATCTCTTCCGAGGACGCTTCGCGGCCAAGCTCCTGCACAAGCTGACGGCTGGTGCGGATGAGCTTGTTAATCGTTTCGATCATGTGCACCGGGATACGGATGGTGCGGGCCTGATCGGCGATGGCGCGCGTAATCGCCTGACGGATCCACCACGTTGCATACGTGGAGAACTTGTAACCGCGGCGGTACTCGAACTTGTCCACGGCCTTCATCAGGCCAATGTTGCCTTCCTGAATCAGGTCAAGGAACTGCAGGCCGCGGTTGGTGTACTTCTTCGCGATGGAGACCACGAGACGAAGGTTCGCCTCGATCAGTTCACGCTTCGCGCGCTCCGCATCCATGTCGCCCTGCACCATCTCACGCTGCGTGCGCTTGAGGCTGTCCACGGTGATACCCGCTTCGGCTTCCAGGCGGTCCAGGTCGTGGCGGCAGTTCTTCTGCTGACGCTTGTATTCCTTCTTCAGCTCTTCGGACTTGCTGGCTTCGAACTTGGTGTCCAGACTCTTGATCTGGCGCTCCAGCGTCCGCATGCCGTCGACGGTCTTGTTCACCTTGTCCAGCAGGCGCTTCTTTTCGCCGTTGGTGTACTTCAGTTCACGGACAATGCGGCTGACCTTCACGCGCTCGCGGCCGGCGGCCCAACGCAGTTTGCGCTGTTCCTTCTGGCTCTTGGCCTTGCCGGATTCCAGCGTAGCGGTGGCTTCTTCCGCAGCGTTCTGGTGCTTCACCAGGTTGTCGATGCGCTTGGCGGTCGCCTTCACGCGTGCTGCCAGAACGTCTTCCGTCAGTTCGTCCTCGTCGAAGGTAACCACTTCCTTCACGTTGCGGACGCCGCGCTTCAGGTCTTCGCCCAGCGCGATGATTTCGCGAATGACAATGGACGAACGCGAGATAGCCTTCATCACGCGCATCTGTCCGCGCTCAATACGCTTGGCGATTTCAACTTCGCCTTCGCGGGTGAGCAGCGGCACAGTGCCCATTTCGCGCAGGTACATGCGCACGGGGTCGTTCGTCTTTTCAAGCTGACCCGGTGTCAGATCCAGCTCAACGTCTTCGTTTTCTTCTGATTCTTCGCCGTATTTGTCACGGCCCTCGTACTTATCCTCGCCGTTAAGGACGTCGATGCCCTGCGTATTGATGGTGGTCAGCAGGTCGTCCAGATCGTCGGCAGAGGTGATGCCTTCGGGGATCAGGTCATTGACCTCACCGTATGTGAGGTAGCCCTTTTCCTTACCGGTGTCGATCATCCGGTCTACGTCTTCCTGATAGTTGTCGATTTCTTCAGCCACGGTGTTTTCCGTCCAGTCCCGAAAATTGTGCACGGAAGCCGACGCGCCAGGTTGCAGGCGCAGACACGACTCCCTTGATGGTTGCGGTGTGCATGAGCAGAGAAGTATGGGGCGCGGTATCAAAGACCGCAGGCGCAAGGTTGACAGCCGTGTAAGGACTGGACCACAAAGGCGCACTTCTCCAGCGAAGCACAGAGTAGCACATTCTTTTAGACGCAGGAAAGAGAAAAAAGACGCAGAAGTATACGCCCGAAGAAATCTACCTGTCTTCCAACCTGCGGACCATGTCGCCAAAACACGATTGCATCAGAACCAGTGCAATTCCATTGCCCGCCACCGTCGTCATGCCCATTCCCATACACGACTGAAAACGTCGCAATTTACAGGACTTTCCCGCATGGTTATGGTGGTCGTCATTGGAATGCCGAGGCAACGTGAGGGCGCTGCCCCGGCTCCAATGAACAAAGTTCCTGGAGGTGTCCTATGCAATCAGTTCATGACGGTCAGTGTGGTCTCTGTACGCACTTTGGCGAACACCACAGCAAGAGCAGCGCCCTGGTCAGCATTCTCACCAGCCACAAGGCAGATGTCGTCCTCGTAGATGAGTGCGGCCATCCGAAGCACGCCAGCCTGCACCTGAAGGTGACACCCATCAGCGGTTGCGACGGCTTCGTTCCCGCCGCGGCAGCGTAAGTCGCCCTCAAACCCATCGCACAAGGCCCTCTCTGCCACCGCGGCGGAGAGGGCTTTGCTGTCTGTAACGGAGAAAAAGCTCCCCAGCAAAAGGAAAGGGCCACGCAGTCTGCGTGGCCCTTTCGGTAATGCGAAGCAGTGTTTACTGCACCGTCAGGTTGATCGTCTCCACATGGCTTACGCTGCCCGACGTCGCCGTCACTTTATAGGTGTAGGTCCCCGTTGGCGTGCCACTGGGATTCGGCCCGGTGCCCTTGCTGTCGCCGCAACCCGTGACACCGAGTGCGAAAACGAAGAACAGCGCCAGCAGACCGCCGGTGCGAACAATCCGACCATTACGCTTCACCAGCAACATCGCCATGGCGGCAATCATCGCCAACAGCAGCGAAGCCACACGACCTGCACCGGATGCGGGCAACATACCCCATCCCGCAGGCAACGTTCGTGACACCGTGGTGATGATGACGTTTGCCGTCGCAGTTCCACTCGCCGTCAGCGCGACCGGCGAAGTAGGTGTGCAGGCAACGCCTGTGGGCGCTGTGCCGCTGGTCGTGCAGGTAACCGTAATGGAACCCGCAAAGCCGTTGAGTGAGGTGAACTTCAGCGCAAGGTTCGTTGAGTCACCTGCGTTCAGCGTGATCGCTGTCGTCGTATTGCCCGACGAATCGCCCATCGAGAAGTCCGCCGGCAACAGACCGGTACCCGTCAGCGACACGGTCGAAACCGTCGCCGAACCGTTCACCTTGATGCTGCCGGTGCGGGCACCCGTCGCAGTCGGAGTAAACACCACGTTGATGGCGCAGGCCGAACCCACCGCCAGCGACGATCCGCAGTTGTTGCTCTGCGCAAAGTCACCCGTCACGGTGAAGCCGGTGATGCTGATGGCTGTTTCACCCGTGTTGGTCAGCGTCAACTGTTGCCCAACCGAGTTCTGCCCCACAGCAATGGAGGTAAGGAACGTGCCACTGCCCGTCAGCGTTGCGCTGGTGACAGGAGCAGGCAGTGCCAGGTAAGCCAGCAGCGGATCGTGATCCGACATCGCAGCAGGCGTCGTTGCATCGTTGTACAGCACCACGGGGAAGTCCGCGTCAATGTGGCCCACTGCCAGCGTCGTGCTTCCTGCAATGTCCGCAGTCACCACGGCATGGTCCAGCACCTGCGCGTTGCCCCACTCGGTGTAGCTCTGCTGCAGTGCCGCAGGCATCTGGTTAATCAGGTCAACCGCCGCCGGATTCACAATCGCCACACCCGGCTGTACGGCAACACCGTTGCCAACGTTGCCCATAATGGTGCCCAGCGTATCCGTATAGCCATCAGAGAACTGGAAGGCATTCATGTCACCCACTGCAATGACATGCTCGCCCGCCTGCTGGTAACCCTGGATCAGGTTCGCCAGCATCTCGGCCTGCAGTTCTTTCTTTGACTGCACAGTCGCCGTATTCACCGAAGTCAGCGAACGCAGGTGGTTGGAGATCACCGTGATGGGGTACGGCTTCACGCCTGTACCGCGGTTGATGGTGGCATGCAGCACCTGCGAGGGACGGTCATTCAGCGCTGATGTCCCGGCAGCGACCAGCGTCTGTGTGCCCTTCTGCTCCCACGCGGTCACGTTCACGGTAGAAGGCTTCACCAGGAAACCGACGGAGATACCACCCACGTCATTGGTAAACGTCGTAACGGAGTCCGTGCCATAGGCCACATAGCCGGGCTTCGTGCCAGTGGTGGTGTCCGCGTCGATCTGTGCGGCCATGTCCTTCAGAACCTGGAGATTCTCCACCTCTTCCACAGAGACGATGTCCGGGTTATTCAGAACCGTACGTACGGCCAGCGAAAACTTCTTCAAACGGCGAGCATACGCATCCGCGGTGACATCCACAGCGGAGCTTCCCGCCGTCTTGCCCGTCACCGGGTTGTAGTAAAGGTCGTTCGCGGAGTTGGTGTCGAAGAAGCGCTCCACATTAAACGCAGCAACCGTGAACTGGTTGCTGTTCGGCAGCGGCAACGCCGTCACCGTTACGGCACCAGCGGTCGTCACCGTCGGGCGGTTTGCCGCCGTCAGGATGATGCGCGCCGGATCGCCATAGGGGTAGTCGGTGGAGTAAGTGAAATCCACCACGCCCGTTGCGCCGGTAATGACCGCACCCGCCGCAACGTCAATCGCCGTGCCGCCACCCAGCGTGCTCTCAATGATGAGGCGCTCCGGGTTGTCGTCATACAGCGTCAGGTTCGCAGGCCGAACCGCACCCGCAGCCGTCGCCGGGTTGGTTCCCGCAGGGCAGTTCGCAAGGGTGGGGCAGGTTGTTGACGGGAAGTCGCGGAAGTCCATACCCGGCTCGCGGAACGGACGCGGGATCCCCGTGCCAGTTACGTACAACTGGCCGTTGGAAACCACGGTCTCCGTCGTCTCAGTCAGCGTGGCATCCGTGCCACCAACCGCAGTCACGGACGGCAGACTCACCAACATGCTCTCGTAGGGACGAAGCTGGTTGATGTCACCGGTTGGCGTGGGTGCCGTAATGGCAATGGCAGTCGGCAAAGGATTGCCCGTGCTGTTCACCGTCAGCGAAGCCGTGGTGACTTCCAGCGACGGCGTATGGCTGGCCGTGGCAGCCGGATACAGCGTCAGCTTGCCGGTGACCGTGACATTGTTTCCAACCACAGCACCCGCCGGATTCTTCCCGGAGCCGCTGTAAACGTAGATGCCTTCATCGCCCGTCGATCCTGGGGTCGACGAAGCAGTCTGCATGTAATAACCAGCGTTCGTCACCACTGTGATCACGCCCGTAAATGTGATGTTGGTGTTGACATACGTGGAACGGTTCGCCTGAATGGTGGAGATCGGCGTAACGCCCGTCGGAGTGGTGACTGCAAGCGAGATGTTACCCGTGACCGTCGCAGCAGTGTTGTCCGTCACCTTCACGGGGATGCTGTACGCATTCGCTGCCGCGTTGCTGGGAACGGTGTAGGTGTACGTGTATGTGTTCGTAGCGGTAAGCGCCAACGGCTGTACCGTGCTGCCACCCAGCCCCGAAAGATCCGCTGTTACCGTCGCAGACGTCGTTGCGGTACCCGGCGTGATGACCACCGTTAGGACAGTATTGCTGCCACCGGTAACGCTGGCGGGGCTCGCCAAAGCAGAAGCGACTGCCACCTGCGTACTCGGAATCGACGTAGTGCAGGTATGTACGGCAGTGCTGGTGTTGCGTGGTGCAGGTGTATCTGCAATGAAATCTGCAGAATTGTCATCCGTATCAACGCATACATCGGCGCGAAGCGCTGTCAGCGTGTTCGAACTGGCCGGTGCTGCCGCAGTTTCTGAGCAACTCGCACTGGAGATGAAGCTAACTTCATCAATGATGTTGCCACCAGTGCAGCTCGTGCCAGGCAGATTACCCGTGACGCCGTTGACCAGCGCTACCTTACCGCCTGTTGCGGCAATGGAAAGGCTGGCACTGAGATCAACTGCTGGCAACGTGCCACCCTGAGTACCACTGCTGCCGCCGATCAGGTAAAACTGACCGGGCTGCAACATCACATTGGGCAACACAGCAATGTTTGAGGCGCTTGTGCCAAAGTTTCCCGCCGCAGAGCCATACTGCACGGAAAGTCCGTTCAAGCTCACCGCTGCTGAGGTTGGGTTGAAAATCTCAACGTAGTCGCGATTGTAGGTGTAGGTGGTCGTGGTGCTGCCACCGCCACCACCACCGTACACCTGCGTAATCAGCAAATGATTGGGAGCGGCCGCAACGGCACCTGCGTGCAGCACAAGCGCAAAGAGCGCAGTCAGCAGCGCAGGAAGCAGTCGCTTCGATCCAGAATTTGTTTTCAAGTATGGCCTCACAGAGAAAAGCAATGCAGAAAAAAATAGACACCTTCCAAATTGCTCAGCAGGAAGGTGCAGGGGACAACAATCGAGGTAGCAGTGTCGCCGCCCACAGCAGGGCGTACAAGAGAAATGTGAACGCCATATTGCGGCATCACTGCAACTGTCGCTGTCATTTTTCAGCATGTCACGTCAAAGCTATCCACATTTAAATAGCACGTGAATTCCCAAACGCCGCGACACGTCATGCATCTCACGGTGAACGCGCCACGACAACTTCATATGGTCAAAGACCAGCGAAGCTCCAACGGTTCAAGACCAGCGAAGCTCCAACGGTTCAAGACCAGCGAAGCTCCAACGAACGAAGTCGTCCCCCAGCGAAGCTCATACGATCAAAGACTGTCATTCTGAGCGAAGCGAAGAATCCCTACACACTTCACCGAGCCGACAAGTTGAAATCCTTCCGGCCACAGAATCCAAACCAGCTTCGCAGGCGAAGCTCCTACGGTCGAAAGACCGTCATCCTGAACGAAGCGAAGCGTAGCTGAAGGACCTGCATTCCTCCACACCCTCTACAACGCACCAGGAAAACTCAAAACAAACCAACACCCAAAAACCGGGTGCCCCAGGTTCGCGAAGCTAACCTGGGCAGAGCGGCTTTTGCCGCTCTCCATCGCTCCAAAGGAGCGATCAAACGCGCAAAGCGCGTCTTCTTTCGGAAGGGCAGGACTCGATGTAAACAACCTCTTGGGACACCACATTTAGCCCCTGAGGGAACGTCCCAAACAGATCAATGCGCGTGCGAATGCGAATGTGTCTCCAGACTGCAAAACACGGTCGCCGTATCCGCCATACGGCACAGCCCATCTTCTTCCGGCTGAATCGTCGCATGCTCAATGCCGAAGTCGTCATGCAGCATCTTTTCAATGCGACCCACAATCGCTGTCGTCTCCAGCAGGGTGTAGTTCGCAGGCAGCGCCACATGGCAACTCAGCAGGTTGCGCCCCTCGCCCATCGTCCACACATGCACATCATGCACGCTGCAGACCGGCTCAATCTCGCCAATGCGAGCAGCAAGTGATTCGGGATCCAGATGCTCCGGCGCCTTCTCCATCAGCACATCGCTGGCCTCGCGCACAATGCCAATCGCGCTCCAGAAAATGAACACGGCAATCAGCAGCGACACAATCGGATCGGCATACAGCCATCCCGTATACCGCACCACCAAACCCGCGATCACCACAGCAGCCGCGCTCAACGCATCACCCGCCATGTGAATAAACGCAGCGCGTGAATTCAGGCTGTGCTTCGCGTCCCCTGCCAGCGCCAGGGCAATCACCGTATTCATCAACACAGAGATACCCGCAACCCAGATCATCAGGTTGCCTTCAATCGGCTCCGGATGACGAAACCGCCCCACAGCCTCAACAGCAATCCAAAGTGCAATCAAAACCAGCGTGCTGCTGTTGAACAGAGCAGTCAGCGTGGAAACCCGCACATGCCCATACGTATGCCGTCCGGCAGCAGGCCGTTTGATGGCCACCACCGCATACGCTGCCAGCCCCAGCGCCACGGCATCACTCACGTTATGCCCGGCATCGGAGAGCAGCGCCAGCGAATGCGAAACCCACCCGGCAATCGCCTCCGCCGCGCAAAACACCAGCGTCACCGCCAGCGAAACCCAGAGCCGCGTACCGCTGGTTGGCCCATGCACGTGATGGTGACGCCCACCTGAGTGATCGTGCGCCATACGCACCTCCACTACCAGCATAGAACGCCCAGCCACAGGACGCCTCCAGCAAAGCTCAAATGCCCAAAAGCCGTCACCTGGCAAGGCTCAACGGTCAATACCATGACCATCCTTCAGCGAAGCTCCAACGGTCAAAGACCATCCAGCGAAGCTCCTACGGTCGTAGACCGTCATCCTGAGCGAAACGAAGTGGAGCCGAAGGACCTGCATTCCCTCAACCCTCTACAACGCACCAGGAAACCCCAACAAACCAGCACCCAAAAACCGGGTGCCCCAGGTTCGCGAAGCTAACCTGGGCCGAGCAGCAAAGCTGCTCCATTCGTGCGAAAGCACGACCAGCGAATCTCCAACAATCAAAGACCATTCCCAGCAAAGCTCCAATGGTTGAAATACCCCGAGTGGAGCTCCAATGGTCGAAAGACCGTCATTCTGAGCAAAGCGAAGAATCCCGACGAACCCTCATCCCGCCAAGGCCCTCACAAGCTTCCAGCCACCAAACCCAAACCAGCTTCGCAAAAGCGAAGCTCCAACGCGCAAAGCGCGTCTTCTTTGAAGACGGGCACGGCTTCAGCCGTGCCATAAGAAACCCAAACCAAGAAAACCGCGCGGCCAAAAAACAAACAGGAGCATGAAGCAAACCCCGCGCGCCCACAGAAGACCATGGCTGGCACCACGCCGAAGGCGTCGAGAACGGTACGAAGTACCTACTTCTCGCTCTTTTTATTCCGAGCCCGCACTTTGAACCAGATCGGCGACCCGATAAACCGGAACGATGCACGGATCTGGTTCTCCAGGAATCGCTCATAGCTGAAGTGAAGCTTCACATCGCGATCCGTGAACAACACAAACGTCGGCGGCGCAACCGCAGCCTGCGTCATGTAGTAGATGCGCAGCCGCTTGTTGTACGGAACGCCTGCCTTCTCAAATTCCACCTGGTCCAGGAACTTGTTCATCTGACCCGTTGTGATGCGCTTACGACGCTCACGCGCCACAAGCTGCACCTTCTTGAAGACCTCGTCCACGTTGATGCCTTCGCGCGCACTGATGAAGATCAGCGGAGCGTAATCCAGATACTTCAACGCGTGCCGCACCTGTTCGGTGTAGACCTTCTGGTCGGCAGGCGCCTGTCCGTCTTCGCGATTGGTCGTGATTGCGTCCCACTTGTTCACCACGATCACAACACTGCGGCCGCTCTCATGCGCATAGCCGCCAATGTTGGCATCCAGCCCGGTCACGCCTTCCGTGGCATCGATCACCAGCAGCGCCACATCGGCTGCTTCCAGATGCTTGCGCGCCATGATGACGGACAGCTTCTCCGCCATCATCGTGGTCTTGCCCTTGCGGCGAATGCCTGCGGTATCCACGAACCGGAAGCTATGTCCATTGCGCTCCACCGTCTCATCCACAGCGTCGCGCGTGGTGCCTGCGATCGGTGAGACGATGGCGCGGCCTGATCCCGTAAGCGCGTTCAGCAAGGTGGATTTGCCGACGTTGGGACGGCCAATGATGGCAATGCTAGTCTCCTTCGAGACATGCTCGCCATGCGAGCGCAGCTTGCGCTCCCGCGGAGCCTCTCCGTCGGATGCAGACTCGCGCTCATCTTCCCATACGTCATCCGCAACCTCTTCCGGCTCCGTCTGCGGCAGTGCGGCGGCAACGGCGTCCATCAGGTCGCCCATGCCCAGCCCATGCTCACCGCTGACGGGAAACACTTCCTTGTACCCCAGCGTGCGGAAGCTCTCGGCCTGCGGCGCAATCTTCTCCGTGTCCATCTTGTTCACCGCCAAGAAGACTGGCTTACCGCTGCGGATCAGCAGTCGCGCCAGGTCAATGTCCGGCAGCGTCAACTCACTGCGCCCGTCCACCACCTGCACAATGGCCTCAGCCTCATCCAGCGCAATCTGTGCCTGCCGGAAGATCTCCCGCGGAATCAGCGCCTCATCATCGGGAATCACGCCGCCCGTATCCACAATGCGTAACACGCGACCTTCCCAATCCACTTCGCCGTAGATGCGGTCACGCGTGATGCCCGGCTCATCGCCCACAATGGAACGGCGCGTGCCGGTCAGGCGGTTGAACAGGGTGCTCTTACCCACGTTCGGCCGTCCGCAGATGGCGAACAGCGGCGCGGCAATGGCGTCAGACGGCCGCTGTGCCTCCTCGATCATGGGCAGCGTGCTGGCAAAGGCGTTCTCCGTCTCTGGATCGCTGAGTGCGGCGCGATGCACCATCCGCTTCTCCTGCACCTCCGCGCTGGATCCCATACCGCGCGCCCCCTTGGGCGCCCGCTGTGCTGGCTCAGGAATCCCCAGGCGCTCCCGCTCTGCCTTGGGCAGTGCACCCGGCGCCATCTGCGCCCCGGTAATGGCACGCCCCTTCTGCCGGGTGGGCGACTGCGTGCGCACCTTGCTCTGGCTGAACGCGGCAGACTTCTTGGCGGTAATCCCCTTACGCCCCTTGGGCGAAGCACCACCCACCGACGAAGCACCAGCCTTAGCCCCCTTAGGGGTGGCCCCCTTATGCGGACGCGTCTGCGCTGTCCTGTGCTTTTTTCCGAGCCGCTTCTTTTCCGGTGCCATCGTGCTTACCTGCTTCCATCTTTAAGGGTAGCAGTGTGAAACGGTAATTATCCTGAGTTTGCAGCGCGAAGCCATGGCAAAGAACACGATTCCGATGATTTCTGGCGATGAACACGACGCGTTCACCCGTTGGCGGCGTTTTCTGCACTGGCGACCGGGAATCCGCGCTCGCGTCAAACGCGGCTACAACAAGCGCAGGCGCAGGCAAAGCAAGCTGGAATTGCGTTCTACCGAAGCAGAGCGCTGTTTACCGCCGCCGCCAGCACCCGCAGCTATTTCCCGCCAAGACGCCTGAGTATCTCGCTGCGTTCCGGCTTCAAAACCCGAGAAGTCTCCGCGTCGTATTTATGCGATGTCCTGTATCGGAACCGTTTTTCATAGACACGCTCCCGCGCGTTGTAGACAAATGCCTCAACGTCATATTGATGCGCGTCAAAGTGTGTTTCTCCAGCATTGAAATTCCAGAAGAAATCCGCGACAACCAACACCGGGTATGGTGAGATTTCGGGTAGGTGCCACATGGCATAGTCGCTCACATTTGTAGCGGATGCCAGGGGCAAGAGATTCTGGATCGCCTTGGCCGATGGGTCATATCTCAATACTGCGAACCGGGTAAGTGTTCCACTGCCTCCACCGGAAAACATCCCGGTAAAGAAAATCCAGGACGCTCCCCCCGGTAACATTTCACGTTCAGAATGTGGTTCCAGCCCAAACTCATAAACGACTTCCGGGTCTTTCACCAGTTTTGGCATGACAAAGCACGTTGTCTTCTGCTCCGACAGGCACAGTTGTACGCCGGAAGTGGAAAATCCATCAGCATTCACAGCGCCTGCTAATTGGCTATAGCGAGGAAAGGCATTCTCTGTTTGTGCTGCGCTGCTGCCACCGATCAATAGAAAAAACGCGATAACGCGCGACAGAAACTGCACCAGTCCACCCCTGAAAGCGATGATTCCACAAGAATGAGGAATGCGCGGCTAAACTAAAGACGTTCGCCTTTCTTGCGCCCTCATGCCGACCTTCGCCACAACAGAGAAACTGCCCACGCTGCACGAGTTCTTCGCGCCGGGCGGCGTGCTGGCCAAGTCTTCGCTGAACTATGAGCACCGCAAGGGCCAGTACGAGATGGCCAGGGCCGTCGAAGCGGCATTGCAGGATCATCGCCATCTCGTCGTGGAGGCAGGCACCGGCACCGGCAAGACGCTGGCCTATCTCCTGCCTGCATTGCGGTTAGCACGCGAACGTGGGCAGCGCGTCATCATCTCCACAGGGACGAAGAACCTGCAGGAGCAGTTGTTCTTCAAGGACATTCCGTTTCTTGAGTCGCTGCTGGGGCCGCTGAAGGTCTGCTACATGAAGGGCCGCGGCAACTACGTGTGCAAGCAGAAGCTGTACGCGCTGCAGCAGACATCTTCACTACTCACCGAGTTCACAGAACTCGATCACTTCGGAAAAATCCTCGAGTGGGAGAGCGAAACGGAGACAGGCGACCGCGCCGAAATCGCCGGCCTGCCAGAGCCTTCGCCGCTATTCTCCAAGCTGGATGCGCGCAGTGAAGCGTGCCTGGGGCAAAGCTGCCCCAACTTTGAACCGTGCTACATCACGGCGATGCGGCGCAAGGCTCTGGAAAGCGACATCATCATCGTCAATCACCACCTGTTCTTTGCTGACCTGAACATCCGTCAGCAGGCGGCAGGCGCGCCGGATGCAGGCATTCTGCCAGATGCCGCAGCGGTGATCTTCGACGAAGCGCACGAAATGGAAGCGGTGGCCAGCGACTACTTCGGCGTGGCCATCTCGCAGCAACGTTGCGAAGAACTGGCGCGCGACGTGGAGATGATGCTGCGCGCGAAGAAGGTCTCATCATCGAGCATCGAAAGCGCAACGAATGGACTGCGTGAACGTTCGCGTGCCTTCTTTGGATCGCTGCCTATGAACGGCTTTGAGCTGGGACGGCAGCCTTTCCGCGACCGCAGCGGTTTTTTGGAAGAGCGCGGCGATGCTTACTTAACCTACCTAACTTCTTTGGACAAGCTGCGCGACGAACTGGAACGCATCAAGGACGTGGACGAGGTCAACGGCCTGAAGCGTCGCGTGACGGAACTTCGAACCTCATCGACCTTCCTGATGGAAGCGGAAGATCCCAACACGGTCTTCTGGATTGAGCGCCGCGCCGCCGGTGGTGTGAAGAACTTTTCGCGCACGCAGACGGGCCAGCCCATGGCTTACCACACCTATCTGCAAGCCACGCCCATTGATGTGTCAGAGATCCTGAACACCACGCTGTTCAAGGACTTCAGTTCCGTCGTTCTGACCAGCGCGACGCTGACCGTGCAGGGCGGCTTTGAACACATAGCAAAACGCGTCGGCTTAGTGGGAGCGCGTGAACTCACCGTGCCATCACATTTCCAGTACAACAAGCAGGCACTGCTCTATCTGCCACCGTACATGCCCGATCCGCGCGATCCGGATTTTCTGAATCAGGCGACGGAAAAGATGCGGCGCGTGCTGGAGTTGAGCCGTGGCCGCGCCTTCTGCCTCTTCACCAGCTATGCGCAGATGAAGACACTGTATGAACGCATGTTGGTGGAGTTGCCCTACCCGCTGCTGCTGCAGGGGCAGGCGCCGCGCAAAGCATTGCTGGATGAGTTCCGTTCCACACCGAATGCCATTCTGTTCGGCACCTCCAGCTTCTGGCAGGGCGTGGATGTGCAGGGCGACCAGCTGAGCTGCGTCATCATCGACCGTTTGCCATTCGCTGTGCCAAGTGACCCGGTGATGCAGGCGCGCATGGAAGCCATCGAAGCTGAAGGCGGCAAGCCGTTTCACGATCTGCAGATTCCGCAGGCGGTCATCACGTTGAAACAGGGCTTCGGACGCCTGATCCGCAGCGCCAGCGACCGCGGCGTGCTGATGCTGCTGGACAGCCGCATTCAGCGGCAGAGTTACGGCAAGATATTCCTAGACAGCCTGCCACCGTACAAGCTCACGCAGGACATTAACGATGTGGAAGAGTTCTTTCTTTCACCCGCAGAGCATGAAGTGGCTGTGAGCTAAATCCTGTTTCGCCAGACTTACTCTTCCACGATGAAGGTCTTACCTTCTTCCACTGCCCCGTCTTCAATTGGAAGCTGAGTTCCCTTGCGACGATCGAATATCTTGCGCAGAATCCACACCACCAGCAGCACCAGCAGCACGCCCACGACCATGCGCGTCAACTGTGCATGCGCATGTACGCCATGCATGATGACGTCCATCACCTGTGGACCATACTTGTGCGTCAACAACGCATAGGCACCGTACTGAATCAGCTTGCCCAGGAACGCCGCAAGCAGGAAGAGCATCGGCTTCATCTCAAACACGCCCGCGCAAAACTCAAACAGTTTGAACGGTGTCGGTGGCGGCCCAATGGCCGGAATGAAGATGGCCAGAAATTCCTGACGCTCAAAGCGATCGCGCAGACGCTCGTAACGTTCACGATTGATCTTGCCCAGCAGAAACAGTTCCCCGCCCACGCGCCCCACGTAAAACGGCACCAGGCTTCCCAGGGTGGACGCCAGAGCCGCAACCACCGGGTACAGAATCCAGGTGCCAGGGTGGTTATTCACATCGGTGACCAGCAGATACTGCCACGGCATGGGCAGCATGGCGGAGTCCAGCAGCGCAATCGCGGCGAGCCCCCACAGACCGAACCGTTCAAAGAAGGCCTGGGTCGTCTGGGTGAAATGCTTGAGCCAGCCCACGTGATGGGGTGCCGCGTGCGGGACTGTGTCCTGGGCGGTTTGCAGCAGGGTTGCGAAAGCGTGCAGGTGAAACATCCTCGGTCATTCTACCCGGCGCAGACGCCGAGCTATGCCATTCGAAGCGCGCTTTGACGCGGGATGAGAGAATAATCCTGCTGTTCTGTAGCCCTCCGGCGCTTTTCTGCGTACAAATGGGCGTTCCGACAGTCCTACAGATAGAGACAGAAGAGACAGACCCAGCGTGCCGCCATACCAGACACCCTCTGACGAACCTACCCAGGAGACACCCCAGCCCGAGGAGAGTCCACGCCACGGTAATCGCGGCGGTATGGGCCGTTACGCCGACCTGGAACAGCATGAACTGATCATGCTGCTGGACGAAGTGGATGACGAGCGCACGCGCGCGCGTTTCCGCGAAGCTGTCTATATCTCGGTCATCGTCTGGCTGATTCTGGGCTGGGTTCTGGTGTATGGGCCGCGTTATCTATGGCATGCGCCGGTGATCGTCATGGCCCCGGACAATGAAAAGCGTTCCACCATGACCTATCTGGACACGCCGCCGGACCTGAAGGACCAGCTCAAACGGACGAAGCCCGCGCCCAACATCAGCGCGCACACCGCCGAATCGCAGAGCTCGAAACCGAATCCGCAGGTACAACCCACACCGCGCGCCGGAACACCTGCGCCTCCCGCACCGAAGCAGGCTCCTCAGCAGCAACAGGCTGCACCCGCTCCGCAGCAGCAACAGGCTCCACCGCAGCAGCAGGTGGCGAAGAACGCGCCTCCCACCCCCACTCCGCCTGTGCCGCACCCGCAGCCCATGGTGGATTCGCCTGCGCCGAACGCGTCCGCCAACAATCGTCCGAACTTCGGCCAGGGATCGCAGAGCGCCGCATCCCAGATTGCCCAGGCCGCGCGTGGCTCGCGTAATGCGGGCGACAGCGGCGACTACGGCTCAGTGGGCCGTGGCCAGCCGGGCGGGGCCAAGCAGGGCTTGCAGATTCTCAGCGACACGCAGGGTGTCGACTTTGGCAAATACATCCAGCGCCTGCTCTCTGATGTGCGCCGCAACTGGCTGCCGCTGATCCCGGAAGAGTGCCGCCCGCCGCTCAATAAGCAGGGCATCACCGGCGTGCGTTTCACCATCCTGCCCGACGGCAAGATCAGCGCCATGCATCTGGACTACTCCACCCATGATGTCGCGATCGATCGTGCGGCATGGGGTTCCATCACGGCACTCGGTGCAGCACAACCGCTTCCCAAGGAGTTCCACGGACCCAATCTGGAACTGCGCATCGAATTCCGTATCAATAAAGACAGTCCGGAAGCGCAGTAAGTAGCTTCGTTTTCGATACCGCTCCCAGAACGGCGTAAAGAAAGGCCCTCGCGAAGTATTGCGAGGGCCTTTCGCAGCAAATCATGCTGACTTCGGGAGAAGTCTAGAAGTTCCAGGACATGGTGCCGCGAACGACGCGCGGTTCGCCGGGTTTGACGTAGAGGTTGTTGTAGCTGCCGGCGTACCACCGCTTGTTGGTGATGTTGTTGGCGTTCAGTTGCCACATGGCATGACCGCGACGATAGCTGGCCGAAGCATCCACAATGCCGTATGCGGGCAGGCGGAAGCTGTAGGCAAGATCGCCGGACTGGTCGGTGTAATGGCGTCCACCGAAGCCGAAGGTGAGACCGCGCACAGGGCCACGCGGAATCTCGTAGGTGCTCCACATGTTGAAGAGATGCTTCGGTGCGTTAAGCGTCGGTGTTCCGGTGGGCAGTGTGGTGTCGTTGGTGACGATGGCGTTGATGAACGAGTACGACGACACGATGTTCCAACCTGCCAGCGGGTGCAGTGTGGCCTCAAGCTCCACGCCGCGGCTGCGTTGTGCGCCGGTTACCAGGTAGAAATTCGGAACGGCCTGGTTAGCTGTGGCAACGTTTTTACGATCAAGCTGAAAGAGTGCTGCGTTGGCGAGCAGTTTGCCGTTGAGGAAGGATGACTTCACGCCGCCTTCCCATTGCTGTCCGCGTTCCGGTGGCAGGTAAGAAGCGTGTGTGGCGTCGATGTAGACCTGGCCCGACTGCGGCAGGTATGACTTGCTGAAGCTGGCATAAACTGCGGTCTGACCGAAGGCCTGCCAGGTGACACCCACGCGTGGCGTGGTGCCGTGGCCGTTCTGGTTTGCAGAGCCACGGCTTTCGTTCTTGGCCCAGTCAAAGCGTCCGCCACCGGTGATGCTCACATGCTTTGGCAGGCGGATGTGGTCCTGCAGATAGAGACCGGTGTATTGCGTGACGGTCTTCGTGTCGGAAACTACGATCAGTGATTGCACAGGGTTCTGTCCATACACAGGCTTGTACAGGTCCAGCGGTTCGTACTGCGTAAGGTCGCTGAAGTCGATCGACGATCCCTTGCCAGTCGACGGGTTCCGATAGAAGTCCAGGCCGAGCAGCGCACTGTGTTCCATGTTCAGAAACTTGGCGCGACCTTCGATGCTGGTATCCGTTTCATGCGTCTGCCACGGTCCATAGAAGCTATACGGGTAGCGATAGAGCGTGCGGTTGTCTGCGCCGAGGAACCCGGGGTAATAGATGCGATTCCAGTTCTGCTGATACCAGGCAAAGCGTGCATTCTCGCGGAAGATCAGGTTGTCGCTGAAGCTGTGATGGAACTGCACGCCGAACTGCTGATTGGCCTGTGACATCTTATTCGCATTGGCTTCCAGTTCGCCGATGTAGGTAGAGATGGGCAGGATGCCGTTGCCGGGATTAGGGAGCACAGTGCCGATAGCAGGCAGAGGCATGCCCTGTCGGCCGTTATCGCGCTGGATACGTCCGGTGAGCGTGAGCCATGTGGAGCTGCGCGGCTTCCATGTAAGCGATGGCGCAAAGTAATAGCGATGGCGATAGGTGTAATCCACGAAGGTGTTCGCGGAGTGATACAGCGCGGCGAGACGGCCGTAGACCGTGCGCGATGAGTTCAGCGAACCGCCGATGTCGATCGCAGGATCGACAAAGTTAAACGAGCCTGCTGTGACCTGCGCGTGGACAAAGAAGTCCGGTACGGGCTTACGCGTGACGATGTTCACAAGACCGCCAAGAACGCTCTGGCCGTAGAGCGCGGAGGATGGCCCCTTCAGCACTTCAACGGACTCCAGCCCCCACGTCTCTTCCATCATGCCGTTGCCGCCGCGCAGGCCGTCGATGTAGGTGTTGAACGAAGCATCAAAGCCGCGGATGCGGTAGTAGTCCCAGCCGTCGTAATAACCGCCCGCGATGACGCCGGGAACGTTCTTCAGTGCGTCATCCAGCTTCACCACTGCCTGCGAATCCATCAGGCTGCGATTGACCACGCTGATGGCCTGAGGCACCTCGGCCAGGGGCAGGTCCGTCTTGGTGCCGCCGCTGCTGACGGGTGTTGCAAACTCATTACCCTCGGTGGCCGTGACGGTTACGGCGCTGTTGACATTGCCCACCTGCAACACCGGATTCAGGACAGTGCCGGAGGTTGAGTCGGCCACATTGACCTTCTGCGATGCCGCGCCGAAGTTCGGCGCTTCCACGTCGATCTGGTATTCACCAGAGGGCACGCTGACCACGTAGGCTCCCGCAGCGTCAGCGGTGATCTGCGTGCGCAGAGTGCCGCAGGTGAGGGTGATTTGGGCGCGTGGGACACCCGCACCGGAGGAGTCTGTGACCACGCCGGAGAGACGGCGAGGCGTGCCGCGACGGCCATCGCAACCTGCGGGCGCGGGTTCCACGGCGGCATTGGCTGCGGGTTTTGTGGCGGGGCGAGGGTCCTCCGCAACCGTGTGCATCACGGCGATGGAGGAGAGTGCAAGGGCAAACGAAACTGGCAAAAACGGGCGCATGAAATACCTTCCAGGGATGTGGCCCGTGAAAGCAGAAAAGAACTCCGTGGGAATTCGAGGCTGCCGGGTGGGCCCATCGAACTCACTCCAACGGACTCCCCTCAGAGCGCCGAAAGCAGTGAAAGCTTGTAGGTACCAATATCGGACATGTTAAGTCTTATATCAAGCGGCGCGTGCGATTACAGGTATGAAGGATGCGCGTTACCCCACGTTTTGCGGGTTGCGGGTATTATCGGCAGCGATGAAAACCATGTCCTTTCTGTCGTTTCGAAACATGCTTGTTCTTTTGCTGCTTTGTGGACTGCGTCTATCCGCGCAGCAGCCAACGCCCGTCCGCAATGTGGTGCTGGTGATGACCGACGGTATGCGCTGGCAGGAGATCTTCCGAGGCGCGGACGAGACTCTGCTGACACCGGAGAACTACTACAACAAGCGCGACGTTGCGCCGCTGAAGCAGCAGTTCCTGGCAGCCACGCCGGAAGAGCGCCGCCGCAAGCTGATGCCGTTTTTCTGGGAGCACTTTGGTTCCACCGGGTTCATCTTTGGCGATCAGGATGCCGGTTCCACCGCCTCCGTGACCAATGGCAAGAACTTCTCCTATCCCGGATATTCGGAGACGCTGACCGGGCATCCGGACCCGCGCATTGACTCGAATGACGACAAGCCGAACCCGAACCTGACAGTGCTGGCGTGGCTGAATCACACGCCGAAGTTCAAGGGCAGCGTTGCGGCGTTTGGTGCATGGCACACCATTGCCAATGCCGTGAATCCGGAGAAGTGCGGCTGCGTGGACAATGCGGCGTACGATCCGCTGCTGATTTCACCAATGCCGGATGCGCTGACAGTGCTGAATGCGGTGAAACGTGATTCTCCACGCGAATGGGAAGACGAGACGGTGGATGCGCCAACGTTCTACACGGCGATGGAGTATGTGAAGGCGAAGAAGCCACATGTGCTGTACATCTCGCTAGGGGAGACGGATGAATGGGCGCATGCTGGCAACTACGGCGAGTATCTGCTGTCGGCGCACCGGGCGGATCAGTACATGAAGCAGCTTTGGGATTTACTGCAATCTATGCCGGAGTATCGCGATTCGACAGCGCTGATATTTACCACCGATCATGGTCGCGGTACGGTTGGCGATGCGTGGCGGAAGCATGGCGAGAAGGTGCCGGAGTCGAAGGATATCTTCATCGCTGTGAGTACGCCGGGGCTGAACGGTAAGGGCATCCAGAAGAATGCCGCAGTGGTGACGCAGTCGCAGGTGGCGGCGACGCTGGCGCGTTTCCTGGGTGAGAACTGGAATGTTGCGGAGCCCAAAGCCGGTGCGCCTTTGCCATTGAAGTAGGGCAGGGGGCCGGGGCTGAGGCCCTCTTTCCCGCATTACTTGATTCAGAGGGCCTGTAGGCCCTGCTCCATCGGATCGCGCTTTGGCGCGAATGAGAGCGGCAAAGCCGCTCTGCCCAGGTTAGCTTCGCGAACCTGGGGCACCCGGTTTCGGTCGAAGGTGCGTTTCTGGTTTCCTGACGTGTTGTAGTGGGGTGAGAGGAATGCAGGTCCCCTTCGCTTCGCTCGAGGGCATGCTTCGGCTTCACTTCGTTTCGCTCAGGATGACGAACTTCGTTCGTATGAGTCCTGCTCTGCAGGGCTGGTTTAATTCCACTGCTATATTCCACAGCTATAGAAAAAGCCCGGCGCGAGGCCGGGCTTTCCCATACTGATTGAAGTTGCAAGGATCGCCTGCGAAGCAGGTCGAGGAAAATTAATCCTGTTCCTTACGAACCTTCTTGCGATTCCGCTTGCGTGCCAGTGCTTCCTTGACGCGCTTCTTTTCGCCGGGCTTCAGGTAGAAGGAGTGGCGCTTGACTTCCTTGATGATGTCTTCCTGCTGAACCTTCCGCTTGAAGCGGCGCAGTGCATTCTCAAGGGGTTCGCCCTCTTGGAGACGTACTTCTGCCATGTAGTAAAACACCCCGCTCTCAGGTCACGCTGACCGTTTCTTAGGATATCGCAGATTGGGGATTCCGTGGTGGAGAATCGTCCCGATCGGCCTGCGCAACCAATACAACCTGGGCTGTATGTGGATACTGCCTAGCGATGACGCCGGGGCTTCGATTTCGCGGCAGGCGCAGCGGAAGTTACTGTCCAGACAGGAGTTCCCGTCCAGTTACGCATCGTCTGAAGCTGGCTTCCCTCGGCGGTTTCTGCAGGCATGCCATCGCCCAGCGGCGGAAAGTAGCGAGCCGCAAGGTGTGCCACATCTGCCGATGCGAAGGTCAGCTTGTAGCTGTTGCGATCCAGCGTGCCAATGACGCTTTGCCCCTCAGCAACGCGTGGTACCACAGGTTCCGGCGTTCCGGGTACAGCCGCTGTTGTCTGATACGCGGTAAGCGTCAGCGCCGTATCCAGCAACGCGCTGTTGTTGCCCGTTCCCACATTCGTAAGCACCACATTCCAGGCGTGGTTTGCAGTTGCAGCATCGTCCTTTTGCATAGGCAATGTGCAGGTGCAGACCACGGTGGTTCCCCAGCGGCTGTTCTCCGCCCCGGTGTCTTCCTTCCAAGCCGTCAGATCGAGCGATCCGGCAAGGCTGAGATTCTTTGGGATGCGGCGCGAGAACAGGCGCATCCATGCCAGGGCGTAATTCGGAGACGCATCCTTCAGTGACGCCTGAATGGAAGCCGTGCTGAACGAGAAGGTATCCGGAATTTCGCCACGCAGCAGGAAGACGCCCGGTTTGGCCGCAGCATCCGGCTTGTCGCGTGTGCTGAGCGGCGCGGGTTCGTTGCGCAGGAAGTCAATGGCTGCAAGGAACGACGTATCTTCCTTGGTCGGAATAGCACAACGAAGGTCATGCAGACTGCGGAGCAGGCCAGCCGTATCCGCTTCGCAATGCGCGTTGATCTGTGCCGTTTGCTCCGGTGCGAAGTCCGCACGATGTAGCGAGAGCAGATGCAGATCTGCATTCAGGCGCGCCGTGTTCAGCGTTCCCTTCAGCGTTGCCGAAGCAGAGGCTTCACCGCGCCATCCCTGGTCACTTCCAGCGACCAGCTTCGTGGCCTCGCCCATCGGAGTGGGTTTCCAGGTCCCGTTGAGATCGATGCTGGCAGACGACAGATCCGCCCCTCGGCCCAGTGTGGCTTCCAATTTCACCAGACCCACATCCGATGCGTCTGTATCTGTGCGCGAAGGCCGGCCTGAAAGCCGAAGCTGCCACTGATCCGGTTCCGGCAACCATAACGCAAACTCCGTTTCCTTTAGCGAAAACGGCAGCTTCACCTCGCCGTTCTTGATGTTCAGGCGCGCATCCGTTGCCTCAATATACGGAAAACGCGGAGCCTCGCTGGCTTTTGCCTGCGTGGTCGGCGCAGAGGTGATCTGCGATGCCTGCGTGACGATGCGCTGCAAGTTCCATCGGCCGGTCTGCGGATTACGCACCAGGTTGATGGAAGGCGAAACCAGCGAGATGCGCGACACCTCAATCCGTCGCCGCCACAGCGATGCCAGACGCAACCGCGCTTCCACGGTGTTAGCGCGAAGAACCGGCTCTGAACCAAACTCCGGCGTCTCGCTGACCACAAAATTCGAAAGCGTCAACCCCGGCAACGGCAGCAGGTGAAGCTGAATATTGTCGATGCGCACGGAGCGCCCAAGCGCCTCCGACATGGCCGACGCCACCCGTCGCTGATACCGGCTGATACTGATGTACGGCGGCAGAACAACCAGCAGCACCACCACCAGCACACCAATCAGGGCAAACGTCAGGCGGCGGCGGATGGTGGGTGTCCACAGTGGGTGATGGTCGTCGTGCAGGACTTCTTCGTTCTCCATCGCCTACTGAATCCGGTGCAAGGTGCGGCTCCAGCGGGTGTCGCTGAAGAAATGCGTGATGACGTGCAGGAACCATCCGGCGGTGCTGGGATACTGTGCCTTCATCACCTGATCGTCAGGTGTAACAAACGACCAGTAGACGAACATGGGCCTGCCAATCAGGTTTTGCTGCGGAACAAAGCCCCAGTAGCGGCTGTCGAGGCTCTCCAGGCGGTTGTCGCCCATCGCGAAGACAACACCTTCGGGCACGACGAGTTCGCCGTTCTGCACATGATTGCGAATATCCACGGCCCAGTGTTCGGCATTGTTCATTGCAGCGGCAGACGAGATGCCTTCAATGTCGCGCGGAAAGTCGTCACGTGCCGTGTCGTAGTTGTGGCTGGGAATGCCGGAATTATCCGGAACAGAAATCTGCGGCTCATCCAGGCGCTGACCATTACGGTACACAATGCCGTGCTCCAGATGAATGCGGTCCCCCGGCAAGCCAATGGCACGCTTCACCAGGATGAGGTCTGGATTCTCCGGATGGGGTTTTACGAAAACAATCACGTCACCGCGATGCACCTGGCGATGCCATTCCAGCGGCATCCACTGTGTGGCGGGTGCCAGTGTGACGCGATCCACCAGAACATGGTCGCCAACGAGCAGCGTCTTCTCCATCGACCCCGAGGGGATGGCGAAGTTCTGGAAGAGGAACGTCATGATAAAGAGACCGATGACCAGTACGTACGCCAGTCCGGCGAGTGATTCGGGCAGAGTCTCTTGCTTCTCTTCTTTGTGGGCGACTGCGGTTTCAGCCATGGCAGCGTCCAGTCTACCGGATGGTGCCGGAACACCGCGAGGGTTCCATCTGCATTTGCTCTGCTGAGGGGGGATTATCCGCCTGGGCACATGGTCCAGGAATGGGATTGCATCTTCACCTTTACTCCAGGATGCTGAGAAGGGATTTCTTACGAACGATTCGTTTACTCTCTCTGCGCCTGCCGTGCGTGACCATTTTCCTTCTTCAAAAATCCGGCAACGAACTACCTTGTCACTGTTTTTGAGGAGGCTCTATGGCATCCGCAGCAACGATTTTCCCCTTACCGCGCGATCCAAAGGAACTGCTTGGTCCAGGAGCAGGCACCACCCGCGTTGCTCCAGCCTGTATTAATCTCTGGCAAACTACCCTGCGCTCCGGACGCCTGGACACCTTCATCGGCATCATCGATACGCAGAAATGGATCTGCTATCTGGCTCCTTGCTTCGGCATCGTGGTAAGCAACCCGAAGGAGACCTTTAAGCAGCTTGTGGATTTTTACAACGCCGTACGCGACGGTGTCTTTCCGCCTGACACTCCCTGCATGGCAAACTCCACCAGCGCTGCCGACAAGACGATGGTGGGCACGCCCAAGTCAGAACTTGATCATATCTACGGTGCCCACGGAGTCTGCTTTGTGCCTCTGGACAAGCCATCCTTTGACGGCTATTCCCACAAAGCCATGCACAGATGGGTCGTTCGTTACTGCGATGACAGCGTGAAGTGGGAACGCTGTCTTGGTTTCGCCATTCAGAGGGATGCAACAGGCTATTACATCCGCCACGCGTCTACGCTGAACGAGTTCCCAGGGCAGATGCGTGAAAGTATTATCCCTACATTTCAGCCGATTAAGCCGCTGATGGTTCCTAACTATGTGTGCTGCTGCATCCCTTGGGGGCAGGTTCCCTATGTGGATAAAACGATAGAACCGCGCGATCTGCCAACGGAATGGGCAAGGTTACTGGAAGGCGTACTGGAACGAGACCTCGGTATCAGAATCACCATCACAGATTTAATGCAATCGCGCGGAGAACACCAGCTAAGTCGCAGAGCACGTTTTGTGCCGGTAGCCGCGCCCCCCGCTGCGGCTAGTTCAGTTGCAAGCTCTGCATCCGCGGCCTCAGGCAGTGGGTCTGGTGCAGCAATTGCAAGCTCCTCAGCAGTGGCCTCCGCAGCGCTGGCCGCAACACCTCCAGTCCTTGCTCCACCGCCACCACCTCCGCCTTCTTCCGTCCTGGATGTGAAACTTCCCTGATATCACCAATCAGGCGCGACCACACCGCATCTGCCCATACGTAACGATGTGGCTCTACAATCAACAGCGTTGTCAATGCGAGGTATACCAGCTTGCCGGAACCGTTACTGATTGCGAAGACCGACACCAAAGAACTGACGCTGCTGCCCGGAATGGCCAACCGCCACGGCCTTGTCGCCGGAGCCACAGGCACCGGAAAGACCGTAACACTGGAAGTGATGGCGCAAGCCTTCAGCAGCATCGGCGTACCTGTCTTCGCCGCGGACGTGAAGGGTGATCTCAGCGGCATTGCCGAGCCCGGAACGTCATCCCCGAAGTTCGATGCGCGCGTGCAGAAGCTGGGGTTGGGCACATGGACCTTCGCCGGTTGCCCGGTCACCTTCTGGGATGTCCTCGGTGAAGAAGGCAGCCCGCTGCGCACCACCGTCAGCGAGATCGGCCCGTTACTCTTCGCACGCATTCTGAACCTGAACGACACGCAAACCGCCGTGCTGACGCTGGTCTTCAAAATCGCAGACGATCAGGGACTTCTGCTGCTGGATCTGAAAGACCTGAAGGCCATGCTGAATGCCGTCGGCGAAACCGCAAAGACCTACCAGACGGAGTACGGCAACATCTCAGCCGCCTCCATTGGAGCCATTCAGCGCGGCCTCGTCTCGCTGGAGCAGCAGGGCGGCGACAAGTTCCTCGGCGAACCTGCGCTGAACATTGACGACCTGTTGCAGACCGTCGATGGCAAAGGGGTGGTCAACATTCTTGCAGCGGACAAGCTGATGCAGTCGCCGCAACTCTACGCGACATTCCTGCTGTGGCTGCTGAGCGAGCTATACGAACACCTGCCCGAAGTGGGCGACATAGACAAGCCCAAGCTCGTCTTCTTCTTTGATGAAGCGCATCTGCTCTTCAACGATCTGCCTGCACAACTCTCGCAAAAGATTGAGCAAGTAGTGCGACTGATCCGCAGCAAGGGCGTGGGCATTTACTTCGTCACGCAGAACCCCGCGGACATTCCGCCGGTAGTGCTTTCGCAGCTTGGCAACCGCGTACAACATGCGTTGCGTGCCTTCACGCCGCAGGAACAAAAAGCCGTGAAAGTCGCCGCGCAAACCTTCCGCGTGAATCCGGCGTTGAATACAGAAGAGGCCATCAGCCAGCTTGGCGTGGGCGAAGCATTGGTTAGTTTTCTCGACGAACAAGGCACGCCCACCATCGTGGAACGCGCATGGGTAATCCCGCCACACGCACGCATCGGGCCGGTAACGCCTGACGAACGCAAAGCACTGATGCAGACCTCCGTTGTTGCCGGTGTGTACGACAAGACGGTCGATCGCGAGAGCGCCTACGAGCGTCTGCAGCAGCGCGCCAACACATCCTCCAACGCAAACAATGCAGCGCCTGCGGGAACACCTTCGCCCATGCCGCAGGATATGCCAGTCCCACAAGACGTCCCACAACAACAAAGTGGCGGTTGGCTATCCAGCATGACGGAAGTACTGACGCAACATGGGCCGACAGGACCTCGTGGTGGTCGCGGAGCTGACTCGATTATTGAAACAGCCGCGAAATCCGCCGCACGCGCCATGGCAAGCCAGGCAGGAAGACAGATTGTGCGCGGTGTCCTCGGCTCCATCATGGGCAGCATGATGGGATCGTCTTCGCGTCGTAACAATTACTAATTCTGCGAACCGGAAGGCGGTGGTCCGGAAGGCGGGCTGCCTGCGCCGCGCTGCGTGGCCATGGTGTCAAAGACCTTCTGCTGCGCTTCAGTCAACAAGGCGCGCACTTCCTTGCGCACACTGGCCTGCAACGCCTCCATCTGCTGGCGACGCGCAAACTCATCCGTGCTGCTGCTGGAAGACGATTGCGCAGCAGTCTGCGCGTCCACATAAACGCTGAAGATCTTTTTCTGCTGATCGGTGCTGAGACCAACCTCGGCACGCGACATGGCACGCGCAATGCGATCCACCTCCATGGCGGGCGAGGGTGGCTCCATCCGCTGTTGCGTAATGCCACTCTGCACCACCAGCAACACCGTGAGTAGAAACACACCAAACGAGGGCACGGCCTGCACCGCGCCACGAAAAATTCGATGGTGAAAAGAATGCGTGTTCATGCCCTATAGGACGAGCATTCACGCTGCGAAGAGTACGCTTCCCCTGCGAACAAAGACATGATGGAATGCTGACGTGAATCGATCTCTTCCTCACGCGTTCCCACGTATCCACTCATCTTGTTCGCGCTGCGACCGGCAGATCGGCTATAGTTGACCACTTTGACCAGATGGACTAGATTGACCATCATGGCGACGTGGGGATTGGCAGAAGCAAAGGCAAAGTTCAGCGAAGTGGTGGAACGCGCCGAACGGCATGAACCGCAAGAGATCACCCGCAACGGGAAACCTGTGGCCGTGATTGTTTCGCGTGAGGAGTGGGAGGCGCGGAAGGCTATGCCTCCCATCCGTCCTGCAAAGGGTATGAGCGCCTGGGATGCGATGCGACCATCCAAGCTGGGACGCGCAGGCGACTTTACAGCCGAGCGCGACCGTACATCGGCGCGTGCTGCGAAGTTCTGATGTACCTGCTTGACACCAATATCGTCTCAGAAACAGTCAAGGATCACGGAGACACGAGTGCTGCACGATTTCTGCGGAGCGTGTCACACCAGTATCTCTATTTGAGCGTCATCACCATCGAAGAACTGCTCTTCGGCATCCGCCTCCTGGTGCAAGGGCCGAAGCGAACACGGCTGGAGCATTGGTTCAAAGACAGGATCATCCCAACATTTGCTGACCGCATCGTTGAGGTAGATGTTCGGATTGCGGACGTCTGTTCGACCAAGCTGGCCACGGCACGTCGCAAGGGCAAGAATCCGTCTCTGGCAGATGCACTGATTGCAGCGACCGCAACAGTGCATGGTCTGAGTATCGTGACCTTAAACCGAAAAGACTTCGAACCGCTGGATGTACCGTTAGTGGATCTCTAGCATTTCCGGTCAGACTTAGTCCTTGGCCACGAAGCTATTGAAGCAGAAAGGCCACCCTTTCGGGTGGCCTTACTTATTTCGTTCTGGTTCGAAGACTAGTCGCCTGCGACCAGTTCGTCGTTGCTGATCGCGTTCACCACTTCGACGTTGCTGGTTGCCGGAGCTGCGGGCTTGATGCCGCCCAGTCCGCCGATTTCGCCGATGGCGACGAAGCCGCCGGGGGTCTCGGCCTCCTTCAGGATTTCCTTGCGGTAGAGCTTCGCCATGCGGGCGTTCTCTGCATCCTGCTTCAGCTTCGCATCGCGTGCGCGAATCTTCTCTTCGCGAGCGTTCTTGGCGATACCACTCTTATCGAAGGTGTCGTTCGCCGCAGAGTCCACATGCGCCTGGTTCAGCACCAGGTCATACTTCTCCTGCTTCTCGATCGCAACCTTCTTGCCACCGGCGAAGATTTCGTGACGGCCGTGCTCCTCGTACCACTTGGTGAGGGTCGACGTCATGTGCATTTTTTCGATGATGTTGCGCCAGCCAACGCCCGTGTTGTACGCGCAGAAGCTGATTTCGCCTTCCTGCGTGGCGTACGGGATGATGCACTGCTCGGTACGGCGGAAGTCGTAGTTAAACAGATCCTGGAACCACATGCCGGCGATAAAGAGGAAGTTCCAGCGGTCAGCGCGGCGCTTCTCAATGTCAGCCATGGTGCGGTCACCGGTCACCTTGCCATAATTGCGGCCAGTGGCGCCGAAGCACTTGTCGAACTTCTGCAGCAGATCCATGATGCGGAAGTGCGTGGGCGACTTCGTCGGATCATAATTGCGCAGCAGAGCAAGCGATACACCGACGATGGACAGGAACTTGCCGCGGGCTGCGTCGTTGACGCGGGCCACGTCCTTGGCAAGCTGCACTGCATTCAGGAACGCGGTCACCGGAACGGCTTCCTTCGTTTCCTTATCGATCATCAACGCCATGCCGATACCGCAGTTCGGGTGGCAACCGCAGGAGAGCTGACCCCAGTCATGATCCGGTCCGTGAACCAGATCGGCCCAGTCGGAGAAGGTGGACATGAACGAAATCGGGAACCAGTCGCGGGTGGACTCGCCAAGGCCCGTCTGGTTGCGGATATCATGCGCAAGGTGCGACAGCGTGTAACGCTGTGCCTGGCGGCGCTCGTCAGAAACCGCTTCGTCGCGGCCCGTAAACGAAACCGGCTGGAAGCTGAGGAAGTTGATCTTCTTCGGGTTGTCGAGCGCGAACTCGATGATGCGGCCAACCTGCTCGTTGTTGATGCCGTTGATGATGCAGGTGACGGGAACGATGTCCACACCAGCCTCATGCAGGTTGTGGATCGCCTGCAGCTTCACGTCGAACGAGTTACCAACCTTACGGTGGCTGTTGGCAGCGTTGCCGATACCGTCGAACTGGAGGTATGCGTAGCGCAGACCGGCTTCCGCCGCGGCCTTCGCAAATTCCTTCGACTTGGCAAACTCAATACCGTTGGTGGCAGCCTGCACCGAGTTGTAACCAACCTTGCGTGCATAGGCCACAGCGTCCAGGAAGTACGGGCTCAGGGTCGGCTCACCGCCCGAGAACTGTACCGACATCTGGCGACGCGGCTTGATCTGGATCGCGTTGTCCAGCATGGTCTTGATCTCGTCCCACGTAAGTTCGTGAACGAAGCCAACCTGGTTCGCATCCATGAAGCAGGGGTCGCACATCATGTTGCAGCGGTTGGTCAGATCGATGGTCAGAACGGATCCACGACCGTGCGTGACTGTCGAGGTGCCGTGGTTGTGCAGCTTCTCGTCATTGTGGGCGCGGATGTCGCGGCCCGGGAAGACGTCTTCCAGGTGCTTCATCATCGGCGGATCGATGGACATCACGTCCTCGAAATGGCCGTGAATCGGACAATCCTTCACCATCAGGATCTGGCCATCGCGCTCGATGATCTGCGCCTTGATCTCGCCGACCTTTTCGTTCAGGAGGATTTCGTGGGGCAGTTTGCCGTCCACAATCTGCTGACGGATCTCCGGCACGCAGCGGGGGCAGAGGGAATCAGTGGTGCGGGGCCAGCCAAGGGGAGGCTTTTCCTTCTGGTAGCTCTTCAGCAGAGGCTTGTCGCTCCACTTCGGTGTGAACGACGGGTTCGGGCTGATGTTGTTCAGCTTGTCAAACACTACCCATGCGCCTTGCGCTGCAAGCGTAAGGGCTTTTTCTGCGAGCTTCGATGCCTTGGCCATACCTTCTCCTGAACGAACGCCTCGCCCCGTGGGGATCACGTGGACAGGCGGAATGAATCTATGCGACAAGCTTAAAGATGATCGAGTTCCATCCCAAGCTCCAAACTTTCGGCACGAACCCGCAAAGACACAGGGACTTGCGCCTCAAAAAGCGTATCGGAAGGATCAGGGCGACACATCCACGATTTACGGAACAGCAACATCGCGCAGCGAACGGTGATCTGTTGCAGTGAACGGATGGGTCACTTTTTCGCAACTAAACGCCGACTATTTCAGTCGGCGTTTAGTCGTGACGCGAAATGGCGCTCCCGCAGAAAACCGCGCTATTTGCGCAAATGAACGATGCGCAGGGCGTCGTCCAGAAATTCATTCGCGAGCATGCCAATGGCGGCACCGCCCAATGACATGCCGTAGTTGCCCAACGTGGCCTTCGCGCCCGTGTCCTGATCGGGGTAGATGAAGTTGCTGATCCCAGCCGCGGTGCCATAACCGAGCAACAATGGAGCATTCAGCGTTTGGTGGCCGCTGTCAGACCGTGTCACCACCACACGCGAGGCAGCATAAAGGCCGCGCTTGAAGAAGTTTTGATCGCGCCCCATCTGGTAATAGCGCGGATCGTCCCGGAAAAGAGGGGCAAAGACAGCGTCGGTAGTCAGACTTTGTGTCGCGTTGCGCAATGTCGCAGCACCCACGCGTTTGCCGAAGGCTTCGCTGTTCCTGCCGTAATGCGGTGCGGAGTCCACCAGATGCGACCATCCCGCCGACGTCATAATGCTGGCGAGATTCATCAGCCCAAAGGAGTCAGGAACTGCATAGACCATTTTGTCTGTGGCGCTGAGAGGCAGCGACTGCTGACCGGGATAGATGACGCTGGCGTACTTCTTCGCCACTGGCCGGCCATAATTCCCCACATTGGCCCGAACAGGCGAATTCGCATTCGACTGTGACGCCTGATCCTCCAGCGAATCGCGCACGGCAGAAGGTGCATCCGGCAACGGAACTGGCTGCTCCAGCCGCGCCTCCGCAACTGGCAACAGATTCGTTCCCTGCGCGAGCAATAGCGGTGAAAACAAAAGAGAGGCGGCAGGCGCAATGAGATATCGCTTCAACGTGGCATTTTCCTTTTCCGGGCTCCGAACGGAGTGCCTCGGTTTATCGCAGATTGGAAGCCAGCTCTTTCCTTTAAGTTGCACCGGGTTCCGGGGGTAACTTTCGCGGCAACTCCTGAGAATTCCCGCAGAACCTCGCTGTGGATACGGTTCTAATTGCATGTGGATACGTGCGCCCATCGGCGCGGGAAGGAATCGGAAGATGACCGACTGGAACCGCGAAGTGCAGGATGCAACCGATCGCGCCGAAGCCGAACTGCAACGCCTGATCCGCTACCTGAACGATGAGGTGGTGCCGGACGTGCGGCAACAGGGTTCGTCCGCGCTGCGAAAAGCTGCGGAAGGACTGCACAAACTAGCGGAGAAGATGGATGACGGCAGGCGGTAGCCCCAAAGGATGGCAACGCGCAGCGCTGGTATTTGCCAGCCTGCTGCTGGTGCTGCTCACCACTGGATGCCATCACAAGGCCAAGGTGTCGCGGAAGTATCCGCCTCCTCCGCCGGTGCGCGGCAGTGCTCCTTCCTCCAGTTCCGCAACAGCGAAACGGCCTCTGCCGGCCTATGCAACACCGCCGCCGAACTGGAATGACAATGCCCTGGCTCCCCGCGACTCCAGCACAGAAGTAGGCCTTGCCAGCTGGTACGGCCCGCCGTATCACAACCGGCAGGCCGCCAACGGCCAACCCTTCGACCAGAACGCGATGACCGCGGCCCATCGAACGCTCCCCATGGGTACCACGGTCCGCGTGACCAACACCGCGACCAATCAATCGGTCGTGGTGGTCATTACCGACCGAGGTCCCTTCGTGCACGGGCGTGTGCTGGATCTGTCGCTGGCCGCAGCCAAAGCCACAGGCGTTTATCGTGCGGGCGTGACGCAGGTACGGATTGAAGTGCTTCAACAGCGGGCCGGCGTATCGCCCACGGGCAGATGGTGCGTACAAATTGGGGCGTTTCAGGACGCTCGCAACGCCCTTCGTCTGCAAAACGACCTGCAGAAACGCTACGGCAGCGCAAAGGTGCTGGAATTTCAAGGACCCACCGGCCATTGGGTACGCATCAATCCACTCGGATACGACAAGCGACAGGCGGTAGCAATCGCAGACAGCCTGCGAACCGCCGAACCGGATGCTCTGCCCTATCTTGTGCGACTGGATTAGGTGACACAGAGAATCCGTACGGCAGCAGCAATTCGCCCGACGAATCGAGTACCCGTTGCGGTTGCCGATAAAAAAGAAATATTCAGTCGATAGCAATAGGGTCGTTTCAACGAGAAACAAGGGTTTTCCGGCCGCGGCGCAAAATACATACAGCACGACACAAAGCCTTATGACTGGGCGGCATGGTCTGTGCCAGCGATCGCACCTACAATGAAACTCTTGCACGCCTCCAGGAACACATCCTCTGAAATCACCGTCGAGCCGGCATTCACGCCCGCACAACGAACCGAATTTACGCGTAGTTTGCGCCGCTGGTATGAACAACATGCTCGCGTGTTGCCGTGGCGGGGTGTGCGCAATCCGTATCGCACGTGGCTTTCGGAGATCATGCTGCAGCAGACACGGGTAAACGCCGTACTGGAGCACTACGAACGGTTTTTGCGGCGCTTTCCCACCATCATTTCTTTAGCGCTGGCGCCGGAAGATGAAGTGCTGGCACAGTGGAGCGGGCTGGGCTATTACCGTCGTGCGCGTATGCTGCATCGCACGGCGAAGCTGATCGTGGAGGAGTACGGCGGCGAATTGCCGTCTACCGCTGTGGGGCTGCGAAGGCTTCCGGGGATTGGAGCCTACACCGCGGCAGCGATTGCGAGCATTGCGTTTGGCGAATCAATTGCCGTAGTGGACGGCAACGTGGAACGCGTGCTGCTGCGTGTGCTGGGGCTGCCGGAGACACCAGGCGCGAAGATGGTAGAGTTTCTGGAACGGACGGCCAATGCCCTGGTGCCAAAACAAAATGCCGGCGACCACAATCAGGCCATGATGGAACTTGGCGCCA
The DNA here is from genome assembly GCF_041355105.1 of Terriglobus sp. RCC_193. Classification (NCBI taxonomy): domain Bacteria; kingdom Pseudomonadati; phylum Acidobacteriota; class Terriglobia; order Terriglobales; family Acidobacteriaceae; genus Terriglobus; species Terriglobus sp. RCC_193. The sequence goes on along the minus strand of NZ_JBFUPK010000002.1, from coordinate 853,446 downwards.
TGATCTGCACCCCGCGTGCGCCGCGATGCATGGAGTGCCCGGTGTTTACGCTGTGCCGGACGCGTGGCGAACATCCCACACTGGAGCGCATCCCCATGCGATCAGAACGTGTGCGCTATGCGCTGACCACGCGGCGCAGGCAGGACGGGCTGGAGGTGCTGCTGCAGCGGCGTCCGAAAGAGGCGTCGCTGATGGCCAACATGCTGGAACTGCCACAGCTTTCCATGAAGACAGAGGCGGGAGATCTGGTGCTGCTGGAAGAGCCGTTGCTGCGCGTGCGGCACTCAATTGTGGGCACCAATTACTACGTGGAAGTGGTGGGCATGGCAACGCGAAGAGAGGCTGCAAAATATACATTGCGCAGCGATGCAATGGAGTGGGTTCCGGTGGCGAAGCTACAGGAATTTCCGCTGACGGGCCTGGCCCGCAAGGTGTTGCAGAGAATGAAGCTGATGAAGCTTCCAGGTGGGCTGCCGCAGGAGGTTCCGCTCCTGATCGGGCGTGGCGGACGAGCGGCTACGGGCAAAAAAGCCTAGCCATGCGAAGTAAAGCCCACCGATGCGAAGTCGCAATTTACCGTGCCACACTTGCTCCTGCGGGTGTTTCCGTGTACATCCCATAAGGGAAGCATCCGCCGCCCCATTCCGTATGGCTGCGGACATTGACAACGGAAGACGTCCCGCACGGTGACACCGAGCGCAGGAAGGAAAGGTTTGTTATGGCAACGGAACGCAGTGCAAATGCAGTTTGGAATGGCGGTCTGAAGGACGGCAAGGGCGTGATCAGCACACAGAGCGGCGTGCTGAAGGAACAGTCATACACGTTTGTGTCGCGCTTTGAAAACGGCGCAGGTACCAACCCGGAAGAGTTGATTGCTGCAGCGCATGCCGGCTGCTACTCCATGGCGCTGAGCGCGGAACTGGAGAAGGCTGGACACAAGGGCGATAGCGTGGCCACCACCGCAACCGTGGTACTGGAGTTTGTAAACGGCGCGCCGACCGTGACCACGATTCACCTGAAGAACCAGTCGAAGGTGCCCGGGCTGGATGCGGCGAAGTTCCAGGAGATTGCAGAGGGCGCGAAGAAGAACTGCCCCATCTCGCGCCTGCTGGCGGCAGCGAAGATCGATCTGGATGCGAAGTTAGTTTCGTAAGAACAGCTTCGTGAAGCGTGAAAGCCCCGGAGTTTTCTCCGGGGCTTTTTCTTTAGATCGGGGATTGACATAGATTGCCTATGCCAGTTACGTTCACTGGCATAGGCAATCTATGCCAGCAGAGGCGCTCCGCATGAAGCACAACGAAATTCCACCCGGATCTTTAACGCTATTGATTCTTCGCACACTGTCGCGACATGGGACGTTGCACGGCTATGAGATTGCGGAGTCGATCCTGCAGGCGTCCGACAACGTCCTGGAAGTGGAAGAGGGGTCACTGTATCCCGCACTGCAGAAGATGCTCGTCAACAACTGGGTGAAAGCAGAGTGGGGCGTGACGAAGGGCAATCGTCGTGCGCGCTACTACCAGTTGACCGCTGCAGGACGGAAGCAGCTTGCAGCAGAGTCGTCGAATTTTGAGCGTGTTTACAGCGCCATTGCACGTGTATTGCAGACGGCTTAAGTAGCCGCTCATTTTCTGTTTCCATTTTTGCTTTGCAGGAGAAATCCGCTATGTCACTTCTTCGTCGTATCCAGATGCTGCTGCACCGCAAGCGCTTTGACTCTGAGCTGGAAGAGGAGATGCGCCTCCACATGGACCTGCGTGAAGAGGAGCAGCGCTTCGCGGGAGCAACACCAGAAGAAGCGCGCCGACAGAGCAGGCGCGACTTTGGCAATCCCACCGTGCTGCGCGAGCGCAGCCATGCCGCATGGGGATGGGGATGGCTTGAGTCACTGGTGCAGGACATTCACTATGCGCTGCGTTCCATGACGCATGCGAAGGCGCTGACGCTGATGGCATTGCTTTCGCTGAGTCTTGGCATTGGAGCGAATGTTGCCATCTTCAGCTTTCTGGACGCGCTGGTACTGCGTTCGCTGCCGGTGACAAAGCCCGCAGAACTGGTTCAGTTTGGCAAAGGCGATGAGGCGGGCGTAACGGGCGATTATGGCGATACCACGCTGTATTCCTATCCGTTTTTTCGGGAGTTTCGGAAGAGCAACACTGTGTTCTCTTCGGTTGCTGCGGTCTTCAGCTTTGGCAGTGAGATACACGGGACTCTGGACCACAGCCCCAGTATGCAGAAGCTTACGACAGACACAGTCTCAGGCACATTCTTCTCCACGCTGGGCGTGGAACCTGCAATGGGCCGCTTTTTTCGGGATGAAGAAGATCGCGTCGAGGGCAAGTTTCCTGTCGCAGTGGTCAGTTATGCCTTCTGGCAATCGGCATTCCAAGGGACGCCGGACATACTGAATCACACGGTGAAACTGGCTGATACCACCTTCAACATTATCGGTGTGGCGCCGCCGGGATTCTTTGGCATTGAAGTCGGGCATGCGCCGGATTTCTGGGTGCCGATGGCGATGATGCAATCGCTGCCCTCGCATCACAAGGGATATGCTGACGGCTTCTTTCAATCGAACTATATTTTCGGGCGGCTGAAGCCAGGCGTGACGCGTGCGCAGGCCGAGGCGGAGACGAATCTGCTGTATCAGCATATTGTTCGGTCATTTCCGAACGCCGATCTGAATGCGTATAACCTGTCGCATCTGCAGAACGCGCATGTGCAGTTGACTGACCTGACCACAGGACGTTCGTTCCTGCGCAGTACGTTCTCTGATCCGTTGAAGATCCTGATGGGCGTGGCAGCGCTGGTGCTGTTGATTACATGTGCCAACATCGCCAATCTATTGCTGGCGCGGGCGACGACGCGTACGCATGAATTTGCAGTGCGACAGGCCTTTGGAGCACAACGCCTGCGGCTGATTCGTCAACTGCTTACAGAGAGTCTCTTATTGTCAGTGGCGGGTGCAGTGCTTGGTGTGGTCCTTGCGCTCGCTGCGGATCGTCTGTTGCTGCGCATGATTTCAGGCGGCCCGGATGCAAACCTATTGCCGCTGGACATTTCGCTGAACCTGCGCCTGCTTAGCTTCACATTGTTTGCCACGATAGGCACTGCAGTATTGTTCGGGCTGGTGCCTGCGCTGCGTGCCTCGCGCGTAGCTGTGAATGAAGGACTGAAGGAGAGTCGCCGTAGCAATAGCAATTCGCGTAGTCCGCTGAGTAAAGGGCTAGTGATTGCGCAGATCGCACTCTCACTGGTGTTGAGCGTGGCTTCCGTTCTGTTCTTGAGGACGTTGGTTAACCTGACGCGTGTGGATACGGGTTTTCCGCGGAACGGCGTCATGCTGGTCGACATAGATTCCAGCGTATTGGGCATGAAGGGTGAAGACCCGCGTATGGTCGCCATGTTCCAGGAGATTGAGCAGCGCGCCGGTGCATTGCCGCAGGTAAGGGCCGCTAGTTTTGCTGCCTTCACTTTTGCGCAGGGAAGCTGGAATGGAACGCTCAACGTACCCGGCATGCCATTCAACGAAAAGGCCAACGTGAAGCACAACGTGATTGGCAACAGCTATTTCAACGTGATGCAGATGCCGTTGCTGGCAGGCCGTGCCTTTGGACCACAGGACAATGCGGCATCGAACAAGGTGGTGATCCTGAGTGAGAGTGTCGCGCGTGACTACTTCCCTCCAGGTGTGAATCCGATTGGCCGTCACATTTACTACGGTAAAGATCCCAACCCGGAGAAGAGGGTGGAAGTGATCGGCATTGTGCGCGATGTGAAGTTTGGGAGCCTCGATGAGCCGAGACAGTACATCGACTACTATCCGAATCCGCAGCATCCATCGGGTTATGGAACGCTGGTAGTGCGCTACGATGGCAACTTTGCCACGATGTCTGCCGCTGTGCAGAACACGATTCATTCAGTGAATCGCAACCTGGTGATTGACCATGTGACCACGCTGGATCGCGTGATTGAAGGAACGATGGTGAACCAGCGCCTGATGGCACAGCTTTCCACCACTTTCGGTCTCCTTGCCGTGCTGCTCTCCGCGGTTGGTATCTATGGGTTGATGAGCTACCTGGTGGGTCAGCGTACAGGTGAGATCGGTATACGGATGGCGCTGGGTGCATCGCATACCGGCGTGCGATGGATGGTGATGCGCGAGATTACGATGCTGGTGGTCAGTGGCATTGCGGCGGGAATCGTATTGACGCTGCTGGGAGGACAGCTGGTGCGCAACATGCTTTACGGCATTGCTCCGTCGGAGCCGATGAGCCTTGCAGTAGCGATCGTTTCGCTTACGACGATTGCGCTGGCGGCAGGCTATGTACCTGCGCGCCGGGCGTCGCGTGTGAATCCCATGCAGGCACTGCGCTACGAATAGAGACTTGCCATCGCGCAAGGGAGGCCCCCACGAAGCTTTTACACTCCATCGCTCAGGAGAAATCACGTTTGGAATATTGCGAAAAGGTATGGCTTTATGAAGTTATTGATAATACCTTGCCATCTCTTTGCGTTGCGCCCTAGAATTTCGCTTCGGGGAACCGTTACTCCCACGAAGGGATTTTCCGCACATGAACATCACTCGCCGCGACTTCGGTCGTCTTGCTGCTGCCGGCATCTCCGCCGCTGCGCTTCAACCGCGTTCGCTCTTTGCCCAGGGTAAGCCAAATTCGAAGATCAACGGCGTACAGATTGGCGTCATCAGCTATTCCTACCGACAGATGAAGCCGTTTGATGCGTTGTCTGTTCTGAAGTACGCCGTGGAAGACGGCATCAACGCCACGGAACTGGAGAACGTGCAGGAACTTTGGGCTGGCATGCCGTCCATGCCACCCCGCCCCCTGGGACCGCCGCCCGCACCGGGCACACCGCGTCCGCAGATGTCTGAAGCAGCCAAGGCCGCAATGGCTGCGCATGCCGAGGAAGTCACCAAGTGGCGCACCACCATGGACGTGAACAAGTACACCGAGCTGCGCAAGCTTTACAACAATGCCGGTGTCAACATCTACGCGTTCAAGATCACGCTGACCGACCGTATGCCCGATGCGGAATTTGATTACGCCTTCAAGGCGGCCAAGGCATGTGGCGCAAACCACCTGACCATGGAGATGCCCGATAACAATCCCGGCCTGACCGCCCGCATCGGCAAGTTTGGTGAGAAGTACAAGATGCGCATGGGCTACCACGCACACACGCAGGCCAAGCCCGATACCTGGGATGAGGCGTTGGCACAGTCGCCGTGGAACGCCATCAACCTCGACATTGGCCACTACACTGCCGCAGGCAATCACGATCAGATCGCCTTCATCCAGAAGAACCATGCGCGCATCACCAGCATGCACCTGAAGGACCGCCAGTACCCGGAAAAGGGCGGCCAGAACCAGCCCTTCGGCGAAGGCGACACCCCCATCAAGGAAGTGCTGCAGTTGATGAAGAAGGAGAAGTACAACTTCCCCGCAACCATCGAGCTGGAGTACAAGCTGCCCGACAGTTCCGACGCCGTGAAGGAAGTGGCAAAGTGCCTGGCTTACGCAAAGAGCTGCCTCGCATAACAAGACCTTCCGCAATCAACAAGGAGCCGGCCATGTGCCGGCTCTTTTCATATCCAAATACATCTTTCGCTTGATCTCGGACTTATTCTGTCGTATTTTGAAGGTGCGGTAGAAATTGCCGTTTTCTGAGGCTCTCCTTGAGGGAGGGGAGAGAAGTGCATGCCGCGGCAGTGTGTGCGGCAGCCTCTCCTACGCTAACGTGCGAGTCCGCTCGCCCCAGAGAAAATCCACTGCTCCTGCGGTTTCCCGTGCCTCTTTGCGCGGCCGTGGCGGTGCGCCTTGAAGGATGTTTGTTTTGAAAGCTCTCCATCGTTCTGCAATTCTGCTCGCTTCGCTGTCCGCGATCTCACAGGTCGCCTATTGCCAGTCAAAAGCATGTTCGGAAGATAAGTCATCCCCTGTCCAGACCGTGATGCTACAGGTGCAGGATGCCAGCGGTGCCACGGTGGAACGTGCTGCGGTTGAGGTTCGTTGTGGCGCTACGGTGTATCGCGCACAGTCCGGGCCACACGGCGATGTCGCACTGTCCTTGCGCTCCGGCACCTACACCATCTCCGTGCAGGCACCCGGTTTTACTGCTTTGCAACAGGACAATGTAGCGCTCTCAGGAAGCGCGCAGCCCACCATATTGAAACTGCAGGTGGGCTCGGCAACCGACGTGATCAGCGTCACGGCAAACACCGGCTTCGTCCCCTACGCATCGAATGCAGGGTCAAAGACGAACGCCCCGTTGATCGAAGTGCCGCAGTCCATCTCCATCATTAGTGGACTTGAGATGCAGTCGCGCAATGTGATCACGATGAACGAGGCGTTGCGTTATACGCCGGGCGTGACGGCAGACGAGTTTGGCGTGGAACCGCGCTTTGACTGGTTGAAGATTCGCGGATTCGCCGCGGAAACCTTCGGTGTCTTCCGCGACGGCATGCGCTTCAATTCCCTCTCAGGCAAGCTGGATCCATACGAACTGGAGAGCGTGGAAGTGCTGCGCGGACCATCGTCCGTACTCTATGGCCAGGTGCCTCCCGGAGGATTGATTAACCAGGTCACCAAGCGTCCCTCGCCGGAACGCCGCACAGAAGTCGGTATGCAGCTTGGCGCATTCACACGCCGTGAAGGATTCTTCGACACCACAGGCTCCATCGACAAGAACCAGGTGTGGCAGTATCGCCTGCTCGGCGTGCTCCGCAACAGCGACACGCAGACGAATTACACGCCGGATAATCGTCGTCTGATTGCACCGTCATTCACTTACAAGCCAAGCGACCGCACCAACTTCACCTTCCTCGGCGACTGGCAGCACGACGGCACGCGATGGAGCCAGTTCCTGCCCGCAAGCGGTACGCTGTACAGCAATCCCAACGGCATCATCCCCGTGAACACTTTCCTCGGTGAGCCAGGATGGGAGCACGTGACGCGTGAACAGGCCTCGGCTGGCTATACGGGCGACCATCTGTTCCGCGATGGCTGGAATGTGCACTCCAACTATCGCTATCAGTACATCAACTTCCAGGGCCGTACGGTGTATGGCGGGGGCTTTGATGGAAATAGCACTACGAACGTGGTGCGTTATGCGTATGAGCTGCCAAGCTGGAACCGCGTCAACACGCTGGATAACCGTGCACTGCGCCGCTTTACAAATGGTGACTGGGAACAGACGGTGCTGTTTGGCTACGACTACCAGCATGTGGCTCTCAAGAGCAAGCAGGCCTTCGCACAGGTGGCGGACATCAACATTTTCAAGCCGGTATATGGTGTGACGACGATTCCGAATATGTCGCCGTACCTGTATCAGGACAACCTGTTGCAGCAGCATGGCCTGTATGCGCAGGACCAGATCAAGTATCGTCACCGGCTGATCTTCACCGTGGGCGGCCGCCAGGACTTTGCGAAGAATGACATCGCAGACTTCCTCGCGAACAAAGAAACAGGCCATCTCGATCAGCGATTCACGGGCCGCGCGGGCGTTGGTTATCTGACAGCAAGCGGCATCTCACCCTACGTTTCCTTCTCCACCAGCTTTCTGCCGAATGCTGGGTCGTATGTCTATAACGCAACGACAGGGCAATCGACCGATCCCGCCAAGCCGTCCGATTCGCGACAGATTGAAGCGGGCGTGAAGGTGCAGCCGAATACGTGGAACAGCTACTTTACCGCGGCATTCTTCCAGATCAACCAGACGAATGTGCTGGTGACCAATGCAGCGTTCCAGACGTATCAGACGGGCGAAGTTCGCTCTCGCGGTGTAGAGCTTGAAGGCATTGCAAGCCTGCAGCATGGGCTGAGCCTGCATGGTGGCTACACGTTTACCGCAACGGAGACGCTGAAGGACCAGACCGCCGCAAACGTTGGCAAGTGGCTGCCGCAGACGCCGAAGAACCAGGTGTCTGCGCTGGCGGATTACACCGTGCCTGGCGGACGCTTCAGCGGATTGGGTGGCAACTTTGGTGTGCGCTTCGTCGGCACGAATGCAGCCGATAGCATGAACAGCTTCTTTGTGCCCAACTACGCTCTGCTGGATGCGGGATTGCGGTTTGGATATCGCGGCATGTTGTTCAGCGTGAACGCAACCAACCTGACGGACAAGCGTTATGTGGCTACGTGCGGCGGGTTGAACTATTGCTACTACGGCTACGTGCGCAACGTCATTGGACAAGTGAAGTACCACTTCTAAACACATGGCATTCGCAAACAATCTCGTTCATCACCCACGCAAACTGTGGCTGCGCAGGGCGCTCTTCCAGGTGCATCTCTGGCTGGGCGTTCTGCTATCGCTTTACGTTGTGGTCATTGGTCTTTCCGGCTCCATACTGGTTTGGGAAGACGAGATCCAGGCGCGCACCTTCCGCAGCGAATCGTATAACCCTGCACATCGCGTTGAGATGCCGCAGGTCCTGAAGAGCGTGGCCGCGGCATATCCGAAAGATCCAGTGTCCTTTGTGATGTGGCCGCAGCCGGATGTGCCTGTGTACAGCGTGTACATGCATACGGAAAACAAAGGGCAGCGCATGGTGCGTGTCAGCGCCACGACGGGCAACCTGCTGCCGCAAAGCCGCACAGCCATGGACTGGGTGAGTGATGTGCATGTTTACCTGCTGATGGGGCGGACAGGCTTCATCATCAACTGCGTGATGGGTATCGGCCTATTGGTGCTTGCGGTTACAGGTGTGGTGTTGTGGTGGCCGGGGTTGCGTGCGTGGGCGCGTGGTTTCTATGTGAATCTCCGCGCTGGATGGAAGCGCATCAACTATGACGCGCATAACGCTATTGGCATCTGGACGCTGCTCATTGTGAGCTGGTGGGGCTTTACCGCGATTGACTTCTTATTCCCGGCGCAGGTGATGAAGGCTGTGAATGTGATCTCGCCCGTGAAGGCGATGAAGCAGCCGGATGTGCCCAAGCCGCTGCATGTGGGCGCATTCGTACCGGTGCAAACGATTGCAGATCGTGCGCACCGGTTGAGTCCCACGGCGTTTCTTGCAGGTATGTCTGTGCCCGATGCGCCTGACGGCAACTATGTGGCGTACATGGATCGATCTACACCCGGTGACTTTTCGCACCGCTTCGTTCATACCTTTGCTGCAGATGGGCAACTGCTCTCTTCGTGGCGCTACGGCGAGAAGGAAACGCTGGGCGACTGGATTCTGTGGCTGGTCTATCCGCTGCACTTCGGCACGCTATGGGGCACGTGGGTGAAGGTGATCTGGAGCACGCTCGGTATGAGTTTGCCCATCCTATCCATCACCGGCCTGTTGATGTACTGGAACCGCTATCTGGGCAAGCGCTGGAAAAAGCTCCACCAATAAGCAAAATCAAAAGGGCACGGCAAAAGCCGTGCCCTTTGAACAAACAAGAAACAATCACTACTTCGCTTTGCTTCCAAGCCATGCTTCGCGAAACGCCTTCTGTTCCGTGGTCAACGTTCCACCCGCTGTCTCTACAGGGACAATCTCCAGCGCAGGATCTTCCGCGAGCACAGCCTTCGAACGCACTTCCTGACCGCGCCGCTTGTAGACAAGCTCCACGCTATCGCCCGGCTTGTGTCCCTCAATGGCCTTCTCGACATCAGCAGATGAGTTGATCGCCACACCACCCACACTGATCAATTCATCATCCAGATCCAATCCCGCAAGATATGCAGGCGAACCAATGATGGTGGAAGCGGCTACCTTCAGCGTCTCCGGTCCTGCAGGAGCCTGACCGCGACGCACAGGATCACCCTTCTTCGCCAGGTAGATGTTGCCCAGCGTAGCGCCGCCCTTCTTCTTCATCACGAAGCCCGCATGTTGCAGCAACGCGGCGTAGTCCACCTTCTCCGTGCCAATCATGTAACGCTTCACATAGTCCGCAGCAAACGCAGGATCACCACTTACCTTCGCAAGCTGCGTCTGCACATCCGCAATGCTGTACGGATGGCCAACGAGTCCGGGCGCGGGTCCACCGGGCTTGCCATACGCGAACCACATGGCACGCATGAAGTCATCCAGCGTGACCTTGCCGTTTGTCTTCACACGCAGCGACAGATCAAGCCCCATCGCAACGACATCGCCAAACGTGTAGTAGGAAACAAATGTGTTGTTGTAATACGTGGGAAACAGATCGCTCGCGCCGTCCACAAACGGTGCCATGCGGCTCATGTCCATCGCGGACCGATACTGCGTCGCGGGCGAGTTGATCACGTTGCTCAGATCGCGTGCAAAACCCATCATGCCGCGCGGCATCGGCGTCAGCCCGGTGCGGATCATCGCCAGGTTGCCGTAATACTGGGTGAAGCCTTCCGCAACAAACATCAGGCCGCTCATATTCACATCGCGGAAGTTGAACGGCTCCAGACCCTCAGGACGAATGCGTTCCACATTCCAGTTGTGAAAGTACTCGTGCGCCACAACGCTCAGGCCAAGCTGACGAGAAGTCATCACGGTGCTGTTGCGATGCTCCATGCCATCGCCGTTATCCCACGGCAGCGCATCGGCAAGGAAGGTGTAGTAGCCCGGCTCATAGTCGGGCAGTTCGCCGTACACAGCCTGCTCTTCCTTCACAATCTTTTCCACGCCTGCAAAGTACTCGGCCAGTTCCGCGTCTGTTGCCTGCGAATGCACCACGATGCGGATGGTCTGCGCCTTACCACCCGACTTCAGCGCTGGCACCTGGAAGGTGTGAAGAGCGTAATTCGCAAGCTCTGCAGGGCTGTCCATCAGGTACTGCAGATTCGGCGAGGTAAACGTATTCGGATCATTCGTGGGATAAAGCTGCGTGGCGATCTTCCAGTTCAAACCATCCGGCAGAACAAAGGTCAGCTTCGACGGACGATCATCGAAACCGTGCGCCCATATCACCGTGGCAGGCCAGTTCAGATGCGCATGCGTCGTGTCGACCGCCATAAACGTGCCATCAACGCGATCACCAAACAATTTGTAAGTCACATGCACGGTGCCGTGATGTCCGCTCACCGTCCACGAGCGCGGATCAGGCTTGGTCACCGCCAGCGGCTTGTCATTCTCATCCGTGAACTTTTCTTCAAACACATTCGACGCGTATTCAAACGCGGCATAGCGGCCCGGCGACGAGCGGCTCATCTGCACAGTCAGAGGCTGCTGCGGCACGTTATGAAATGTCGCCTCCACCTGCACCACATGGTGCACCACGTCCGGAAAGGTAAAGCGGTATTCCGTGGCGTTGTTCTGTGCAAGGGCAGGCAGGGTGGCAGCAGCAACAGCCACGGCACCCACAAGACGCAGTAAGCAAGCAGAGGAATTCTTCACAGTGAGCCGATGATAACGCCGCACACCAAGGCAGTGAAGGTGCTTCGGAAAATACAGTGGATAGGAAGCGATTCCAACCAGGGAAATGCTGCCAGATTTACGAAAAGTGAAGTACGAAAAAAATGGCGCAGATTCGCGTGACGGCGACGGAATTTGTGGACTAGATTGGTATGCGCTTCGGCAAGGTCTTAGTTGCAGTGGTCCAACCTCCGCAGTTGGACCTCGCCGGCAAATGCTTTCAGCTCACAAAGGGAACCTACTCATGATCACTCGCAGAACCTTCCTTGGAACCATGGGAGCCGCGACAGCGCTGGCAGCCATGCCCACTGCACGCGCTCTTGGCGCTAACGACCGCATCCGAATCGCGCTGGTGGGATGCGGCGATCGCGGTATGCAGGACCTGCGGGATGCTCTGCGGGAACCAAACATTGAAGTCGTTGCTGCAGCGGACGCTTACACCCGTCGGCTAGAGATGATGAAGGAGAAGTATCCCGGCATCAAAACCTACGACGATCCGCTGAAGCTACTGGAAAACAAGGATGTGGATGCGGTGATCAATGCGACGCCGCTGCACCTGCACGCCAAGTATTTTCTTGCCGCGCTGCAGGCGGGGAAAGACCTGTACAGCGAAAAGACCATGGCCTATAACCTGACGGACGCAACCGCTTGCCGCGATGCCGCGAAGGCTTCCAAACAGGTGGTGCAGATTGGCATGCAGCATGAGAGCGAAGGCGAACTGCGCGATGTGCAGGATTGGGTCAAGAGCGGCAAACTTGGCAAGTTGACCATGGTGGAAGCGTGGATGAGCCGCAACACACCGCGCGGCAAAGGTCAGTGGGTACGGCCTATCCCGGAAGATTGCAACCCGAACCATGTGCGCTGGGATCTGTTTCTGGCGAACCGCCCCAAGAGTACATTTGACCCGAACAAGTTCATCAACTGGCGGCTATTCTGGGAGTTCTCCGGTGGCAACATCACGGAAAATATGGTGCACCAGATTGCATGGATCGCAACCGCACTGGATCTGGACGTTCCCGCCGCCGCCTATTGCGCGGGCGGCGTCTTCAGCGAGAAGGATGGACGCCAGGTGCCGGACACCATCGCCGTCACGCTGGAATATCCGAACGACCTGACCGTGTTGTGGCAGTCCACCTTCTCCAATTCGCGTTATGGCCTGGGCGAACACTACCTGGGTTCCAACGGCACGATTGAGCACGTGTCCGGTTCGACGGGCATGGTGACGGGCAGCCAGAGCGCTCGCGGCGGCACGAAGTTCATGCCAGAAAAGGCAAATGACCCTACTGGCACCGTGATCGAATCGACCACCAAAGGCGTCACGCACATGGGCAACTGGTTCGATGCGATCCGTTCGCGCAGCAAGAATGTGAACGCCACCGTGGACGTTGGCTATCGGTCTTCTGTCGCGGCGTACATGTCGAACCTGGCCTACCGGCGCAAGGCACGTGTCACCTTTGAAGAGGCAAAGGCTGCACCACCGGATGCGCTGTGGAACGATGCAGACCTGCACACATCGCGTCATAAGGGATGAATAGAGGTTGAGAAGAGAAAACGACGGTGGCGGTAGTGATTCAAGAGATACACTGCTGCCACTGTGAAGCGTTTTCACATCTGCGTGATTGCGTTCGTGATGCCGTTCGTTGCGCTGGCGCAGGATCATGTCACTGGTTCCGGTTATCAATCTGTGATTCCCGAGTTGCGCGGCGACCGGCTCAACATCGATCGCGATCTGCAGATTGCGCTGCGTACATTTAACGGGCAAAACTCTCTCGACATGAACAACCGCTCCGTTGGCGTTGTGGACCGGTCGATTGCTGGCAGCCTGCGCACAAATGCATCTACTGACGTGATCGCTGAGGGCGTGGTGCTGCGTACCGATGCGTACCTTGCACCGGACAAGAACAGCATGGTGACTGTGCTTACCGTGCTGCCCACAGTGATTCTGCGCGCGCCTGCTGGCTTTCCAAATTCGCCTACTATGTCGAATCGATCTTCAGGCCGACACCGTGAAGTGATTCCTGCGGCTCCACCACCTCCGCCGCCACCAGGTTCGGCGCTGCGATTTGCCTTGGCAGGCGGTACGGTCTATTTCGATGACAATAACGGCGCCACAGTGCGACAAACCGGCGTGCGATATCCCGGCCCCGGCGAAAATCTGGTTTTCTTTGGCCAGACCATCGTCGGCAGTCCCACCGAGCCACCCTCAGCAGTGTTGCTGCTAAAAAGCGCCTGTGCGCCGCAGGAAAACACATGCGCTTCCATTGACGGGAATCCCATCCACTCCGATGAGTTGACGGCACGTGTGCACGGCGGGATGGCAACGGTTAAGGCATACAACGCAACGGGCGCGGCCATTGCCGATTCTGTGCGAGAGGGCATTCGAGGGTGGGCCGCTTCCCTGGAGGGTCACTACAACGTGGGGCAGGGGGACATTCGGCGCTTGCCTGGTCCTGAGATCGATATGCCGCCATTTACTCCTTCCTCAACGGACGAGAGCTTTGTGCGGGCACACATCCTGCGAAGCGATGCCAATATCACGACGGGTGGACTTGGTATTGTGACGGACTCAGTAGCTGCAGTAGATAAGGTTTATCAGGGCATGAAGCCGCGCGAACGAACCATCGATATCACACAACGTGGAGGATTGTTGTGGAAGGACAGTAGAGTGGTGCTGACCGCCCTGACGGCGACGCAGCAGCCGCTTGTGGAAGGCGGCGACTACTTTCTGACAGTGGGACGCACCAACGACAATCGATGGGAGTTGCGTGCCGCATGGCGCATTATTGATGACCAGGTGTTTGTACTGGACCGACCGCGTGGGATGGCGATATCGCGTGATGGCGGTTCGTACTGGAAGAGTACGGCGTTGTTTCTGAAGTCCCACGGCCTGCAATAGTGTTATCGACACAACGCAGCGAGGCGGTAGGCTGTTTCTGATGCCGATTGAGTTTCTTGCAACAGACGATGATGCTCTGATCCGTGGACGCGCCCGTGTGGGCGATGCCGAGATTGTGGTGTGTACCGATGGCACTTGCCTCTTTGATGGTGGAGCCATGTTTGGCGTGGTGCCGAAGACGCTGTGGTCGCGCAAAGTGGAAGCCGATGAGAAGAACCGCGTGATGCTTGGGCTGAACTGCGTGGTGGTGAAGATCGGCGGCATGAACGTGCTGATTGAGACCGGCTTCGGCAACAAGATTGCTCCGAAACTGAAGGAGATTTACGCCACGCAGGAGCGACTCCCCTCTTCGCTGGAAGCTGCAGGAATCGCGCCGGAAGATATCGATATCGTCATCAACTCGCATCTGCACTGGGACCACTGCGGATGGAACAGCGTGCCGGATGCGGATGGCAATGCGGTGCCGTATTTCCCGAACGCGCAATACATTGCGCATCGCGGCGAAGTGGAACATGGACGCCATCAGTGGGAGCGCGACCGCATTAGCTATGTCGCTGAGAACTATGAGCCCATGATTGCCACAGGGCAGATGCGGCTGGTGGAAGGAACGCACGCCGAGGTGATTCCCGGCGTGACACTGGAGTGCTATCCGGGGCATACGCGGCATTGCATGGCAGTCCACATTGAGAGCGGCGGCGAACATTCGTGCTTTGTCAGCGACCTGATCCCCACCAGCGCGCACCTTGACCTGGGATGGGTGATGGGGTTCGATCTGGACCCACTGCGGACCATGGAAGAGCGCAAGCGCTTCTATTCCCGGGCCATTCCCGAAGACTGGTTGATCCTTTTCCCACACGATCACCGCCGATGTATGACACGGTTACAAAAGGACTCGACGGGACGCAACGTCATCATGAAAGATTGAGGCAAGTCCGATGGAGAGCATGTGTTGCCGTTCATCACCTCTGGAGGTTTGACCGCGTTGCCGATCCCCCAAACCGACACACCATCGCTGCAACACGCTGCCCTTAGGCGTGGTGAGATTCTCCGTCAGCTTGGGCTGATGGAAGAGGTGGATGAGCGTGAGTTCGACGAACTGGTAGAACTTGCTGCGGCACTCTGCGGCAAGGCGCTGAGTGCGATGACGCTGCTGGATGAAGAAACACAACTCATCAAGGCGCGCATGGGCTTTCAGGGAGCCCGAACCATGCCTGTCCGTGAATCGATCTGCCAGTACACCGTGCAGAGCAATCAGCTCCTGGTGGTGGAAGACACCGTGGCAGATGCCCGGTTTGGTGGGCCTGTGGGCGGTGGGATCCGGTTCTACGCCGGCACGCCGCTCACCACCATGGACGGCACGGCTGTCGGAGCTTTGTGCGTCATGGATACGACGCCTTCGGCGTTGACACCGCAACAGCTTCGAGCTTTGGAGGTATTGGGACGGCAACTCAGCAGTCGTATCCAGTTGCGCGAACGCGCACGTGCGATGGCAGACCTGCTGTCAGAACGCGAACGCGCTCGCGAAATGTTCGTGACCATCCTGAATAACGTTCCTGCTCAGATATATCTGAAAGACGAGACTGGCAAGCTTCGCTTCTATAACCGCAAAGTCGCCGACCGATTTTCCATTGACGAAAACGCGTGGCTGGGTAAGACCAGCCGCGATCTGTGGGACGAGCCGACCGCCGAGCGAATTCTTCAGGAGGACCAGGCCGCACTGGAGTCGGGCAAACCGCAGGAAACGTTCCTGGACCTGAAGGAAGCGGATGGAAGAGTGAGCTATTGGAGAACCACAAAGGCCCCGTGCCAGGACTCTAACGGCAAGCCGGTCCTGGCCTGCTGCTCCATCGATCTGACGGAACAACGTGAACGCGAACGCCACCTGCACGAAATTCAGGAAGAGCTGGAAGAGGCAAATCGCAAGTTGAGTTCACTGGCGTTGACCGATGCTTTGACCGGCCTGTGGAATCGCCGCGCCTTCGATTCCAGGCTGGAAACCGCTGTCATCAGCGCACAGCGAAGCAAACAGCCTCTGGCGCTGATGCTGCTGGATGTGGACCACTTCAAGAGCATCAACGACCGCTTTGGTCACTCCTGTGGCGATGATGTTCTGCGCAACGTGGCGACCATTCTGAACCGCACCACCCGCGCAGACGAGGCGGTATGCCGCTTTGGCGGAGAAGAGTTTGTCATTCTGATGCCGGACACAGATGCGCAGGGAGCCATGGCGCTGGGTAGACGCATCCGTGAAGCCATGCACGCCTTCCACTGGGAAAAAGAGCCGGTCACCATCAGCATGGGCATTGCCATCTGGAGCAGGAACTGGACGTCGGATGACATGGTGGACAATGCCGACGCAGCACTCTACCGCGCCAAGGAAGGCGGGCGTGATCGCTTCATCTGTTACAACTGCGAGACGCAGGTGGTTTAGGATGCACCGCGATTAGCTCTTCGGCGTTGCCCAGGGATCGTAGTCGCCCACGCTCCAGATCTGTCCTTCGGGATCGCGCACGCTGAAGCCACTGCCGCCGTAGTCTTTTGTCTCCAGCGGCATGAGTACAGTGGCGCCTGCAGCTTTTGCCTTCTCCCATGCTGCAGCGCAATCCTTCACAATCAGATAGATCGACGAAGTCACGCGATTCCCTGCTTCGTCCGGCTGCACATACCAATCTGCTGTTGCAGGATTTGTCCCAACGGTTCCCAGCATGATCATGCCATTGCCCAGAACGAGTTCTGCGTGTTGCACCCCACCGTCGTCACCGCGATAGACGGCGTGTTCCGTGAAGCCGAACGCCTGCTTCAACCACTCAATCATGCGATTGCAATCGCGATAGCGGATGCCGGTGATGATGTTTACGGTGCTCATGAGGAAGACCTCCGTTGCGCTGGTTATCTTACTGCAACAGCATGGCAAGAATGCGTCCATCGGGGTGGAAACTGGCACCGTGGCACTCTTTGCCTCGCATATCGGGTCCGATGGAGTGACGCAGGCTACGGTGCATGTAATTTTCAGGCGCTTTCTGCGGAAAACCATCACGTTGTCGCGTTGCAACAGTCTGATTTCCTTGAAAATCTGTGGAATGCGACAATGAAGAGTCGGGCTTTTGTGCGTCTTTGTTGCACAGAAGCGCATCTGGAATAGGAACGGTATGGCAGAACAGACACGCGTCGTCGGCATCGATCTTGGCACCACCAACTCACTTGTCGCCTTTCTTGAAAATGGCGTTCCGGTGGTCATTCCCGGCGAGGACGGGTCAAAGCTGGTGCCTTCGGTGGTGGCCATTGAAAACGGCACGGTGACCGTGGGCAATGGCGCGCGTGGCACGCTGCTGTCGTCGCCTGCGAATGCTGTCTACAGCGCAAAACGCCTGATGGGACGCGGCATTGATGATGTTCGCGATGAGTTGTCGCTGTTTCCCTTCCGCATTGCGGATGACCAGAAAGCGGATGAAGTGCTGAAGCTGCACGTGGGCGACCGCGTGCTGACACCGCCACAGATCTCCGCGCTGGTGCTGGAGCAGTTGAAGAAGAATGCTGAGCGTTATTTCGGCACAGCGATCACCAGGGCCGTAATCACCGTACCCGCGTACTTCAACGATGCGCAGCGGCAGGCTACGAAGGATGCGGGACGCATCGCCGGGCTGGATGTTCTGCGCCTCGTCAATGAGCCAACCGCAGCTGCGCTGGCCTACGGTCTGGATCGTGCGAAGGAAGGCACCGTGGCCGTGTATGACTTTGGCGGTGGCACCTTTGACGTGTCGATTCTGAAGCTGCACGACGGCATATTTGAAGTAATTGCCACCAACGGTGACACGCACCTGGGCGGCGACGACATTGACAACCTACTGCTGCGCATTGCGCTGGATGAAATTCAGCACGAGCTTGGCGTTGCACCTACGCCGGAAGTGGTGCAGACCGTTCGTCAGGCCGTGATTGATGTGAAGATTGCTCTGTCAGCGGATAATGCTGCAAAGTTCGACATTGCGCTGAGCGGTGGCAAGAAGTATCAGCGCGAAATCACACGCGAGCAGTTTGAAGGGCTGATTCAGCCAGTGATTGCGCGTACTGCTGCGCCAGCGCGGCAGGCACTGAAGGATGCGGGCATGGAGCCTGCGCAGATTGATGAGGTGGTCCTTGTCGGTGGATCGACGCGTATTCCCGCAGTGCAAGCGCTGGTGGATGAGGTTTTTCAGCTTTCGGCGCGAGGCAAGAAGGCGCACACAGAGCTGAACCCGGACGAAGTGGTGGCGATGGGCGCAGCAGTGCAGGCGGACATCCTGGCAGGTGGCTCTGCAGCCACCAGCGAACTTCTGCTGCTGGATGTGACTCCGTTGTCGTTGGGTATTGAGGCGCTGGGCGGAGTGGTTGCAAAGATTATTCAACGCAACAGCACCATCCCCGCAAGCGCTACAGAACACTTCACAACCGGCGTGGACGGCCAGACCAACGTGGCCATTCACGTGGTGCAGGGCGAGCGCGAACTGGCGAAGGATTGCCGCTCGCTGGCGCGGTTTGACCTGAAGGGTATTCCGCCAATGACCGCAGGATTGCCGCGCATTGAGGTGCGGTTCCTGATCGACGCGAACGGCATTCTGCAGGTGAGCGCGAAGGAACAGCGCAGCGGAAAAGCCGCCGAAATCGAAGTCAAACCGACCTACGGCCTGTCCGACGATCAGGTGGAAGAGATGATCCTCGCCTCGTTCGACCACGCGGAAGAGGACCTGGAACAGCGTCAGTTGATTGAAGCCACGAACGAGGCGAACACCATTCGTGAAGCCGTGGCAAAGGGCCGCAATCACGCCGCCTGGCAGCAGCTTACAGCCCATGAGATCGCGGAGATCGACGCTTCCGAGGCCAATCTGGATGCCACCATCCAGAACAAGGATTACAAGGACATCCGTTCTGCAATTGACCGGCTGGACAAGGCCACGCGGCGCTTTGCCGAACTGATGATGGACACCACGCTGCAGCAGGCCATGACCGGCAAGACGATGGAAGCCGCCGGCGAAAACATTGGCGACGGACCAGCCGCTCCGCACCCATTTGCACCGGCGCAGATCGACGACACAAAGAAAGAAAACTAGCTACGCGGCAGCTTGTGAGCTGCGGCTTTTGCACGCAGTTCGCGGATGCTGGGTTTCACCGCGCCAGGATCGCCGGAGGCCATGGGAACGTCTTTGGGCGGGCGCGATCGCAGCGCTGCCGCCACATTGCGGATTCGCGACGGGCGTTCGCCCGGGTCGCTGGCTTCTGGTCGAGTGAATGCGGCTACGGCTGCCTGGCGAATGCGCGATGGACGGTCGCCACGTGAGGCAGCTTCTTCCGCTGCGAGCTTCGCTTCCTTGCGCGCTGTCATGGCAGCGGCAGCTTCACGGATACGAGAAGGACTGTGACTGCGTGTCCGCTCGGCTTCCTTCGGGATTTCGTGTTCGCCCGTGTTGCCGGAATGGCCTTCCTTGGATGAACTGAAGACGGCCACGAGGCACGGAATGAGGATAAGCAGCATAAAGCCGATCCCAACCATCATGTTATGCACCGATGAAACCTCCGCCGTGGAGCGTTTGCGTCTTCGAGGTTGAGGATACATCGCGGACAGCACACAGAACCCGTGGCTGGCGCCACGGCTGTGCAACTTCCGTACCATCGCTGCATTTGCATGAACATGTTTTTAACCAGGCGACCCTTCCGCACGGAACTTCTGAAAGGCACGCTGCGTTAGTGAAGCAGGGATTCCATGACACCGACGACACGCCATTCCCATCCACACGAGCTAACACCATTGCCTTCAGGGCTTCGGGTTGGCTTCTGGTTATGCATCGTGGTGGCGATTGCCGTCGTAATGCGGCGCCTGCTGGCTCTTGGGCACTCTCCGTCCTCCACAGAACCGCCTGATCTGCAGAGGCTGGACCAGTTCTTCCGTTCTCATGCTTCGCTGACCTATGTGCACATCGTCGTCGCACTGCTGTTTGTCTGCATCCTGCCGCTGGTTTACTGGAGCCGGACGCGGCTGTGGCAGCCGGTGCGGACATTGTTTTACCTGCTGGGGCTGGTTGTCGGGCTTACGGCCTTCGGCATGGCGGCGCATCCGGTGGGCGGAGTTGTCGAGGGTGCAGCAGTCGTCGTTTTCAACCTGCTGTTTCTCTTTTCCCTGCTGCAGAGTTTTCGCTACTGGCGCCGTGGCGACACCATCGCAGATCGGCGCTGGACACTGCGGGCCACAGCCATTGTGCTGGGTATTGCGACCACGCGGCCAGTGATGGGCGTTTTCTTCGCCACAGCGCGGCTCACTGGGTGGACGCCACACCAATTCTTCGGCCCCGCTTTCTGGATTGGCTTCACAATCAACACGGTTGTAATGGAGCTGGTGCTGCGCAGGCGCGCACGTTCGATAGAATGAACGCAGAGCGAACATCATGTCAGAACATCACGTTGAACTGCCCGAAGTTGACCTTTCCAAGCCGCCCACCGAGGGCATTGTCCGCGTGACGTTCCTGCCAGAGAACAAAACGGTGGAATTTCCTTTCGGAACGTTGCCCTACGATGGTCATGGCCAGCCCATGAGTTTTCTGGATGTTGCAGAAAACTATGGCATTTTCCTGGACCACGCGTGCGGCGGCGTCTGCGCCTGCACCACCTGCCATCTGTACGTGAAGCAGGGCGAAGCAGGCCTCAGCGACCCCGAAGATGACGAGTTGGATCGCGTGGACCTGGCCGCAGGACCGCAGACAAATTCGCGCCTGGGCTGTCAGGCCGTCATCACAGGTCCCGGAACCTACGTGGTGGAGATTCCCGCGTGGAACCGCAACTACGTGCAGGAAGGCAAGCCCGCCGCCATTACGGCGGGGAAGGACTAAGCGCGATGCCCTTTGAGTTTGGTTGGGAAAATGCCGAGGAAATCGGCATCCAGTTGCAGGAGAGGTTCCCGGATACCGATCCACTTTCGGTGCGCTTCACGGACATGCACAAGATGATCACCGAACTGCCCGGCTTCACCGGCGACCCGGCGAAGTCCAACGAGGGCATTCTGGAAGCCATCCAGATGGCATGGCTGGAAGAGTACAACGACGCAAAGTAAGCCATTAGCGGAACCTTTTCCTGCGGATGGCGTATGTCATGCAAGGGGGATGAACCCATGTTGAAACTACTGCTGTTCTGCGTTCTTTTCGTCATGTGCTGGCCGCTGGCGCTACTCGCAATTGTGTTGTATCCGCTGGTGTGGCTGTTTCTGCTGCCGTTCCGGCTGGTGGGCATTGCAGTGGAGGGAGCGCTGGAACTGGTCTCCGCCATCATCTTCCTGCCGGCGCGGGTACTGCGCGCCATCTAGTTTCCCCGGCAAAACGGCAGGATGCATCGCTGTAACCGCGCTATCATCAGATAGAGAGCGATGCTGCACGCCGAATTCAATCCGGTTCTTGCTTCCCGCCACGCTGCGGCGCGCCTTGGCTTTGCCTAGCTGAGCTTGCCGTAGCGTTTTCGCGCCTGTACGCGACCCCTTTTCGTTCCCCCTTGAAATTTGATTGTTGCCTGCCCCCTGCGCAGGAGAAGAGAGACACCCCATGTTTGACCGCCTGGAACAGCTGGAAGACCGCTTTAAAGAGCTGGAAAAAGCACTCGCAGACCCCTCGCTGGTCACCGATCAGCAGCGCTTTCAGAAGACCGCCAAGCAGCACCGCGACATGGAACCCGTGATTGATCGCTTCCGTGAATACAAGCAGGTGCGCGACGGTATTGCCGATGCAAAGCTGATGCTGGCCGAGGACGATGCCGACATCAGGGCCATGGCGCAGGAAGAACTCTCCACGCTGGAAGGCCGCCTGCCGGAGATTGAAGAGCAGCTCAAGATCATGTTGCTGCCCAAGGACCCGAACGACGAAAAGAACGTCGTGCTGGAAATCCGCGCGGCGACCGGCGGCGACGAGGCTTCGCTCTTTGCCGCGGAGGTTTTTCGCATGTACCTGCGTTACGCGGAACTGCATCGCTGGAAGGTGGAAGTGCTCAGCGAAACAGAATCTACCGTCGGCGGCTTGAAGGAAGTTACGGCACTGATCGAAGGTGACCGCGTCTACTCTTCGCTGAAATATGAGAGCGGCGTGCATCGCGTACAGCGCGTTCCCGCCACGGAGACGCAGGGCCGCGTGCATACCAGCGCCATCACGGTTGCCGTGCTGCCGGAAGCGGAAGAAGTCGACGTGAAGATAGAGCAGAAGGACCTTCGCATTGACACCTTCTGCTCCTCCGGCCCCGGTGGACAGAGCGTGAACACCACGTACTCCGCCATCCGCATCACGCATCTGCCGACCAATACCGTCGTAAGCTGCCAGGACGAAAAATCGCAGATCAAAAACCGTGAAAAAGCCATGCGTGTTCTGCGTTCGCGCCTGTATGAGGTGGAGATGGAGAAGCAGCACCAGGCACAGGCCAGTGCACGTAAATCGCAGGTGGGCAGCGGTGACCGCAGCGAAAAGATCCGTACCTACAATTTCCCGCAGAACCGTCTCACCGATCACCGCATCGGCCTGACGCTGCACCAGTTGGAATACGTGATGGAAGGCAAGCTGCAGCCCATTGTGGACGCGCTTATCGCGCACGACACCAGCGAACGCCTGAAGGCGGAAGCCGAGGTTGCTGCTTAATGGCGCAGGAACTGCAGCCGCACGAACCGCTGAAGATCAAGGGCTGCACCGTGGCCGATGCGCTGCGCTTCGGCACCATGCGCCTGTCCATGCGCGATGATCTGCGTGAAAACGCCGCGCGCGATGCGCAGCAGATTCTTGGGATCGCCACCGGCCTGACGCGCGCACAGATGCTCGCGCAGCCAGATCGCCCGCTGAAGGAAGAGGAAGCAGGTTCGTTTCAGGGAATGCTGGCACAGCGGCGCCATGCCGTGCCGATTCAACATCTGCGCGGCTCGCAGGAGTTCTTCGGGCGTGACTTCACCGTCTCTCCTGACGTGCTGATTCCGCGGCCGGAGACGGAACACATCATCGAAGAAGTTCTACGTCTCTACCCGGATCGCAATGCTCCGCTGAAGATTGCAGATGTGGGCACAGGCAGCGGCATTCTGGCTGTGACACTGGCGCTGGAATATCCGCAAAGCCTTATCGCTGCGCTGGATATCTCGTCGGACGCGCTGGCAGTGGCGCAGGACAATGCCGCTCGGCTGGGCACACTGAACCGTACACGGATTCTGCAGTCGGACCTGCTGGCTGCGGTCACAGGCGAGACGTTTGATCTGATCGTGTCGAACCCGCCGTATGTTCCGCTCACCGAAAAAGACACGCTGCATGCGCAGGTACGCGAGTATGAGCCGCACCTGGCACTCTTCGGCGGCAACGATGGACACGATGTTTTGCGCAGTCTGATTCCGCAGGCAAAGGATGCACTGTCGCCCGGCGGATGGCTGCTACTGGAGACAGCCGGCCGTAGCGCAATTGCAGACGAACTTCTGAGCAGCTGGCAGAAAGTGTACTGGGTGCGCGATCTGCAAGGGATTGAACGCATCGCTGTAGCTCAGCGTTAACCAATCTTTTCTCTTATTTAGTCGTGAACGCCGAACAGCTTGCGGAAGAAGTTGCCAATCGCACGGAAGGGATGCGGGCCTTCTTCTGGCGGCTTTGTGGATGCCACATGCACATCCGTTGCAGGCGCTGCTGCAGGCGGCACTGCTGCTGCCGAAGCAGGCACCACATGTGATGCAGCAACAGGCGTAGCAGCATCCGCTGCCGTTGTGCTCTCACCCGGAGGCCCGGTCACGGTGTTGGTGGCACCGCTGTAAGCCAGCGTGCTGTTCACCCGAGTATGCGTTTCCCCCACAGGCGCGGGCTGTGGCGGTTCCGGCTGTTGCAGCCCCTGGCTTACAGCTTCAGGGAACGGATGCGACTTCGCTTCGTCTGTGACCTTGCCGTCACCCAGCTTGCCCTTACCTGCCAGAACGAGATCATCAGGGCGAGGACATCCGCAGGACGAGCTTTCGTGGTCCACCACTTCGCGCAAGCTACCGTGTTCAAACAGCACGCGCTGGCCCGGACGAATGAAATATGTACCGTCGCCAAACGTCTCCGTCACATGCAGGATCGGGGCATTCTTGCCCGCGTTGTCCACGCACGTGTCGCCGTTGGGCACAATGCGGATGCGCAGGTCCAGCGGCGCTGCATCGGAGAGTTCGAATCGCAGGTCCGGCGTGAGGATGCTGTCTGTCTTTTCCGCAGCGGTACGGATTTCAACTGCGCCACGGTCCACCGCCATCATCATGGGCGG
Organism: Terriglobus sp. RCC_193; assembly: GCF_041355105.1. Classification (NCBI taxonomy): domain Bacteria; kingdom Pseudomonadati; phylum Acidobacteriota; class Terriglobia; order Terriglobales; family Acidobacteriaceae; genus Terriglobus; species Terriglobus sp. RCC_193. The sequence continues at coordinate 828,961 of NZ_JBFUPK010000002.1, read as the reverse complement.
TTTCGCGACGGCGATGCTCGTCTGCGCCAGATGTGCTGCAGACCCGGAACAGATTTTCACTGAGCCGCCGCGGCTCAGTGTGACTTCAGCAGGCTGCACGCCCGCAGCCACAGCAGCGCTATTGCCAATGACTGCATTGCCATTGCTCACACGCACCAGGCCACTGACTTCGTTGCCCTGCGTCTTCACAGAACCCAGCGATTGCTGGGCATTTCCATGAATCGCACACACGAGAACTGCAGTGAAGACAAAGGCGCGGCGCATACGATTACATCTTCAGGAAGTTTTCAATCAGGCGTTTTCCGTTTTGCGTGAGCACGCTTTCCGGATGAAACTGAACGCCCTCAATGGGCAATTCGCGGTGGCGCAACGCCATGATGACTTCGCCCTCAGGGTCCTGCGTGCGTGCGGAAACTTCAAGCTCCTTCGGCAGACCTTCCGGGCTGACCACCAGCGAGTGGTAGCGTGTGCAGGTCATGTCCTGGTCAATGCCTTTGAAGAGCGTGCGCCCATCGTGGTGCACCTGGCTGGTCTTGCCGTGCATCAGGCGTGCCGCGCGAACCACGTTGCCACCAAACGCTGCACCCAACGCCTGATGACCGAGGCAGACGCCCAGAATCGGCGTGCGCTTGCGCTTGCCCGCATAGTGCTTGATCAGATCAATGGAGACTCCCGCTTCCTGCGGCGTGCAGGGACCGGGCGAGATCAGAATGTGGTCCGGGTTCAGCGCTTCAATCTCTTCCGGCGTCATTTCGTCGTTCCGGCGGATAACCATCTCCGCGCCCAGCTCGCCCATATACTGCACCAGGTTGTAGGTGAACGAATCGTAGTTGTCCAGAACGAAGACCATCGCAGCGAAACCCCTTAGGAAAAGTGTACGCGTGTTGGCTACATACACGCTCTTTCTGAGGCTTCTGCGCCGGTGGAATCCGCAACCGCGCGGTGATATGGTGGCTCCGTTGCGCTCTGAAGCTTTCGTGGCGCGTTGTGAGGCGGTTTATGGCGAAGTATGTTCTGGCGCTGGATCAGGGAACGACGAGTTCGCGCGCCATCCTGGTGGACCATGCGGGCGCAATTGCGGGCACGGCGCAGCATGAGTTCACGCAGATTTTCCCCGAAGGCAAAGCGGGTTGGGTGGAGCATGATCCGTTTGAGATTCTCACCAGCCAGCTAACCTCTGCCGTGGAGGTGCTGGGACGCGCCGGTGTGCGACCGCGCGATGTGGCGTCGCTGGGCATTACGAATCAGCGCGAAACGACCGTGGTGTGGGAGCGCACAACGGGCAAGCCTGTTTATAACGCCATTGTGTGGCAGGATCGCCGCACTGCATCCATGTGCGAACAGCTTCGCGACGAAGGTGTGGAAGAAGATGTTCGCCGCCGTACCGGGTTGCGCCTGGACCCCTATTTCAGCGGCACAAAAGTCACGTGGATTCTGGACAACGTTGCCGGTGCGCGTGAAAAGGCAGAGCGTGGCGAGCTTGCATTTGGCACCGTGGATAGCTGGCTGGTGTGGAACCTGACCAGCGGCAAAAAACACATCACCGACCGCACCAATGCCTCGCGCACGCTGCTGTACAACATCGTGGAGGACAAGTGGGACGACGAGATGCTGCGGCTGCTGCGTGTGCCCCGCAGCATGATGCCGGAGGTGGTGTGGTCCAGCGAGAAGCTTGGCCCTGTCTCCACCACGCTGGGACTGGAAGGTGTAGAGATTGCAGGCATTGCGGGCGATCAACAATCGGCGCTATTCGGACAGATGTGCACGAAGCCCGGCGATGCAAAGAACACCTATGGCACCGGATGCTTTCTGCTGCAGCACATTGGCAACGAGTTTCGCGAGAGCCAGAATCGACTGCTGACGACGCTGGCGTGCTCGACCAACCGCAGACCGGAATATGCGCTGGAAGGGTCTGTTTTTATTGGCGGCGCGGTGGTGCAGTGGCTGCGCGACGGACTTGGCATCATTGAAAGAAGCAGTGATGTGGAGAAGCTGGCGCAGAGCGTTCCGGATAACGGTGGTGTGTTGTTTGTCCCTGCGTTTACCGGCCTCGGCGCGCCGCATTGGGACCCGTATGCCAGCGGCATGATCATTGGCATGGGTCGCGGCACCACAAAGGGACACATTGCGCGCGCAGCACTGGAGAGCATCGCGCTTCAGACTACGGACCTGATGCGTGCGATGAATGCAGACACAGGCGTGCCGCTGCGCGAATTGCGCGTGGATGGTGGCGCGACAGCAAACGACACCCTGATGCAGTTTCAGGCAGATTTGCTGGGCGTGCCGGTGCATCGGCCTGCAAATCTGGAAACAACGGCTTTGGGAGCAGCATTTCTTGCGGGACTTGCCGTTGGCTTCTGGAACAGCACAGATGAAATTCAGCGCGTGCAAGGGGAAGGAACATTGTTCACACCGCAGCACGATTACGATGCCTTATATGCGCGTTGGAAAGAAGCCGTGGAACGCGCGAAGGGATGGAACGCATGAATCGTACAGCGATGCTAGATGCCGTTAAGGCACACGGCGATACGCCTTGGGATGTGGTCATCATCGGCGGTGGCGCTACAGGCGTGGGTGTGGCGGTGGATGCTGCGGTGCGTGGCTACAAGACGTTGCTGGTGGAACGCGAAGACTTTGGCAAAGGCACATCCAGCCGCAGCACTAAGCTGGTACATGGCGGCGTGCGCTATCTGGAACAGGGCAATATCTCGCTGGTAATGGAGGCGCTGAAGGAACGCGGGTTGCTGCGGCAGAATGCTCCGCATCTTGTCCACGACCTGCCGTTTGTGGTGCCGAACTATGAGTGGTGGGAAGCCCCGTTCTACGGCATTGGCATGAAGATCTATGACCTGCTGGCGACGAAGTATTCGTTTGGCAAGTCAAAAATTCTTTCGCGCGAAGAGACACTGGAACGTCTGCCAACGATCTCGCAGGATGGACTGCGCGGCGGCGTTGTTTATCACGATGGACAGTTTGATGACACGCGGCTGCTGACGCATCTGGTGATGACTGCAGCGGATCATGGCGCGACCGTGTTGAATTACTGCGGAGCCGTTGGCCTGCTTCGCGGCGAAGATGGATTTCTGCATGGTGTAACGCTGGAAGACGGCGTAAGTGGCGAACGTTTTAACGTTCAAGCAAAGGTCGTAGTGAATGCGACGGGCATCTTCACCGACGAAGTGCGGCGCATGGCCGAGCCCGACGTTCAGACGATGGTGTCGCCTTCCCAGGGCATTCATCTGGTGTTTGAAAAGAGCTTTCTGCGTGCGGACACAGCGATCATGGTGCCGCGTACAAGCGATGGCCGCGTACTGTTCGCCATTCCGTGGCATGAGCACACCGTAGTGGGAACAACAGACACGCCGATTGATCATCCCAGCTATGAGCCAAAGCCTCTGGAAGAAGAGATTGAATTTGTGCTGGAAACAGCAGGCGAATATCTTTCGCGCAAACCCACGCGCGATGACATTCTGGCCATCTACGTAGGGATTCGTCCTCTGGTAAAGGCCGCGGGAAGCGATGGATCTAAGACAAGCGCATTATCACGCGATCATACGATTCACATTGATGGCAGTGGCCTGCTCACCATTGTTGGCGGCAAGTGGACCACATATCGCCACATGGCCGAAGACACAGTGAACCATGCGGCCACACTGGGGCATTTGCCCGATGTGACATGCGCAACAGCCGATCTGCATGTGCATGGATGGAGCGACGCGGAAGACCTGGGCCATCTACAGGTGTATGGCAGCGATGCGGCGAAGATTCGCGCGCTGGCTTCTTCGTCGCCCGAGCTTGCGCAGCAGCTGCATCCGGCACTTCCCTACCTCGCCGCAGAAGTCGTCTGGGCGGCGCGCGAGGAGATGGCCGTTACTGTTGAAGATGTGCTGTCGCGCCGGACACGCGCACTGTTGCTGAATGCAAGAGCAGCCATTGCGATGGCACCGCGCACCGCGCAATTAATGGCTGCCGAGCTGGATCATGACGAAACATGGCAGCAGGCACAGGTAAATGCGTTTACGGCATTGGCACAGCAGTATCTGCCGCAGTAGAGTGGTTGCGTTCCTAAGGAGATGTTTGTGATTGCACGCAGCCCGGTACTGGGCGAATTTATGGGAACGTTTGTGCTGCTGCTGCTGGGCAACGGCGTGTGTGCGGCAGTGACACTGAAGCGTAGCAAAGCACAGGACGCGGGTTGGATGGTCATCGCCGCAGGATGGGCTTTTGCCGTACTGTGCGGCATCTTTGTAGCGCAGTTATTCGGATCGGCTGATGCGTACATCAACCCCGCATTCACGCTGGCCTTTGCGATCAAAGGCAATGCGTACGGAAACCTGATTCCCTATGTGCTGGCACAGGTGGCAGGCGCATTCTGCGGTGCTGCTGCAACATGGTTGTTTTACCTGCCGCTGTGGGGTTTAACGGAAGCACAGGACGCAAAACTCGGTGTCTTCGCAACCATCCCTGCGGTCCGGAATTATGGATGGGCGCTGTTTTGCGAGGCACTGGCATCTTTCATCCTGGTGCTTGTTGCCGGCGCCATGACCAGCAAACTGGTGCTCACAACCGGCGTGGCTGGGCTAAGCCCATTGTTAGTTAGCTTACTTATCTGGTCGATTGGTCTATCGCTCGGCGCAACCACCGGCTATGCCATCAACCCTGCCCGCGACTTCGGCCCTCGGCTGGCGCATGCATTACTTCCCATCGCAGGCAAGGGTTCAAGCGACTGGGCCTATGCGTGGGTTCCGGTGCTCGGCCCGCTGCTGGGCGGAGGGCTGGCAGGCTGGGTTTTGCTGGCACTGGGTGCGTAAAAGTCAGAACCACCGTTCTTTATAGAATAGGAAACATGCCTTCCTTCTCACCCGAGTTTCAGCTTGCGATCGCGTGCATTCTGCCTCAGGGTGATGCGCGCTCGCAACGCATGGAGCGGTTGTTAGAAGCTGGCATTGACTGGCCGCTGATGTTGCGCGTGCTGGAGCGGCATCGCATCGCAGGACTCGCGACAACAGCGTTGCGTCCGTATGCAGACGGCATCCCCGCAGAAACATGGCAGGTATTGCAGCAGGCCATGCGACGCGATGGCATGGAAAACCTGCGTCAGGCGATGGCGAGCCGTAGCGCAGTAGAAGCATTGGCTCGAAGCGGTGTTGCCTGTGCCGTATTGAAGGGCGTAACCGTGGGCCAACTGGCCTATGGCAGCGAAACGATTCGACACAGCCGCGACATTGACATGGTGATTCTGCCGGAAGACATCTGGAAAGCAGATGATGTCCTGCGCGGAATGGGCTATCGGCGTGAGATGCCGGAGCCGGACTGGTCGCGTGAACGCATTCAACGCTCGCAACTACACCAGAAGCACTTCGGATATTTTCACGATCAACACAAAATGAAGCTGGAGCTACACGCGCGACTTTGTAACAACCGCTTTCTGACGCCGCTGCACTTTGATCCGAAGCGCGTGATGCTGGTAAAGCTTGCGGGATGCGGCGTTAGTTTGCCCACGCTACCTATACGGGATCTGGTGCTGCATTTGTGTTTGCACGGCACATCGCACTCGTGGATGCGACTGAAGTGGCTGGCCGATATCGTAGCTCTGCTGCACACATGGTCTGCAGCAGAACTGCAGGAACTAGCGGCCTATGCAAAGGAGTGCCGCCTGGAGCGGCAACTGGCGCAAGCAGTGGCCCTGAGTGAGGCATTGTGCGATGCGTCACTGCCCATCACCTTTCCGCCCTCCAATCGCGTAAAAATTGCCACGCGATTAGCCGTGTCGATTCTTTCCGCAGGCCAAGGGGCAGACGACCCCTATAGCCACATGTTTAATACGTCATTCATAGAGCTTTCGCAGTTCCTGGTGTCGCACAATGCGCGATCGCTAGCGGCACAAGTCGGCGATCTGGCCACTTCAGGCGGATACTATTCCAATCACAATATCGTGGCAGTGGCCCCCAAGCGCATGCTGGAGTGGCTGCAGAAAAGAACGCGCCAACTACTGCGATAACGGGGTTAGCAGCGCTCGTTATTCCAGCGCTGCATTTACATCACGTACAAGATTTCTCAGATAGCTGCGGCGATTGAGTAACGCCACCATCGCATCCTTCACTGTGGACTTTGCGTTGAGGTCGTCAGCATCGATAGCCGCGTCCCACTTGGTCCAAAGTGCTTCCAGTTGCTTCTGCGAATCGTCGAGCATAGCGGTAAAGTTTGACTTTGCCGCTTCAAGATCTTTGCGAAGCTGGGGATCGTCATCGCCCATCTGCTTCGCCATCTTCATCTCTTCCAACTGCATATTCAGTTCGAAGGCCTCTTCCAGAAGATCCGCCGGAACAATCTGCTTCTTCTCCGTGCCTGAGGCACGCGCGGATTCCGTGGCCTTGACTGACTGCTCTTCCAGCTCGACGCCTTCCAACTCCAGCAGATATTCCGTGCGGCGAATGGGGTCACGTAAAGCGCGATAGGCATCGTTCAGCAGTGAAGATTTCTCGGTTGCTTCCGCCTGTTCCTCCGCAGATCTGGAGGCGAAACGATCCGGGTGAAACTCACGCGAAAGCTTGTAGAAACTCTTCTCAAGGGCGGCAGTGTCGAGCGCGAGTTTGGTGGGCAGGCTGAAAACTTCGAAGTAGGTCATGGCTTCTCTTCTGATGGTATCTGTGGCGTATCCGTTTCAGGCGAAGTAGCAAGTCGATAACGGCATTTGCTCGGATGGCCAGCGAGGAAAATGGCGTGGTTGTAGAGCACGTTCACCGTCTCCACATACTCGGCACCAGCAAGCTCAAGGGTGCGTCGGGATGCAGTATTTTCAGGGTCACAGGTGATCCAGAGCAGGGTGATCTTATGCTCTCGTGCAACAGGGATCAGCAAGCGTACGGCTTGCGCAGCGTAGCGATGACCGCGATGCTCCGGGAACACTTCATAGCCGATGTGGCCCGCGTAGCGCGTAATGGCTTCCGTGGTGTCGAGCCGGAGATTGATGTTGCCAACGTGTTCGCCTGCGATGTTCACCATGCGGTAGTAGCGCGCAGGGACGCGACAGACCGGGTGTTCGGCGGTGTGGAGATAGTCGAGGCGCACTGGAAGCTATTCTTCCGGCAGTTTGAGTACGTCTGAATCTGGTGTCAGCGAAAGTTGTTCTACGTCAGCCAAATCGACCAACCTTCCAACCTGGCGTTTGTTTTCGATCAAGTCTGCCTTGGAAATGAACCGGACCGGGATCCTGTCAATCTCCGTTTCCACGCGGTTGCGCCACACGGTATCGAAAGACATTTCGCCAATGGATGGCAGGATGTCGACACGCCCATTCGGGGTGTGCAGTTGAAAGTGGCTATAGGCCATCCGTAGATCCGCGGGCTCTGAACCATCCAGCGGAGCGCCGAGTTCCTTCAGAGCGCGGAAGGCGGCCTTTGCGTTTTCGACGGTGGGCCGGATGAAAATGTCGAGATCCCAGGTATTGCGAATGAAGCCATGCGCATTGACTGCTACGCCGCCTACAACAGCGTACTCAACGCCAACTGCGTGAAACGCGGCGAAGAGAGAAAGCTGTTCTTCCCGTCGACTCATGCGGCTCCTTCCGGAATAAATCATCCTCAGCAAGCTGCCAACCTGCGGCCACACGCTCCGCTATGGAGCGCTTTGCCCAGAACAGGGCTTCGTTGCGGCGATCATCCTCAAACCGGACGCGTTTCACGTGCGTGAACTGGATTGCCATGGTCAGCTCCTGACGATGCAATGCTATCGCAAACTGAAACCCCTGTTGCTAAGCCGTGAACGATGATCCGCAACCGCAGCTCTTGGTGCTGTGCGGGTTGATGAAGTTGAAGCCCTGACGCATCAGCGTCTCTTCAAAGTCGAGGATCATGCCGCTGAGGTAGAGGAAACTTTTGGGGTCAACGAAGATCTGGACCTTGTCGCCGTCCTGCTCGTAGACGTACACGCGATCACGTTCGCGGGCCTGCGAATCGAAACGGATGTTGTAGCTGAGACCACTGCAGCCTCCGCCCGTGATGCCCACCCGCAGACCGCCCTGTTCGGCGGAGACACCTTCCTTCTGCATCGCTGAGCGGATGCGCTTCAGCGCCTTTTCCGTCACCTGGATATTCTGGGCCTTCGCGTTATCCGGCGGTGCAGAAACGGGCGGAACGATGGGGCTGGAGTACACCGGAGCAGCGCCTGCTGCTGGCGCAGGTGCGCTCATCTCGTTACTGGTCGTCGTGCTGATTCCTACTACGGACATATCGGTAATCCTTTCCTAGCGCAGGCTCTGCTGGCGCGCGTCATAAATCTTCATCTGACGGCTGATGAGGTCATCGGCCTTCTTCAGCGCGGTCTGCGTGTTGGTGTCGAGCTGATCCCAGGTGCGAAAGACACGGTCTTCCTGCACGGTGGAGGCTGGATATTTCCATTCTGATCGACCATGGCCGCGGCCTCCAGCGTGACGGACTTTGACTGCGGATCAATCAGCGCACGGCGCACCCGGTAAGCAATGTCCAGACAGGCGTTCAGGTGTGCCGCGTCACCAAGGCCCCATGCAATCTGATTGGCACGGCAAGCCGCTGGCGTGCGATAGAAGGTGAACAACGACAGAATGTACGTGCCCTTGTTCAGATAGCTGTTGTAATTGCGCTGCAGCCACTGCGGTGTGGACGTGTCCGGCATGTAAATAACCACGTCGTGATCTTCCGCAAGAGCAAGCGGCGTGGTCCATTGCTCGGTTTCATCAAACACCGCACCGGGATGGCCGAAGGTGCCACGCTGGACGACCTGTTGCGCAGACATACTGGACGCCAGGAAGACAAGGAACGCAGCATAGAGACCGGTGCGCCAGGTCTTACGAATCACGAATTTTGACGGTCGAAGCTGCATTTCTGTTGCGACACCAGTCAACGTGCGCTGCTATGTTGGCAGCGAGTGATGAAAGGAGTTTCGCATGCCGAAGTTTCTGATCGAAAGAACATTGCCGGGCGCAGGTGACCTGACGGCGGAGCAGTTGAAAGCCATTTCACAGACATCCTGCTCCGTGCTGCGCAACCTGGGCCCACAAATTCAGTGGATTGAGTCCTTCGTGACGCCGAACAAAATCTACTGCGTCTACGTGGCACCGAATGCGGAACTGATCCGCGAGCACGCTCGCCTGGGCGGTTTTCCCGCCGACTCTGTGGAGCCGATTAGGGAAACCATCAGCCCGGTTACGGCAGAGTGACGCGGCGGAACAGGCGACCTGCCTGTCCCGTCGAATCGAGTGCTTAGTGTGCTGCTGCGGCCAGCTCCGGCTCGACGGCGTGGTTCTTCTTCTTCCAGTCGCCGATGGCGGCGCGGATGGCGTCTTCCGCCAGCACCGAGCAGTGAATCTTGACCGGCGGCAGTGCCAGTTCCTTCACGATCTCCGTGTTGGAGATGGCGAGGGCTTCATCAATGGTCTTGCCCTTGACCCACTCCGTCGCGAGCGAGGAGGAGGCAATGGCCGAACCGCAGCCGAAGGTCTTAAACTTCGCGTCTTCAATAACCTGCGTGTCGGGGTTGACCTTGATCTGGAGGCGCATGACGTCGCCGCACTCCGGCGCGCCAACCAGGCCCGTGCCCACTTCGGCGGAGTTCTTGTCGAGCGTTCCAACGTTCCGCGGATTCTCGTAGTGATCGACTACCTTATCGCTGTATGCCATGTTCGTCTCCTGTTGAGCGAATACGTTAATTAGATGCCTTCCGGTCAGATTTCAGTGCAAATCCCCGCCGGATGCTACCCCTTGATAATTCCCCTGTGCCAACGGGCCAGGGCGATGAGCCAGACTACGGTCGCAAACGCGATGGCGTAGTCGAATGTTTTGAACGCCTCACGCCATGTCAGGGGCGTGTGGAAGAAGTAGCCGGCGGCAATGCTGGAGAACCATGTGAACAACATAGTCTTGAACCAGGTTTTGCCGGTCGGCTCCTTCATCACGACTCCTTAGTGGGCGGTCCACTCGACCTTGTCGAGGTCGATGCCTTCCTTGACCATCTCGTACAGTGGGCTCAGTTCGCGGAGCTTCAGCACCGTGTCGATGAGCTTGTCGCTGACGTAATCCACTTCTTCCTTAGTGTTGAAGCGGCCAAGACCGAAGCGGATGGACGAGTGTGCCACGTCGTCGCCGAGGCCGAGGGCCTTCAGCACGTAGCTGGGCTCCAGCGTGGCCGAGGTGCAGGCCGAACCGGAGGAGACCGCGATGTCGTTGATGCCCATCAGCAGGCTCTCGCCTTCCACGTAGACGAAGCTCATGTTCAGGTTGCCGGGCAGGTGATGGTCCATGTTGCCGTTGACGTGAACGTAGTCCAGAGCGGCCTCGAACTTCGCCTTCATATAGTCGCGAAGTTCGATAAGGCGCTTGGTCTCTGCTTCCATCTCTTCACCGGCGATTTCGCAGGCTTTACCGAGACCAACGATGCCGGGGACGTTGAGCGTGCCGGAACGCATACCGCGCTCGTGGCCGCCACCGTCAATCTGCGAAACAAGCTGAACACGCGGGCTGCGGCGGCGAACGTACAGCGCGCCCACTCCCTTGGGTCCGTAGATTTTATGGCCGGACATGGAGAGCAGATCGATGTTGTCCTTCTGCACGTCCACGGGGATCTTGCCCACAGCCTGCACGCCGTCCACGTGGAAGAGCACGCCCTTCTCATGGCACAGCTTGCCAATTTCTGCGATGGGATTGATGACGCCGATCTCATTGTTGGCGTACATGATGGAGACAAGGATGGTCTCCGGTGTGATGGCTTCCGCGATCTTTGCAACGTCGACCAGGCCGTCCGCCTCAACGGGCAGATAGGTTACCTTGTAGCCGCGCTTTTCCAGGTGTTTACAGGTGTCCAGCACAGCCTTGTGCTCGGTCACCTGGGTGATGATGTGGTTGCCCTTTTCGCGGTACATCTCCGCGACGCCCTTGATGGCAAGGTTGTTGCCTTCGGTGGCACCAGAGGTGAAGATGATCTCCTTCGGCGAAGCACCGATGAGCTTGGCGATCTGTTCGCGCGCCTTGTCCACACCCTGTTCAGCTTCCCAGCCGAACTGGTGATTGCGGCTGGCAGCGTTGCCGTAAATCTTGGTCATGTACGGCAGCATGGCTTCCAGAACGCGCGGATCGAGCGCAGTGGTGGCGTGGTTGTCCATGTAAATGGGCAGCTGAACGCCCTTATGGGCCGGTGTGGATTCCAGCAGTTCGATTTCCGTGGCGAGGCTCATGCTTGATTCTTCTCCTGATCCGTTTCCGAGCAAGTGGTGCAAGTTTGCTGCGCGTGCCTATTGTTTATGGGTTCTAAAGAGCGATGGAGACAAGGCCTCCGCCCAGCGTGTTGGCTGGTGCGGCGGTGTCCTGCGGTTCCGCCAGATCGGCAATATTGAGGCCGCTGAGCAGCTCCTTGATGCTGTCATTCACCTTGCGCAGCGGTTCTTTGATGGTGCAATGACCGGCCAGGTCGCAGGTGCCGTGAATGGTGATGCAGGAGGTGATGAACAGCGGGCCATCAATGGCGCGGATCACCTCAAACGCACTGATTTCAGCAGCCGAACGCGCCAGCGCGTAGCCGCCGTTGGTTCCAGCGTGCGAAACAAGAATGCCCTGCCGGGTCAACGTCTGCAAAATCTTGGCAAGAAGCTGAGGCGGAATGTGATACGCCTCCGCAATGTCCTTGGCCGATTGAGCACTGGCCGACCCCGTCTTGCCGGTCAGGACAGCCTGCTCCGCAAGATATTTCAGGGCCATCAGGCCGTAATCCGCTTTTTTAGTCAACCGCAGCATAAAAGGTCAAAGGCCAGCGGGAAGAGACACCACGGGCATGGTTCCAGTGTAGGCCTGTGGAAACAGAGTGGCAATGGCAAAACCGTATTCTTTGAGAATTATTATTAAACTTTAAGGGATTTGAGGGATCAGGCCAGGCTCTCCAGAGGGTCCGTCGCAATGCGGTGGAAGACCGTCCAGGCATATTGCGCGGCGGAAAGCGGCGCCAGCCAGGCGATACCAACCAGCAGCCAATGCCGTAGTTCGGTCAAGGTCGCGGTGGTTTTCACGGCTGTCAACAGGACCAGGAGCATGGTGAAGATCTGCACCAGTGTGTTCAGTTTGCCGATGGCCGAGGGGCGGAAATCGCGCATGGTGCCCGTGAAAAAGAGCAGGATGCTGATACAAAGAATGCCGATATCGCGTGCAAACACCAGCACGGTGACATATTTAGGCACCAGCCCAACCCAGGTGACGGTCAGGAATAGCGTCGAAAGCATCAGCTTGTCCGCGATGGGGTCCAGATACTGGCCGAGGCGTGTGGTCTGGTTCAGTCTGCGAGCGAGGCGACCGTCCACAGCGTCTGTGGCGCCCGCCACCACGAAGATCAGCAGCGCAATCTCTTCGTGCTGCGCCAGAATCGCCTCCACCAGAAACGGCACCGCCAGCAGGCGCAGAAGCGTCAGCAGGTTTGGCGCGGCGCGAAGCTGTCGAAGTAGCGAGTTCATACGGGTTGGTGAAGGAATCACTTCAATCATATGCGGCGAACGCCGCGACGTAGAGATTGTCTTGAAGACACGGTCCTGCGACTTCTGCGACGCTCCCCCTTGTCCTTCGCGGGTAGGGAGCCGATATAGTCCGATGGAAGGATTCGACACGAATGCGCGTTGTTTACCAGTGGACTCAGGCGGAGTGGAACGAGGCCATGCGACTGGCCACGGAGCGCCAGCGTGGACGCGGTGGCATTCCCGGGACGACGTATGCCGTCATACTTGTTCCGCTGGTTGGTGCGGCTCTCAGCGGCCTGCTGAACCTGCGGCATAAAGGTGCATGGACCGGCGCAGGCATCGTGGTGCAGCTTCTGCTGGGATTGGCTGCATTGTGCGCCATTCTTTGGATCGTTGGAATGATCTGGAAACGACAACGCCGCCGTGCCACAGCAACTCCTCTTCCGACGGGCGAGTGCGAAGCCCTCCTGCAGGAAAGCGGGTGGTGCTTCCGTGCTCCAAGCCATGAAGATGCCGTGACCGAAGCAGCCTCCGGGATACACCTCAACGCGCAGGCAGAGTATTCACTGTCGCCGTGGACCAGCCTTACCGGAACCCGGCGAGGCAATCGTGCCATCGTGTTTCTGCATGAAGGAGGCTTTTCTGCACTGCCGATCCGCTGCCTGACAGAAGATCAGGCCGGACACATGCAGCGACTGATCACGCGCAAGCTGCGCCCTCAGACGACACGCCCATCTTCTGCACAGTAGGCCTGTGCACGAAGTAACCGTTTGCCACGAGGGATGGCGGGAGTTACACTGGAGGAAGTCGGCAGCCCGTTCCGGGTAGCCGGGGAGCAATCCCCCTCCAAACGCAGGCGCGTAGCTCAGTTGGTTAGAGCGCTACCTTGACACGGTAGAGGTCGATGGTTCGAATCCATTCGTGCCTACCATTTCTTTCCATCCTCATTTGATGTGCATCCGCTGCTATCTCTGCCTTCCCGAGTTCATGGTGCAAAGCTGTACTCGTGCGCTTGGGCCAGAATGCGTTTGAGAGCGGCGATGCATTCGACATCCAGCTGATGTGGCGCCAGGGTCTCCATGATTTGCAGCACGTTGTCCGGTTCTACATTGTTGCGATAGGCACGCGGTGAGCACACGGCGTCATAGACATCGGCCACGCTGAGGATCCGCGTGGGCAGATCGATGTTCTCTGCCGTAAGTCCCTGCGGATAGCCTGAACCATCCAGACGCTCATGATGGTCGCGTGCGATGCGGGCGATATCGTCGAAGCCGCGCACCTTACGTAGAAGCTCATAGCTGTGCCGGGGATGTTCGCGAACCGCGGTCCACTGCTGCTCTGTGAGCGGACCTTCTTTATCCATAATGGAATGCGAAATACCAAGCATGCCGATATCGTGCAGGAGTGCTGCGCGACGCAGAGACGTGATCTGCTCTTCGTCAAGTTGCATCTCCCGTGCGATTGCTTCCGTCAACACGGCGACGTTCTGCGAGTGCATGAAGGTGTAGTGTGACTTCCCGTCAATCATGTCTGCGAAGGCGGAGCAGATATTCTCAAATGCGTCGTAGTCGCAGGCCATTTTTGCTGGGGATGGATCACGCGAAAGGACTTCCTGCATGAGGTTGGGAGAATCCGCTCCGTTCCAAAGCGTGCCTTCTTCATGCATGAGGATGACAACGGCAACCAGTCCCGGATAAAACCATGTCCCGGAACGATCTTCAATGACGCGAACTGCCTTATCGCGACCAAAGATGGTCTCCAGCGATTCGAGCGTCTGCGCAATCGCACAAGTCTGCGCCATTAACGGGATTTCATATTCCTTCAGCCCCGCGGGACCGCCCGAGCCATCCCATCGCTCATCGACAGAGCGTATCGCGTCGATCGTAGCTTCTGAGCGGCCAAACTTGCGCGCAATCAGTTCGCTGGTGACGGCGCGCTGGCGAGCGGCCCGCCACACGAGTCGCCGATTTCGCAGAAGACGCAGAATGTCTTTCAGCCTTGACGGGAATGATTTGCCCAGGAAGGCATGTCGAAAGACAAAACGGATTTGTGGCCACGTGAGCGTTGTCCAATCGAAGATGCGAAGTGCAAGACGGCAGAGCTGTTCTTCCATACCCATCAGCTCGCAGATGTCGACTGTATTGCTCGTGGTTCCTACGTCCTTGAGCAGTAGAGCGTAATAGAGTTCGCTCATCCACTCCTGCGACAGGTGGATGCATCGACCAAGGTTCATGCCCAGAACGCACGTGCGCAGAGTGTGCCCGGAGTGTTCGCTTGAACCGAGATCGAAGGCATAGGTAAGCGCCGCAACAAGCTCGCTGAAGGCCACGGGCTTGGAAGGAAACTTCAACACGGCGGCCTGCCGTTGCTTTTCATCCGAGGCGCGATTGTGCACGTCGAGATACATATTCAGGGAAGACGGAAAGCTTGCTGCAGAGCTCATCAGGTCTTCAATCCTTTCCAGGCCGGAGCGCCGATGGGTTACGGCTCTCCGGCTTTCATTGAGGCAAATAATGGTTCAAAAGACATCAGGCACTCAGCGCGAGTGGTTCTCCAGAGAGGCACGGCGATTCTTCTGGAAACACGCCTCGTTTTCATCACTGCACAGCAGCTTTTCCTTGCCATAGCTGACAACATCCAGCCTTGCTGGCGAAATACCGTCTGCAATGAGTTGATCGCGCACAGTTTGTGCGCGCTTCTGGCCCAACGCAAGGTTGTATTCCGCTGTACCACGCTCATCGGCAAACCCGGCCACAACAATATCCAGATCAGGGTGGGATTTGAGATACGTTGCATCTTTCAGCACCGCGGCCAGTGCATCCGGGCGAAGCTCATAGCTGTCGTAATCAAAATATGCGCTCTCTACGCTGTGGTCGAAATCGGCCGCTGGAGCAGAAGGAGCCTTGATGGTGGTGGAAGTTGGGGGTGGGGTAACGGGTGCCGCAGTTGCCACCGGCGGTTCGGATTTCGCAGCATGCGCCTGCTTCTCCATGTCGCGCTGTACCTTGTACGCGCGATTGCGGTCGGCATCATCTCGCCCAGCGGCGCTACCAAATCGAAAAAGAAGACCGGCACTGAAGATCGTGCTGTTCTGCCTGTTGTTTCCAGCGTTGGGAAAACTCGTTCGCAGATACTCCACCTGGGCTGCACGGACGCCGATGTGACGCGTGAGACCGATGTCGATACCGCCACCGGTAACGATCGCAAAACTGTTCGCGGAACTGCTAACCGTGTTGCCCGATGGGAAATAAGAGTCACTGCCGTGGGCGGCGCCGAAGAGTCCGTGCCCAAAAAACTCAAAGCGTCCTGCAGGCAGAACCACCTGTGGCCCGGCCGCATAGGTGACCAGCGTCAGATCCTGACCGAGCGTTCCGATGTGATTCGCATGGCTGCCTGTCACTTCACCAGCTATGCGAAACCACGGAAGAAGAGAGTACGCAGCAGAGACATAGCCACCATTGGCGCCAAAGCAGTTGCATTGGCTGGGCGGCGCGTTGGAACGTACGTTGGCATAACCAACGGAGAGCGTGGTGCGAGGAGCAGACCAGTCAGCACCGCTGGGACGTGCCTGCGCAAAAACCAGGGGAGATGCAACGGATGCAACAAGAAGTGCAGCCATGATGCGAGTCATAAAAAATCCTTTCTGAACGAGGACTTGGGAAGTCTCCGGATGTGGAGTGAGGCCGATCGCTCCCGGACCTCACTCCGCATGCCGGCGGTTTAGTACAGCAGCGCCGTATAAGGAGCCGTACTCAGCGCGCCACCCTCCAGGACAACGAACCGGCCCGGGGACAGAGCGTAGACCACACGCGTACCGTTGATCAGGTAACGCCCTGCGGCTGCATCGCTGAGGCTGTACGTTCCATTTCCTGTAACGCCCAGCTGGAGGATGTTCAGGTTGCCCACGCCCACATTGGTATCTGTTGTGAAAGTGATATTCCCTGCTCCATCTGCGGTGAAGGTGCCGTCACCATCGATGGTGGCCAGGCTGGAGGCCGGGACCGTGCCATAGGTGTAGGTACCATTCAGGTTGGCCAGTGTGTACGGTCCGCCTGTCTGCGCTTCCAGGTGACCGAGGCCTGCGTAGCCCGTCTCCAGGAAGTAGCCTGTGTTGTTGCTCGTGAGGTAGACCACACGGGGCGGTGCCGGATCGTTACCGAGACCAACCAGCGCAAGCAGCGCAGACAGGAGCCCGGTGGGCTGGGGATAGTTGAATACGGCGCGTCCGTTGCTGGCGACGACGCAGCTGCTGTTGCCCGTTATCTGATGCGTGCCCAGAACCGCATTCACCAGATTGCTGCCGCTGCCCAGACCAGTCAGCGCACTGACCAGACCGGTGGCGCCTCCCATGTCCACGTTATTGGTGCTGCAGGTGCCATTGTTGTTACCCGTTCCCTGGATGATGGTGGCCGAGGATAGGTTGAGCACAGAGCCGAGTACCTGGCCAACAATGCCGGGGTTCACCGCAGCATTCTCATAGCCAACGAACGGACCGTTGAGCGATGCATTGCTGAAGGTGGTCGTGGCCTGAGTCGTTGCGGTGCCTGCCTGCAGGACGAAGGAGGAGTGTTTGTCCGTGGACATGAGGAACGCGTGGGTCGCGTCCACCAGGTACACGGCGTAGTGGGTTGGGTATGCTGCGATTCCAGCAAGCCCCTGGCTGTTCAGCGTCAGACCGATGCGGCCGTTGGTATCCGCAGCGGAGCTGGAGCCGGAGAGCGCCGAGCTGGCGTAGTTGGTGCTGGCGATGTTGGTGTCGCTGACACCGGTGATGGTTCCACCGCTGGCAGTGAACTGACCTACCGTTGCAGCCGGCCCTGCGATGATGCCGATGGTGCAGGTGGGGATGCAGGGAGTGTCACCGGAGATGCCGAAGGCATAGCTGCCAGTCAGCCCGTTGCTGTAGGCAGCAGTGTTCTGTGCCAGCAGTGTTCCGGATCCCTTGCTTGCGATGAGGATGTTGCCGTCCGACTCAATCATGCTTCCACTGGAGGAAGCCGTGGCCGGAGCCGTGGGCAACTTCAGAGTCAGTGAGTAGAGAGTGGTGTTGCCCGCCGTACCATCGGCATTCATGGTGGTTACGGCGAGGGTGCCACGCCCATCCTGACCGATGGTGTAAGTGCCCAGCAGGGCGTTGGTGGCAATGGTATTGCCGGTGGGGTTAGAGGACTGGTGATTGCTGTCGAGTTCGCCAGCCGTCAGCAGGCCGTTGCCATCAGCAGTGATACTGCCGACAGTTGCGGTCTGGTATGCGAGCACGCCCACCAGGACATCGTCATAGCCCTGGAAGAGGAACGCATACGGCCCGTTCAGCAGAGCGTCGTATGGCGTGGTCGGATAAACCACCTGCATGGTCAGCGCAAGGCTGGCCGTCTGCGGTGTGGACTGACTATCCGTCGCCGTGACGGTGAAGCTGCTTGCGCCCACCGCCGTTGGAGTTCCGCTGACTACGCCCGCGCCGGAGAGGGACAAACCTGCAGGCAGTGATCCAGCGGTAACCGCGTAGGTGTACGGAGGCAGCCCACCCGTTGCATGCAGCGTCTGCGTGTAAGCCACGCCGAGCGTTGCATTGGGTAATGCGCCAGTGAGGGACAGCGGGGTCATGGGACGGACCGTCACTGCAATGTTCGCGGTACCGGTTACAGCCGGACTGGCTGAATCCGTTGCCGTGACATTCACGGTGGACGTGCCTGCCGTTGTCGGCGTGCCCGTGATGGTGCAGTTCGCACCCAGCGTCAGACCCGCAGGCAATGTGCCCGAGTTGATGACACAGGCGTACGGTGCAGTTCCACCCGTAACGCCGATGCTTCCGCTATACGGCGTGTTCACCGTTGCATCCGGCGGCGGGCTGAGAGTCAGCGACGACGTGGGCCCCAGCACGGTGATGATGACCGGCGCGGTTGTGGAGTTAGCAGGACTTGCTGAGTCCGTCGCGGTGACATTCACCGTGGACGTACCAGCCGTGGTGGGCGTGCCGGTAATGATGCAGTTGGAGCCTAACGTCAGGCCCGCAGGCAATGTGCCGGATGCCACCGTGCAGGTGTAGGGCGGTGTTCCGCCGAGTACCAGGATGAGACCGACGTACGGCACATGGACCACAGCCACAGGAGGCGCTGTGAGCGTGAGCGTAATTAATGCTCCCTGCACCGTGATGGTGACCGGTGCGGTCTTGGTGTTGGCGGGGTTGGCTGAGTCCGTCGCGGTGATATTCACCGTGGACGTGCCAGCCGTTGTGGGCGTGCCGGTAATGATGCAGTTGGAGCCCAGCGTCAGACCTGCTGGCAGCGAACCGGATGCCACCGTGCAGGTATAGGGAGCGATGCCGCCCGCGACCAGCACAACACCGACATAGGGCACGTGAACCACGGCCACCGG
Source organism: Terriglobus sp. RCC_193 (assembly GCF_041355105.1). NCBI lineage: Bacteria > Pseudomonadati > Acidobacteriota > Terriglobia > Terriglobales > Acidobacteriaceae > Terriglobus > Terriglobus sp. RCC_193. The sequence continues at coordinate 810,117 of NZ_JBFUPK010000002.1, read as the reverse complement.
CGGTGAAGTGATGGTAAGCGTGAGCAGGCTTCCAATCACGGTGATGTTGATGGTGGTGGTCTTGGTGTTCGGCGGATTCGCGGAGTCCGTCACCGTGATACCAACCGTGGAAGTACCCGGCGTTTGTGGCGTTCCGGTGATGACGCAGTTCGAACCGAGTGTAAGACCCGCAGGCATGGCACCCGAGACAAGCGTGCACTGATAGGGCGCGGTACCGCCTGCGACGAGGATGGTTCCGATATACGGGACGCCAACAACTGCAACTGGCGGAGCCGTAATCGTCAGCGTGATCAGCGGAGCCTGCACCGTGACAGTGACAGTTGCCGTGGTTGTGTTTGCAGGGTTCGCGGAGTCGGTTGCGGTGACACCGATGGACGTGGTGCCAGCCACCAGCGGTGTGCCGCTGATGACGCAGTTCGAACCGAGTGTAAGACCCGCAGGCATGGCACCAGAAGCAAGCACGCACTGATAGGGCGCAGTGCCACCCGTTACCGGAACAGCGCCACTGTAAGGCACGCCAACTGTTGCCGTCGGAGGCGAGGCGATAACAAGCACTGCCGGCGCCGGGTTAATGACGATGGTGATCAGTCCTGTGCCGGAGAGGGACGGGCTGCTGGCATCCGTAGCGTGCACCGTGAACGTGCTGGTGCCTGCAGTTGTTGGAATACCGGTGACGGCGCAGTTGCTGCCCAGGGTGAGGCCTGCGGGAAGCGAACCCGAGTCAACGGTGCAGGTGTAAGGAGCCGTCCCGCCTGTGATGGTGATGCTTGCGGCGTATGCAATCTGCACGGTGCCGCTGGGCAGCGTGGAAGTGGCGATGCTAAGCGATCCACCCGACGATGCGGTATTGATCTTCAACGTGAGATTGAGCGTTGCCGTTGCGTTCGCAGCGTCCTTCACCTGCGCGGTGAATGTGGATGTACCTGCAGCCGTCGGCGTACCGGAGAGAACACCTGTGGCGGAAAGGCTGATACCCGCCGGAAGTGTTCCGCTGGTAATGCTCCAGTTGTATGGGCTGGTGCCACCGCTGGCCTGCAACACGGAAACATAAGGCACATTCACTGTGCCATCGGGCGTGGTGCCTGTCGCCTGCAGCGCGGGTGGGTTCGTGGTGCTGCCTGCATTCACCTTCAACGTGACCGTAGAAGTGACCGTAAAAGGCACATCGCTGGAATCAATTGCCTGAAGCGTAAACGTGCTGCTGCCGACCGTCGTCGGCGTGCCGGAAAGAATGCCGGTAGTCGTGTTAAAGCTGAGGCCCGCAGGCAGAGTACCCTTCACGGGAAGCCACTTCAGCGTGGGTGTACCGCCTGTGAGGGCAAATGTGGTGCTGTACGCCGTGCCTACGGTTGCATTCGGTGCGCTGCCGCTGATCTGCGGATCCGGATTGACGACGATCGTCGTGCTGCTGGAGGCCGGTGTTCCCGTAACCGCGCTGGTAAGCGTCACCGTGATCTGCTGCGTCACGGGAGGGGCAACGTATGTGGCTCCAAGAGCGGAGGTGTCACTCAACGTGCCGCAACCTGCTCCGGAGCAGCCACTGCCGGAAACAGACCAGCTCAAAGGAAAATTCTGCGGATTGTTGGCAACAGCAAGAAAGCTTTGACCTGCGTCAATGGTGACGTGTGATGAGGCGAGGCTGGGAACAACACCGCCTGCATAGCCTCCTCCACATCCGGCGATCACAAGACACATCACAAGGATGATCAAGTGACCAAAAATGCGGAGCTTTGCCAAAGAAATCTCTATGGATTTTCCTGTAAGTCCACTGCGTAAGTAAGCCATGGTTCCTCCGAACACCCTGGGGGGTTACGAGAAAGGAATGCTGAAGCGCTTCTGCGCTCTAGTTCCCATCGTCGAAAGCAACCATAACGTGACAAAAACCAGTAAACACGGGCGGGAAATCTTATTCCGAAGATTTGATATCACCAGAGATATCAGAGGACTCCACTAAGCCGAAGCGATGATGTAGTTCTAACGAAAGTAAGAAATCGAACCGATAAGCGGATAAGAGAATATGCCGATACGCAAAGCTTCCATGCGGAGTTTCGAAGTATGGCAAATGCACACGAAAGTTACAACGAAGACACCGATGTGCACCGCGGAAGGACTTATGGAACCGAAGAAACTACTTAGCTTCCCCTTGCGTCTGAGTCCGTCAGTACGAATGCAGGCCACAGAGCTTGCGCGGCTGGAAGGCATATCCCTCAATCACTTCATCAGCCTGGCGGTGGCGGAGAAAATCAGCCGCATGGAACATGAAAGTTGGTTGCGCCAACAGGGCAAGACGGCATCGTCCAGCCTGCCGCTCCGATCGCCCATACTCCGGCGCTTCTGATACGTTACAGCCACTTACAGCGTTGATCTCACAGTAACCAGGGGTTCCCTGATTTACTGCGAGATCACGCTGGAGCGGCTGGAGCGAAAGGTAATGCTCTTATGGAGAGGAGCTGGCAGCATGAAGGTAAATGGATAACTTACCGTCACAGTGACCACGCAACCGGGACTACCATTCCCTTGCGTTACATCACATACTCCACCACCGCCCGTGGTTCCGGGCCATGATGCCGTGACGGATAACTGCGATGCAACAATGCCAGGAGCAGAGTTGCTCTGGATGTACGTGAGGATGCTCTTCGTATCAGCCATGCACTGATAGGAAGAGGCGCTTGCGCAGGCCGTGCCGCTGTAAGTAGAACCTCTTACGGTTGCATAGCGCGCACCGCTAAGTGCGGCTGACTCCACATAATGTTCCGTATAAACCGCCAACGAACACTCCACGATACCCAACATCACGAGTGACACAAGGCTAAGACACAGCGCCATCTCCAGCAATGTGCTTCCCGACTCATGACGAGCGAGACGTTGTGCTGAAAAAAACTTAGCGCGCCGCACGAAGCCTCACCTCTGCCCTGATGGGAATGCTTGACGGAATGCCCGGCCACGGCAGAATCGGCGTATAGCTCGCACTTGTATCCACCTCGACGAAATACACGCTGTTCATGCTGCACGAAGGCTCTGAACTACAACTCGCAATCGCATTCTTCCCGTCCGAACATTCGCATCCATACTGTGCCAGAGGTACGATGCTGACGAGAGTCGACGTATCCGTCTTTGCCGCGGTGATCATTCCGGCCACATCCGTGGGATGATGAATGCCATACGCCGCACCCATACGAGCCGAAGCTTTGACAATCATCGATGCGCGAAACATGCGACCGATATCCATTGCACCAGCAAGCATCAGCAACAGAAATGGAAGGATGATTGCTGTCTCAATCAGGCTGGTGGCATCCTGATTGCTGGCGATGTTTCGCGATTGCGCTGCAAACTTCAGTACTTTCCGATACATGCTCATTGCACAAGCTCCGAATGGTCTCCGCCCAGTGGCGAACCAGACTGGAGAGTGGAGTAATCGTTACCAATCGTGCTGAGGATCTGTGCCGTGAACTGGATTCGATCCGCAACAATGCCATTGAACCTGGAAACGCCCGCAACTGCTCCGACGCCATACGTAACAAGTGCATCCGGCATATAGATAACGCCATCCATCCGCGATCCCTGTAGAAGATTGACGAGAAACGTTCCAGTGTTTGTAACTCCATGTGCCTGGAAGAAGAGGATGCCACCATAATTACCGCTGGTGGGCGCTGTTAGTTGATACGTCGAGAGTCCCAGCAGCGCTGGTGTCGCAGTGATGGAAAAGCTGCCGCCGTCTCCCTCGTTGTAAAACATGACTCCGTTGCCCACGATACTACTTAGAAGTCCTATGGTAATTGTGAGTCCGCTTGTAGTAGGGCCGGGGATACCGAGGATGGTGTTATGGCCGTTGCGCAGGATGTATACACCGGGATTAAACGTGACATTGGAAAGTACGGCGGCCGTAATGGCAATGCCACCGCAATACACGCCAGGATTAAAGACGTATGTGCTGCCGAGCGGGAGTACTAGAGATACAGGTTTGGGCGACCCATTGTAGACATTTCCGCTTCTTGTTCCGCACGCATCGTTTGCATTCGGAGGAGCGGGGAGATATGCGAGTGGATCGGCAGGCGTTGGCGGCGCAACCCCGGTAATGGGCGGCGGTACCGCGCCGCATAGCAAGCCTGATGTGCCACCACTTACTCGAATTTCTGGCGCGGACATTAAACCGATAAGGCAAGTAACTGCGGTGGGCGACTTCGATTCCACCACGATGCCGCATTTCGATTGAAAACCCAGTCCTGCAAGGACTGAGAGTGAACCGGATGCGGAAGGATTCAGTGCATAGATGCATGGTCCGCCAAGACCACGGGCTGCTTGCGCGCGTGCCTTGATGCGAAAACCATTGACACCAAAGACACGTGAGAAATACAAGGGAGCGGTTTCAGATATCTGCGCCTCCACATAGTTCAACTTGCTCTTATTGGGATCCGTACTGGAAAGGCAGACCGGATTGTTCACCATCAATGTGAGTGCAGTGCCTGGAGTCGCGCAGTCTGTAATGACCGTGCTGCCGCTGTAACCGTTCTCTGCCAGAGCAGTCTGCGCCGCCGTCTGCATGGCACTGCAGTTCGGCGAGTCGCCGCAGACGCGGACCTCCAAAGCACCGGCTAGCGCCGCAGCATCTGCTGCAGCCTGCAAACGCCTCTGTTCATGACGGACAAATCCAATATCCACAGCCAGTCCAAGGAATCCGATCAGCACGACCAGGCAAAGCGCGACCACCACCAGGACCTGGCCGCTATCGTCGTGAAAATCAGAACGCCCGCTCATGTAACCTCATACTCCCGTATATGAAGACGATCTCCTGGCCGCAATTCGCAGTGTGTAATGCGACCGGACGCAAGCTCAAGAACCGTGCGCACCGCGGGCACGATCGCCGTGATTCGATGTGCCTTAAGGAGCGGCCACAAACGCACTACACAAAAGTCCGCGTCCAATCCCACAACATCAATTGGAAAGCGCATGCCGAGTGTGTGCACGCCCGAACAAGGCTTGATCCACAAGCCTTGTTCGCTGCCCAGATCAGACCGGCCAAGAAGGCCGACCATCCGACGAAGCGACGTGTCTGCCACGCCGACCTTTGACGCTATCAGCCTTTGGTCGCTGGCTTTGGTTATCGTTACGAAATGTCTTGATTGCATCTATGCCTGTTTGCGGCGATACAAAATAATGCCGAAGACCAGTACGGCCAGAACACCTGCTGCAATACGAATCATCATCGTCATATCCATTGATCTATCTCCTTGTTAGTTCTTTCGTTTTTTCTATCGACTGCGGTGGATCACAACTTGAGTCACTGAATATCTTTCAGCACTCCGTACAAACTGAGAATGGCCGGTGCCAGCAAAACGAGAAACAGACACGGAAAGATAAAGAAGACGAGCGGAAACACGATCTTCACCTTTGTCTTCGCAGCCGCTTCTTCAGCACGTTGTTTGCGCTGCAGACGCAGGTCATCCGCAAAGCGAGTCAGTGCTCGAGAGATGGGCGTTCCAAATCGTTCGGATTGTGTCAACATCCCAACGAAGGATTGCACCTCTTCCGTACCGGATCGCTCTGCAAACCGTTTCCATGCTTCGATTCTTCCGCCACCTATTCGTTGTTCGAGCTGCACGCGCTGAAGCTCCAGGTATAGCTCTGGGTGGCTGAGAGCCAATTCATCAGAAACTCGCAGCATTGCCTGGTCCAACCCAAGACCAGCCTCCACACAGATGTTGAGCAGGTCCAACGCATCCGGTAGCGACCTTCGAATCCTGTCCTTATGCCGACGAATACGTCGACGCAACCAGATGTCCGGTAGCAGATAACCGGCTGCGGCAAAAGCCACACATGCCAGAAGCGGATTTCCACGTACGAAGCTCCCCGCGAAAAGACCGGCCAACGGAGCGATCCATTGCACTGCCAGGAAACTGTCCATCTGAATCGGCGTGCGCAATCCTGCTGCTTCAAGCTTCTCTGTGGCCTGTTTATTGCGTTGCAGCCCGAATCGTCGTGAAAGGGTTGAGGTCCATCCAGCCACAGTGTCCTGCAGACGCGGAGCGTGGAACTTAGCAATCGCAGATCTGGCTTCCACAACTTGCCTGAGGCGTCCCATGTCCTCTGACTCTGCGGCCAGCAATGGCAGTGCCACCAGCATCAGCGTGCAAAACAAAGCAAATCCTGCAGAGAGTACGAAGACAATCATCACGACGTTCATACCTCGATCCCGCGAATGATCTGGTGAATCGTGATGGCCCCCATGGCCAGTAGAACAACACCGGCATAGAGCAACTTCCGGCCCGACTCATCGTGGAGAAGGATGCGTGAATAGCCAGGACTCATAACGTTAATCACAAGCAGCAGAATGACGGGCAACAGACACAGAATCCAGCCCGTGAGACGTCCCTGTGCCGTATGAATGCGCACTTCTCCTTGAATCCGCACACGGTCGCGGATGACCGCCACGATACGATCCATTACGTCCGGAAGATTGCCGCCGGTATCTTTCTGTATCAGAACGCCTGTTACAAAAATGTGCAGGTCGCGTGACGGAATCCGCTCAAGCATGGCAAGAAATGCTTCGCGTAGCGGCAAGCCATAATTTTGATCGTGATGCAGTTCCACAAAATCGTGGCGAAGCGCAAGCGGCGCCTCTTCGGCGAGAATGCCGATGGCCACGGGGATCGAATGGCCAGCGCGCAGTGAGCGCGAAAACATTTCCAGAGACTGCGGCAATGCGGCATCAAATGCTCTGACGCGTTTCTGTTTTTTCCATTGCAGCCATGCTGTCGGAACAAACCCAGCGGCGAACCCAGCGATTGCAAGAAGAACATTGCCTGTTGCGAGATAGACCAGGAGCGGCACGCCCCATGCCAGGCTAACTGTAGCAACGATGAGCTCTCCAGCGCTCCACTTGCTCCGCGACCGCAAGAGCAACAGCTGGCAACGGCGAAGTACCTCTGTTCCTTCCAGCCGTTGCTCTAACCAGAAAAACGTTCCGGGAGCTTTCTCTTCCAGTGGCAACTGAGTTGTATTAGCCCCGTTGACTTTCGCCTTTGTGGCAACCAGAGAATGTAGCCTTGCTTCGGCTGCCGTTATCTCAGGGGAAGGCCTCGTCGCATACATCACTGCAGCGAACAAAAGCGGGGTCAGAACGGCAAAACAGAGAACCAGCATAGCGCTTAGACCTCCACACTCTGATTCAGAAGGGCGGCCAGGTGTTGAGCCGGAGTATCATGCAGCCTGCCTGCAAACCGTGGAAGTATGCCAGGAGAATAAAACCGGCCCGCTACCTTGCCTTCCTGCGTTCCACGCCTTCGCTCGAAAAGAAAAAGATCGTTCAAGGCAACCACGTCTGCCTGTGTGCCTGCTATTTCTGTGATGTGCGTGATACGCCGGGATCCATCACTCATACGCGCCACCTGGACAATGAGGTGTACGGCCGCTGCTATCTGTGAACGAATGGCCTTTTCCGGCAAGCCGACGTTCGCCATCATCGCCATTGTTTCCAGGCGAGCAATCGCATCGCGCGGAGAATTTGCATGAATGGTGGTGAGCGAACCATCGTGTCCTGTATTCATGGCCTGCAACATATCCAGCGTCTCTTCGCCACGCACCTCGCCCACCACAATACGATCAGGACGCATACGCAAAGCGTTGATGATCAGTTCGCGTTGGCGTATGGCACCCTGACCTTCAAGGTTCGGCGGTCGCGTTTCCAATCGGACCACATGCTCCTGCTTGAGCAACAACTCCGCAGAGTCTTCCACCGTAACAATGCGTTCACGTTCTGAGATAAACCCCGAAAGCACATTCAGCAGTGTCGTCTTTCCTGCTCCTGTTCCACCTGAAACCACAATGTTCAGACGAGCATGAACGGCGATACGAAGAATCTCCAGCATGGACGGCACCAGCATCTTCGAACGGAGCAGGTCTTCCGCAGTCAGAGGTGTGTTCCCAAACCGACGAATGGAAAGGATGGGTCCGTCGATCGCAAGCGGCGGAATGATCGCATTCACGCGTGAACCATCTGGCAATCGGGCATCCACCATGGGAGACGACTCATCCACGCGCCTGCCCACGGCGGAGACGATCTTCTCAATGATGTGCATGAGATGGCGATTGTCTTTGAAGACGATGTTCGTCTTCTCCAACAGGCCGCGGCGTTCTACATAAACGGAGTTCCATGTGTTGACAAGAATGTCGCTCACGGAAGGATCGTGCAGCAGTGGCTCAATGGGCCCCAGTCCGAAAACCTCGTTCAACACTTCCTGTGTCAGCCGATCACGTTCGGTCACGCTCAAAGGGACATTCTGCTCCACGACGATGCGTTGAATGATGCCGAAGAGCTGCTTCTGGCTGGCGTGCGTTTGATTGAACTCAACGAGACGTTCCAGATCAAGTCGCTTCAACAGCTCTCGGTGCACAGCAGACTTCAGCTCTTGCTGCGTGGCCTCAGATATGCTTAGGCGCACCGGTGTCGCTGTACTCAGCTCGTCGATTGTGATCATGCTCTGGATGCCCATCGTTTTATCCTTTACTCACTTCGTAGGAAACGCCGCTTCTTACCAGGCCGGCAGAAGCTGACGCCAGCGTGCACTTGCCTTCTTATGGTCGTTCTTGCCTGAAGCAGGTTTCGCATCCATACCCGCGACTTTGCCACTCCACGTCTGCAGAGACGCAGCCAGAGGGCTATCCTCGGAAAATTTCAACGTATTGCCGGAATTAGCTGCATGTGCCATTTCTGCAGGACTATCCGGGAGCTTCACCACAATGGGTAGCTTTAGAACCTTCTCTATCTGTTCCGCAGCCACTGCTTGCGGCGCGTTATAGCGATTGAGCGCGATCTTGAGCTTTGACGCTGCCCCCTCTGTTATCACCAGGCCATCCGCGATGCGGGAAAGATCTCGAACCGCGGCTACATCCGGTGTCGTAACCAGAAAAATTTCCGATGAAGCATTTGCGATGGCCGGCCATGTATCTAACTGCCTGCGGTCACAATCCACAATGATGTAGTCATACTCTCCGCGCAAAAATTCAATGGTTCGCGCAAACTCCTGCGGATGAATGACGTGTTCTCCTATCGATGAATCCGGCGATGACAAAACATCCAGTCCACTGGGATGATGCGCAACAAATCCGTAGAGAAGTTCGCTATCCATGCGTCTGAGATTGCGCACCGCCTCAACAAGCGTATGGCTATCGCTGGCAATACCGAGATAGACACATGCGTGGCCCAGGATCTGTTGCTGATCAATGAGGAGTGTTCTTCTTTGGTGCTGCTGCGCGATTAATGCCGCAAGATGGACAGCCACGCTGGTGGCGCCTACCCCTCCCTTTGCGCCCAGAATCGAAAGCACTGTTCCGCTAGCGGCGGTGCTGCCTATTTCGGTCAGGCAGTATTCCTGGAATCTGTCCAAGAGAATGTCCAGCTCTGATTGAGGCGAATGCTTTGCAAGATACTCGCTACATCCCGCGCGCATGGCTGCCAGGATGGCGGGCGACGTCATGCGCTTTCCAATCGCTACAATCAGAACCTTCCCCGGAAAAACTCTGGAAAGATAGAGCGATGTTTCTGCAGCTTCTTCCGGATTTGCGTCATAGTCAACGAATGCCAGGCACCCGTCCGACGAAGCAATGTATTGACCGACGGAAGGACGTCGAGGCGTCGTCAGGTAGCGGTCGAAATGAAATGCAGTACTGGACCAGTTGCGCGTGTTCACTGCATCCAGAAGTTCCTGAGTAACACGCGCATCCGTGCCGATCGTAAGCATCACTACATCCAGAGTTCCATTCAAGTGATACATCGCTCTGTTGTCCTTTCTGGCTATATCCAGTGTCCGTATTGCCGTGTTATTGCTTGCGCTCTTTTTGCATTTTGCTGTCGAACGTGTCGCGTTCCAGCATCTTGACCGCCAGGCCCGGCTCTTTGACCTGATCCTTCGAAGGATCCACGATCTCCGGGGTGACAAGCACCAGTAGCTCCGTAGTGGAGTGGTTAATGTTCTTACTCTTAAAAAGCTTGCCCAGAATGGGGATGCTCGCGACCCCTGGCGTCCGCGCAAGCTGGTCGGTCGTCCGCTGATCCAGCAAGCCTGAGATGGCAAACGTCTGGCCATCACGCAGCACCACCTGTGTATCGGCTCGACGGCTGGAGATGGCGGGGATCGTATAACCGCTGATTTGTACTGCGTTGGTGTAATCCAACGCACTGACCTCAGGCGATACCTTTAACTGGATGGAACCATCGCTGTTGACCTGCGGAAGAAACTCCAATCTCACACCGTAGGGCCGGAATTGCACACTGATGGAAGTAAGCCCGCTGACACCACCCTGAACAACAGGAAAAGGAAACTCACCACCTGCAAGGAAGTTAGCCTTTTCCCCGCTCATCGTCGTGATGTTTGGCTCAGCCAGAATTTGCAATACCTGCCGCTGTTCCAGGTCCTGCACCATCGCACCGATATTCAGATCGGCACTGTAAAGCAGGAAGTTCAATGGGTTTGTTACAGAAACAGTTTTCCCGCCCACGGTCGATGAGTTACCACCACTGCCGCTTCCGCTACCGCTGCTTCCTTGTGTGGAAGTAAGACCGGAAGGAAACTGCATCGTAGTGCTCTGCCCCAGGGTATTTCCGCCAGTGCTGAATAGGTTGAAACCCAGCTGCTCCAGCTTCGTGCGATCCACTTCCACAATGCGCACATGCAGACGGATCTGGTGCCCCACTGCAGAGTTCACGACGATGGCGTTGGAGACTTCCTTCGAATATTGCGCGGCAAGCTTTTCCGCAGTTTGCGAATCGTTTACACTGGCAACCGTTCCAGAGAGCAGGACACGGTCTCCCTGCGAACGCACCGTAATAGTGTCATTCGGCAGAGCGGACGTCAGCACGCTTTCAAGAAGGGCTGTATCTACATCCGCTGAGTAAAAGTAAGTGTGCGTTTCGCCACTCTCATCCCACACCATCAGAGAGCTCACGCCTGGCTCTTTAGCCGTCACCAGAACTTCATTCGGCGTAGCAGTGTATGCGGACAATACCGTCGGATTTGTTATGTAAATGCGCGACAGTCTTTTCTGCGACGTAATGTAAGCAGAGCGGCCGATAAGTATGTGCGTGGGCGTGTCAGACAGTACCGCGCTCACCATGCGAGGCGTGGGTTCCGATGCGGAGGATGGAGCCGCTCCCCGATCGGACACAGGTGCTGAAGCGGAGTTAGACTCGGTCGCGCCTACCGCCACAGGCGTAGCCGCGTGATGCGGACGAGGGCGTCGAGCATTCGCTGACTCAGGCGCGAATGTCGCGGTAAGGGCAAGGCAGATAGCAATTTGTTCAAAAGAATGAAGGCGAGGCATCAGAATGTCTCCACGGAATCCTTATCACCGCGACGCACCTGGATGCTGTAAGAAGCTTTCGCTGGCTTAGCATGAACAGGCCTTGGCGGTGACTGGGCTAAAGGCTTTGGCTCTGTCGTAATCGGAGCGGCAACGGTCGACGTCTGCATCGCCAATGCTGCAATGTGTACTGGTTCACTGTTCGCAACGGCGTGGTCTGTACCGTTACGCAAAACGAAGTGGACTGTACCCTGCGTGCTGGCAAGAACGATCTTCTCCGCATCCTCCGGTGCGACCAGAAGCGTTACAACATCCACGCGGCTGGCATGGCCATCTGGGTCGGGTTGCATCTTCTCGCCCGCAGTCAGCACCTGCGCGTCCTGCAGCACAATCGACGTAACAGGATCCGGTGATGCCGCAGCGCGAACTGTTACCAGGACATCAACACGTGTTCCGGGAAGAAGATAACCCGCTACACCAACGACTTCATTTGACTTAAGAGAAATAGCGCGCATACCCGCAGGGATGCGTGCAGAGAGCCCCGCCGTGGATGCGAGTTGGCGCGCCTGAACAGGCTCTCCTTCCTGCATTGGATAGAGGGTCGCCTTCCCGACGACATCCTGACTGTGGACATAGCCTCCCTGCAAAGGCGTATCGGCAGGCCACGAAACCACCTTCAGGTCCTCGGCTCGGATAACCTCACCAGCGTCCATATTTTTTGCCAACGCGACGTAGGCTAACTTGCCGGAATGAATAGACTGCTGCTGCGAAATCCTATGACCTAACCAAAGCGTGAAAATACCGGATACGGTAAGTGAGACAGTAAGTGCTACGACGGTGCGACGCGTTTGCATGTTATTTCCCAACCTTCTCAAGTGAAATGGTGAGAAGGGTTCCCGCGGTAATGGCGACCGCATACGGTAAGCGAAGATTGCGACGGTTGCGGACGTTCAGTTCCGGATGTGGCTCCAGCCCATTTTCATAGTGATGCAGCATGATGCGGCCCGTGTTACGAAACGATTCCACAACACGACCATGCCGCACCATCATGCAAACTGCGAGCGCCCCTCCGCAGAGAACAGTGCACATGAGAAGCGCCCCCGTATCCGCAAGACCAATGCCTGCCGCAATCGCAGCAATCAACTTCACGTCGCCGCCCCCCATTCCGCCTGCAAGAAACATCACTGCGAACAGGGATCCCGCAATCGCCGCAGCGGCAAACGATAGAAGCAATGCGTGCAACCCACCAAGCATTACCTGAAGCAGAAAAGCTCCGACCAGCGAAGACAGAGTGAACCAGTTCGGAATACGTCGCGTCCGAACATCCATAACCGCAGCGCAGAGGGCGACCATAGCGGTATACCCCTGCAAGACAACTGCATGTGATGTCATTACCGCGTACCTCCTGTGCACAAATTGGCAAACGAATACAGCGTCCTGACGGAACACCGTCAGGACCCGCGCGGACTAAGTGATGGCGTCCAGCTTTGCCTGGATACGTCCGAGCAAGCCGGTAAGAGAAGTCGCCAGGGTTTGCAGGGTTGCAACTGCAACCAGGCCGATTAGCCCGGCGATCAACGCGTACTCAATCAGGTCCTGGCCTGACTCATCTTCTGCGAAGTCTTTACAAATACGAGAGATATGCATTAGTTCTCCTTCTGAACGACGAAAATAGGCCAATATACTGGCCGGACCGCTATAGCTTCAGGATTTTTGCGTGGCAAAAGCATGCGCAAAGAAAAGCTGTTCCACCATCTTGCAGTCAGGATTGATACTCAGTCGCCCGAACGGATACTGTTCCTGGAAAAATTCTCAAATTTGATATCGGTGGCGATATCACATCGCAGCGAAGCAGCTATAAGTGCACCGTTGGGCAATTACAAAGGGACAATAGTGATGTCAGATCCCGATGCTATGCAGCCCAAAAACGCTATCGGCGAAATGTTGAATCACTTGAGTCCACCCAGGTGCCGATAGGAAATAACAAAGCTATTTCGTGAAGGGGTTTGAAGAAGTGTCCCATTTGGATGGAGGTCAGATTCTGGAACACTTATTGCGGCATCAGCCGCACGATGCCGGAGTGGCTTCCATGTTGCTGCTGTTCACGGTGTACAGCACGCTACGATTCGGGGAGGCGCTCATCTCGCTCGAAGTCACACAGCGCATGCGCTGGCTCATCGTGGCCGCGTGTGTGGCCGGATATGCCCGCTTTTGCGTTCAGTTATGCCTGCTTCCCGTTCTCCAGCGCCAAAGCGATAACTCTCTGGATCTTGTCCCGGTCCTTTTTGCTCTGGCGATTGCTATTGTTGGCCGCGTTGTGGCACTACACAGCATCACGCGCGAAGACCTGCGGCTTCGTATGTTCGTTCTGTCCGCCCTGATGGAAGCCTCTGCAATCCTGGGAACACAAAGCCTCATCCTGTACGCGTCTCATCTTCGTTATCCGCTGGAACCAACCGCCATCGCCGTGATCATCGCGCTTGCGATCATGCTGTGCTTTATGACTCAGGTCTCTGCTGCGATCCTGCTCCGTAAGACAGCAAAGCCATGGCGCAGTACACGGTATGCCTATCCCATTGCAAGCATTTTGGCCGCAGCCGGTATGAGGTACCTGATGCTGTGGGTTAGCCATGCGCCGCATCCTCAAAACATTCTGCTGGAGGACCACCCCGCGCAGCTACAAGTGCCACCATTCGCTGTGCCAATCATCATTGGAGTAGCAGTGCTGCTGCTGTGTGCCGCGCATGCGGTGTTGTTTCTCTATTGGCGAAGTGTTCAATGGAGTCGCGGATTGGCGGAGGCGGAACGTGAGAAAGAAATCGCAAAAGCAATGGCAGAGCAAAGAGCAATGCGCATGCAGAACGAAACACTCCTGGAAGAAATTCGGGAACGCAAACGTGCGGAAGCGAATTTAGCCGCATTTGCTTTTACTGACCCTGTTACGGGCCTGCATAACCGCAGCTATCTCAATGAACGTTTGCTGACAGCACTTCAAAGAAAAGGAATTCGTACCTACACCCATCGCGCCCTGCTTTATATCGATCTGGATAACTTCAAATCTGCAAACGACATGCTGGGTCACATACAAGGTGATGCGCTACTGAAGGAACTGGCAAAGCGGCTGCGGAAACTGGTGCCAGAAGAAGATGTGGTGGTACGACTGGGAGGAGATGAATTTGCCGTCCTGCTTAACTGCACAACAGACGCTGCCAGCGCACTGCGATTTGCTCATCAACTGTTGACGGCTCTGGAGCACCCTGTCGAAATTGCGGGTAACTCGTTGCATCTCTCAGCCTCCATCGGATTATGCATGATCGATGCTGACTATACCGACCCGGAGATCGCTGTTCGCGACGCGGATCTGGCAATGTACTGTGCCAAACGCGAAGGCGGAGCACGTGTTGTCGTCTTTGTTCCTGAGATGTACACCAATATGCTGCGGGCCATTGAAGATCGCAAAGAGTTAAAACGCGCCATCGAAGAAGAGGAATTTGTCCTGTGGTATCAACCTCTCGTAGACATGCAGGACGGTTCCATCTATGGCTCTGAGGCATTAATTCGCTGGCAGCATCCGATCAAGGGATTGCTGGGACCCTATACCTTTATCAGGCTTGCGGAAGAGACGGGCCGCATCATCGATATTGGAAACTGGGTATTGCGTAAGGCATGCGGCGATTTTCATAAGTTCCAGGAAAAGTCACTGAAACCACTTCTGCTTTCTCTCAATGTTTCGTCGAAACAACTGGAGTTACCGGGATATTTTGACCTTCTGGTGCGGACACTGGAAGAAACCGGCATGCCAGCGCACCAGTTACAACTGGAAATTACAGAGAGCATCCTCATGAGCGACCCAGCACTTATGGGGCCGCTTCTACAAAAAATCCGTGCACTCGGCATCAAGATTGCTTTTGACGACTTCGGCACCGGATACTCTTCCCTGAGCTATATTCAGAAGTTTCCCGTTGATACGCTGAAAATCGATCAGAGCTTTGTTCGCTCCCTCATCGATTCGCCCGTCAACGGCAAGATTATTCAACTCATCCTTGGAATGAGCGAAGCATTGGGCATGAGTGTTTCGGTAGAAGGTGTGGAAACAGAGTTCGAAGCGACAACCCTTTTGCGTTTCGGATGTCGTATCGCACAAGGCTTTCTCTACAGCAGGCCTGTGGAGATAGAAACATTCTTCAGCTTGCTGAAAAGAAAGAGTCTGCGACCACCCGAAACCATTCGCCAGCCTGCAGCATAAGTAGCAGGGTCGAACATTAATTCCCGGATTGGGATACGTTCTAAATTATTTTTCTCTTTGTTCGTTTGCTTTATTAACAGTCGCGCCTAAGATATGGAAACTTCGCTGCGACTTTTACTTTCTGCGTTAGGCTTTCTTTGAGGTAACTATGGAGTCCCCGCGACACGAAAACATACCGGTTCGAATTGCGCTCTCTCTTCGGCAACAGGCCGAAGAACTTGCGCATCAACAGGGTATTTCTCTAAACCACTTTGTTACCCAGGCGCTGGAGGAGAAAATCGTGCGCATGCAGAACCCGCCACTGGCGGCTTTTGCGAACCGTCTGCGATCTGCAGGTTAATTTCTGGAGCCATCGGTTCATCCGGCATATCGACGGTAAACACCTTTCTAAGTTTGGCAAGAGGGCAGCTTGAAACACTGCCCCTTTTTTTTCGTTCACGGAAAATTCGACCGGCAGGGCGGATAATCTTGCATAGCAGTTTTTGCGGGAGAAGACGTCATGCAGATCAAAGGCAACACAATCCTGATTACAGGCGGTGGCAGCGGCATTGGCCGCGGACTGGCTGAGGCATTTCACAAAGAAGGTAATCGCGTCATCATTGCAGGACGTCGTAAGTCTGTTCTGGATGAAGTAGTCGCCGCAAACCCCGGCATGAACGCAGAGATTCTCGACATTGACAGTGCGGACGCAGTCAAGTCATTTGCGAATAGCCTGATTGCAAAGTACCCCAATCTGAATGCGGTCATGCATAACGCAGGTGTCATGCGGAACGAAAAGCTGGCGGATGGCAACACAGAAGATGCCGAGGCCACGATTGCAACGAATCTTCTGGGACCGATCCGACTAAACTCCGCGCTGCTGCCACACTTGCTGCAGCAGCCGTCTGCGACCGTGATGACCGTGACCAGCGGACTGGCCTATGTGCCGCTGAGCATGACGCCTACCTACTGCGCTACGAAAGCTGCGATTCACAGCTATACCCAGTCGCTGCGCTTCCAGTTAAAAGACACGGGCGTCCAGGTAATCGAGATCATTCCGCCGTATGTGCAGACGGAACTTATGGGTGACCGCCAGAAAAATGACCCTGCAGCGATGCCACTGGCGGATTATCTGCGTGAAACGTTCGCTATTCTGCGCGATCAGCCGGATGTGGAAGAGGTGATTATTGACCGCGTGAAGCCGCTGCGTTTTGCAGCGGAAGGCGGCGATTACGCGACTTTCTTCCGCACCTTTAACGAACGTATGATTGCCGCGCGCCCGAATGGTTAAGAAAACTACATAACGAACAAGGGGCATGGCTTTGGCTGTGCCCCCTTGTTCGTTTTAGACCAGGGCGGATTCCGCTTCTGCAATACCTGACTGATGACCACTTGTATCTGCGCCTGCATCATGCGGAAGAGCAAGGCTGTCAAAGACTGGCCCCAACGCAACAATAGACATCAGAAGAATCGCCCAGCGGAAATCCGCGAGATGCGGTGCGGCTGCGGAATGTCCGCGAACGTGGGCCACAGAACGCAGCGTCACCGCGCCCACGGCAACTCCCATGCCTACACTCAACTGCATGATGGCGCTCAGGAATCCGTTTGCGCGACTCATGCGTTCGGGTGGAATCTCTGAGTAGGCCAACGTGGTGAGGCAAGTAAATTCCATAGACCTGCATGCGCCATGGACGAACAACACCAGCAGAAGCAACACTACCGGCGTGGAAGGCGAAAGGAACGCACACACCACCATCGACAACGCCGTGAAGATGCCATTCACGATGAGGATGCGGCGAAAACCAAATCGCCGCAACAACGGCAGCACGATGGACTTCATGCTGAGGTCGCCGCCGAAGAGCGCCAGCAAATACAGACCACTGCGAAATGCGTTGAGTCCAAAGGCAATCTGGAACATAAGTGGCAAAAGGAACGGAAGTACAGACACCGCAAGACGAAACGCGCTGGCGCCGTAAATCGACAGCGAATATGTCTTGCGCCGCATCGACTCAAAATCAATCAGCGAAGTCTCCTGCCTGCGCCGCGCATACACGATAGCCAGGACACCGCACAGCAGACTGAGAACCAGCATGGTCACCGGAACGGGCCAGCGCGTCTCTCCTCCGCCGAGCAGCTCCATCGCATAGACACTGCCTGCGGACGCAATGCCACCCAAGGCAAACGTGCCCCAATCAAACGGGTGACGTTCGCCGGTGCGAACATTCTCAATCCACAACATGGCAAGGATGAGCGCCGCGATACCCAACGGCACATTCATCAGAAAGATCCAGTGCCAGCTTGCGTAAGTGGTAATAAATCCACCCAGTGGCGGCCCCAGCACCAACGCCGTCAGTCCCGGCCACGAGATATACGCAATCGCCTGCGCCAGCTTGTCTTTGGGTGTTTCGCGCAGCACGATCAAGCGCCCCACAGGCACCATCATGGCGCCGCCCATACCCTGCAGAATGCGCATCAGCGTGAATTGCGTAAGGTTTTGCGAGACCGCGCACAGCAACGATGCCACGGTGAAGATGCCCACCGCCGTAGCAAACACAGAGCGCGATCCAAAGCGATCCGTCACCCATCCGCTGATGGGAATCAGCACGGCCAGCGTGAGCATATACGCCGTCATACCAATGTTCAGGCTAACGGCGGTGGCATGGAAACTCTTCGCCATCTGCGGCAGCGCCGTGGCAATCACGGTGCCGTCCAGGTTCTCCATGAAGAACGCACCCGCAATCAGCGAGGTGACATAAATGGGGGAACGCGGCTTCATCAAATCATTTTTTCACGAACCCAGCGAAACCACCTCGACGATGCCATTTCCGACAAACGCGTTTATCGGTACTAATCCAGCAGGTAGAGATGTGTCTTTGACGATGGCTCAGCTTCCAGCAAGCGGCCCTTTCGATTCGCGTGCGAGGACCGTTTTCTCGAGTTCTGTTCCGGACAGGTAGGCTCGGAAAAAACGAAGCGCATGTTCCATGTCTGTCCCTTGAAGTTGAGCCCTCACCCACCGTCGGAATTCCTTTTTACTCTCTCGCGACGCCTGGGCCAGTTCTTGGCCATGTTCTGTGATTCCTATGCTAATGCGCCGACGATCATCCGCCGCTGTCTCGCGTAAAAGGAGCCCCGCATTCACCATTCGGTCGATGAGTCGGCTCGGATGTCCGCCTTCGGCGACGAGCAACTCGCCTAGCTCTCCCAAAGACATCGGGCCGCAACGCTCCAGAATCTGGAGTACCTCCGCTTGACCTGCGGTAATACCAAGAGGGCGCAAGAGTTCGTTCAATCGACGCTCAGATTCACGCATCGCTGCCTTCAGCAAAAGGCCGATCTCCTCAATTTCATCTAGACGCTTTTTCAAAGTTCTATCTTCTGAATCATTATTACATGCCATAACATCTATTCGCATAGCATATATATTCGGTGCGACATGGGGTTCCTATGAAAGCGATTATTGTTCGGGATTTTGAAAGTACCCCTTCCTATGGCGATTTCCCCGAACCGATTGTGAGCGAAGGAGAAGTGAAGATTACTGTGGCCGCCGCCACGCTCGCTCCTATTGTTCGTTCCATCGCTCAGGGAAAGCACTACGCAGGAAGCAAGGAACTTCCTTTCGTTCCCGGAATCGATGGCGTTGGACGACTTCCTAATGGCAATCGCGTCTACTTTCTTTTTCCACGGGCTCCATTTGGCAGCATGGCCGAATATACCGTCCCTAAATTGAAATGGTGTGTCCCGGTGCCAGATGACGTCGATGATGTCACAGCGGCAGCAGTGCCAAACTCCGGTATCTCGTCATGGATTGCATTGACGGTCCGTGGCGACTTCCGGCCCAGCCAGGTAGTTGTAGTGAACGGTGCAACCGGGTCGGCTGGGAGCCTGGCTGTTCGCGTCGCAAAACATTTGGGAGCCTCCAAGATCATCGCTACGGGACGGGATGTTACCAAACTGGAAGCTCTGAAGAGTGCTGGAGCCAACGTGATTATTCCTTTAGAGCAGCCTGAGGACCAACTCGTGGAAGCCTACCGGCAAACTTTCGACGAGGGTGTCGATGTCGTTCTCGATTACCTCGGAGGCATACCAGCCGAGAGAATGATCCGTGCTCTCGCAAGGGGACGAGGATCTGCAGTGGGAGAGCCGCGTATCCGTTTTGTGCAGGTAGGCGGCTCCGCTGGAAAATCCATCCTTGTCGACACTCATGCAATGAGGAGCACCGGCCTAGAGATCGTCGGCTCTGGATTGGGAGCTTTCTCAATCGATACAGCAACGCGTTGTGCTGGTGAACTTCTGAACGCAATCAGTCGAGCAGGACTTTCTCTGCCCACCCAAAGTGTGTCTTTTGCCGATGTTGACGAAGCCTGGAAAGATACGAGCGACACGCGGAAGATCGTCTTCCGCCCCTAACTAGGCATTGCTGCTGCTCGGCTAAACGAAAAGGCCCGAAGAAGCGTCCCGAAAGGGCAGTGGCCGGCGGATTGGTGTGATTGGTAACGACAAGTCGGCTTGTGGGAAGTTGAAGCTCGCAAAGAAAGCCCCGCACTCCAACAGGAGATGCGGGGCTTCATGCTTCGAGAGAAAAACTTACTTCGCGCTCTTCTCCGCGTATGCCTTGATGGACTTCTCAATGACCTCATACGCGTAATCGACCGGTTTCCAGCCTTCGATCTTTACTGACTTACCTTCAAGATCCTTGTAGGTAGAAAAGAAGTGGACGATCTCCTTCAGCTTGTGCGGGTGAATCTGCTCATAGCTGGTGATGTCAAAAAAGCGCGGGTTGGCACACCCCACGGCGAGAATCTTCTCATCGCCTTCGCCGCCATCAATCATCTCCATCAGACCGATGGGACGCACTTCCTGCAGGCAACCGGGGAAGCTGGGCTCATCCACCAGCACCAGCACGTCCAGCGGATCGCCGTCATCGCCCAGCGTGGAGGGCAGGAAGCCGTAATCGCCGGGGTAATGCACCGGGCTGTACAGATTGCGGTCCAGTCGGAAGACTTCCAGTTGCTTGTCGTACTCAAACTTCATGCGGCCCTGATAAGGAATTTCGATCACCGCGTTTACGACTTTTGGCGCTTTGGCGCCCACTGGCAACTTCAAATAGTTCGGCATAAGGCTCTTTCGGGTCTCTTTGTCGAGAAGGTTTGGCTGCCGGGAACAATACGCCCCGGGGCGGGGCTTCGGCAACTCCAGACCAGTGTACCTTTCGCCCCACGTATCCTCCAAGCCTGTGTCCGAGAGGCGACATATAGCCGAAATCGCTATAATCCGGGCATGCGCGCCCATGTTTATGTCACGTTGAAGACCACGGTTCTCGATGCCCAGGGGCAGACGATTGCCAACGCCCTCCGCCGCCTGCATCACCCGCAGGTAGAGTCCGTCCGTCAGGGCAAATACTTTGTGCTGACCCTGGCCGACAGCCTGACTGGCGACGCCGCCAAGGCCGAAGTGGAGCGCATTGCCAATGAAGTGCTGACGAATCCTGTGATTGAGGAATACACCTACCGGCTGGAAGAATAGTTGGCGAAAACGATTAAAAGGCCGTTGCCTCTGAGAGGTAACGGCCTTTCTGATGCTTGAAACCGGCAACAGATCAGACCGTCATCAGTTCCTTTTCCTTCACCTTGAACATGTCGTCCAATTGCTTGATCTGGGCGTCGGTCATCTGCTGAATCTCTTCCGTAGCGCGCTTTTCATCGTCGGCGCTGATGAGTTTGTCCTTGGCGGACTTCTTCACGCTGTCGTTGCCGTCGCGGCGGATGTTACGGATGGCAGTCTTATGGTCTTCCAGGATGCCGGAAAGCTGTTTTACGGAATCGCGGCGGCGCTCCTCTGTCATGGGCGGAACGGGAACGCGGATGATCTTGCCGTCATGCATGGGGTTGAAGCCCTGACCGCTGGTCCGGATGGCCTTTTCAATCAGGCCCACCGTGCCGATATCGAACGGCTGCACCACAATCTGCTGCGCTTCCGGAGCGGACAGCTGTGCCAACTGGTTGATGGGCATTTCGCTGCCGTAGTAATCCACGCGGACGTTGTCCAGCATGTGCACGCTGGCGCGGCCGGTGCGCACGGCCAGCAGGTTGGTGCGGAAATCTTCCAC
This sequence comes from Terriglobus sp. RCC_193, assembly GCF_041355105.1. Taxonomy (NCBI): domain Bacteria; kingdom Pseudomonadati; phylum Acidobacteriota; class Terriglobia; order Terriglobales; family Acidobacteriaceae; genus Terriglobus; species Terriglobus sp. RCC_193. The sequence goes on along the minus strand of NZ_JBFUPK010000002.1, from coordinate 788,488 downwards.
GGCCTTGGTCATGCGGGTGCTGAGCTGTCCGTGCAGATCCTTCAGCGCGGGGATATTTGCCATCTGGGATGCCATCGTTTTTGTTCCTCTACTGGCGCAATGTGCGCAACGGGGTTGATTTTATCGGAATCCCCGGGAGACTGCCTGTGGCTCACTGCCTCAACGCATTCCGGCACCGCTATGAGGATTCTCACATTCGCCTCAGCACGAAGGAACATTCCCTGCTGCCCAATCCGTATTGCCAGAAACATGCGGCGCAGTGATCGCAGTTTTTTGCATCTCCCTCAGTTCCGAGGAAAGGACCACACCGTAATGCAGACACGCATCGCAGCCGCACTTCTGTGCACTCTTTCAACCGCAGCCCTGGCCCAGGCCCCGTCAGTAAACGGACAGTGGAACGTCCACATTGACGTGGCGGGCAATGAACGCGACTTCTCCTGCAAATGGACGCAGGAAGATAAGAAACTCAACGGCGGTTGCAGTGAGATGACCGAATTTTCCGGCTCTGTGGATGGCAGCAATGTCACCTGGCAGGCAAGAGGGGATCAGGCGTCACTGAAATTCACGGGCAAACTGAACGCCGACGGCACCATCACCGGCACCGTCAATGTCATTGAATACAGCATCGACGGCGACTTCAAAGCCACTCCCGTAAAGTAACGACGGCCAAAGCTACTTCTGCGGAAAGTCTTTCCACGCAATGCGCGGGATGGTGAAGATGTCGCGGCTGCGCGTGTAGTCTCCAAGCCCGCCCATGCGGCCGATGAGGTTCAGCTTCGCGTTGTCGATGTAAAGCCTCTCCTCGTTCACAAACACGTCGCGGCGAATGTGCAAACGTTCGCCGCGCGCAATCAACACGGTGGACGATCCGCCGGTTTCAATCCACTGAAACGTCCGGCACTCAATGGAAACCGGCGAGGCTGCAATGCGCGGCGGCGACACCGTTTCGCTGGGCGCAATCTCCAGCCCTGCCATCACCAGCTCATCCAACCCACGCGGCGCGTCCGTCGCCGTAATGTTCATGGCCTCTGCCAGCTCTTCCGAAACAAGGTTGATCACCAGTTCACCCGAAGCGCGGATATTCGCCAGCGTGTCCTTCCCTTCGCGATCCGGTGCAGGCGAAAAGCCCACACAGAACAGCGGTGGATCAGAGCTGACCACATTGAAGAACGAAAACGGCGCAGCATTTGCCCGGCCCTGGTCGTCCAGCGTGGTTATCCACGCAATGGGGCGGGGCGTAATCGTGGAAGCCAGCAGTTTGTAGGTGTCGGACAGAGGAAGCGTGGTCAGATCAAAACTGCGGCTGTCGAGCATAACAATTGGATGCTGCGCAGGTCCGCATCGAACCGGACACTGCCTCCGTGAGGGTAATTCCATGGAACATCTGTGAAAACCACACGTACTAAAGCCCATGGAACAGCTTCTATCTCGCACCCGGCGATGGACCGAACTGGTCACACTCACGTTATCGCTGATGCTGTGCGTCATCGCCTACGGACAAAGTCCCTCTGCACAGATGCCAAAAGCCATGCCACTCAATGCAGACCCGGACTGGGAAGTCGCATCCGTGAAAGCCACCGATCCCACTGAAACACGCGGCCAGCACATCAACATGGATGGCAGGCGTGTGCTGTTGCTGGGAAGCACTGTGCAGCAACTTCTGCTGATTGGCTATGGTGTGCAGAAGGTTCAGATTGCCAATATGCCAGGATGGGCCGAGACACAGCGCTGGGACGTAACCGGCGTCCCGGACACGGAAGGCGCTCCCAGCCTGAAGCAGGTGCAGACACTGATGCGGAAGATTCTGGCGGAGCGCTTCGGACTGGAACTGCACCACGAACAGCGGGAGATGCCGGTGTTCGCGCTGACCGTGGCGAAGGGTGGCTCGAGAATGATTGAGAACACGAGCAAACCCGACGGCCCGATGGATCAGAGAAACAGCCACTCAAGCGTGAGGCACGTGGAGAATCTCACGAACACGTCCATCTCCGAACTTGTGTTGATCCTGCAATTCAGCGTGAATCGGCCAATCGTCGACCAGACAGGGCTGAAGCGGCGTTATGACCTGAAGCTGGAATGGGCGCCAGACGATGCTTCCCCCAGTGACGCTGCAGACGCACCGCCGGGACTGTTTACGGCACTCCAGTCACAAGCCGGACTGAAGCTGCAGCCCGTAAAGGCGCCCGCGGATACGCTGGTGATCGACACGATTGCGAAGCCGAAGCCCGACTGACCTGTACTGTGCATTCGCAGAACGATAGCATCAGAACAGCCGTATGCGATCCGTACTTCCCAGCCACACGCGCCCGATATGGGCGGAAATCTCCGCTTCACGTCTTGTCGCCAACTACCGCGCCCTACAGGCCGCCGCGGGGCCGCAAGTGGATGTGCTGGCCGTGATCAAAGCCAATGCCTACGGGCACGGCGCCACGGAATGCGCGCCGATCCTCGCCGCCGCCGGTGCGAAGTGGCTTGGCGTGACCTCTGCTGAAGAGGGCGTGGCGGTGCGGCAGTCGCTGGGGATTCTGCCGCAGGGCATGCCGCAACCGCGTCTACTGGTGATGTGTAGCCTGTGGTTTGGCGAAGAAGCCTCAGTCCTTGACTATGCTCTGACTCCGGTGGTCTGGGAGACATACCATCTGGATTTGCTGGAAGCAGAAGCGAAACGGCGTGGGTTCCCAGCTCAATCACTTGCGGTGCATGTAGAGATTGATACCGGTATGTCACGCCAGGGCGTGGCTCCCGGTGCGTTACTGCAGCAGTTGCTCTCACGCTTCACCGCGCATTCACCGCTGCTGCTGGAAGGTGTGATGACACACCTGGCGTCCACAGAAATTGCCGATGACCCACAGGACCGCCGCCAGATGCGCGACTTCACCCATGCGCTGGAGCAGGTAGCCGCAGCAGGATTGCGCCCTGCATACGTGCATGCGGGCAACACCTCATCCACTGACAGTGGCTATATGCCGCAGGCAATTCCAGCGTTGGCCGAATCGTTGGGAGCAAGAGCTATGACGCGTGCAGGTCTTGCGCTGTATGGCTATACGTTGCCACTGGAAATGCGACGGGGCATACCGAATCCGCATGTCGCCTCTTCGCTGCAACCCGTGATGGCGTGGAAGACGCGCGTGGTCAGCCTGCGCGATATCGACACGGGCACCACCATCGGCTACAACTCCACCTTTGTTTCCGTTACGCCGATGCGGCTCGCGCTGCTGCCGGTAGGATACGCGGACGGCTTCCGACGCGGCCTGTCTTCTTCCAGCGAGGAAGAGGGTGGCAGTGTTTTGCTGCATGGTGTGCGTGTGCCGATCCTGGGACGCGTATCCATGGACCTGACCGTGATCGACGTAACGGACATTCCACAAACAAAGATCGGCGATGAAGTCATCCTTATCGGTGCATGCGGCAGTGAGTTTGTGGGGGCAGACGAACAAGCGCACATTGCAGGCACCAGCGTCTACGAAGTGCTGTGCGGCATCAGCGACCGTGTGCCGCGCGTCGTGGTGGAGTAGCGAATCGGTTCATCCACGGCGCATCACATGATCGAGTGCTATACGTTCTTTGTAGTTATCGCGATACCGTAGATGCGCGGCATGCTTGCGCTGCGTCTTTCGATTGTGTTTCAGTGGGCAATCCATCAATAAGTTGTGAGGTAGTGCGTGAAGACGTATCGTGCGGGTGTGCTGTCGTATCTGGGTCTAATGCTTTGTCTCGCCACCGGCAGTGTGGCCGCACAAACCGCGACGACACTGCTGGTTGGCATTGATCGCAGGCAGACTATGTCACTGAACGGCGACTGGCACTATCTGGTGGAGCAGCCACCGGCACGCGAGTTGTACGACAACAGCGGCAAGGTGAAGGATAGCGGCTACGCACAAAACACCCATCCCAATATCAGCACAGGCAAGCACAACAGCGAGTATGACTTCGCCACTGCACCCACGCTGAAGGTGCCGGGTGATTGGAACACACAGGACCCGACCCTGCTGCGTTTTGAAGGTGTCGTCTGGTACCAGCGTGACTTCGACTTCCAGCCAACACCCGGCACGCGAACGTTCGTCCATGTTGGCGCGGCAAACTACCGGTCCTATGTGTGGGTGAACGGAAAAAGGATCTGCCAGCATGAGGGCGGCTTCACTCCCTTTGATTGCGACGCCACAGAAGCCCTGCATGAGAACAAGAATTTCGTTGTGATTGCGGTGGATTCCACGCGGCACCAGGACGACATTCCATCACTAATGTATGACTGGTTTAACTACGGTGGCCTGACGCGTGATGTTTCTCTGGCTACGGTACCGGAGCGCTTCATTGATGACTATGACGTTCATCTGCGCAAGGAACCGGCGTTCCAGGCCTCTGGACAGCGCACGCTGCAGGGATATGTGCACGTGATGGGCGCGGGTGCGGGCACGCCCGTTTCGCTGACCATTGCGGATGCCGGCGTGACCGTCCACGCCACCACGGATGCTGATGGCAAGGCATCGTTCGCGGCTGTTGCAAAAAGCCTGGCGCTTTGGTCGCCGCAAACCCCGCGTCTGTACAAGGTGCGGATCGCATCCGGTCGCGATGCAATTGATGAAGAAATTGGCTTCCGCGATATCCGCGTGGACGGCACGCGCATCCTGCTCAACGGTAAGGCCATCTTTTTGCAGGGCGCGAACATGCATGCAGAGGCTCCCGTACGCGGCGGTCGAGCGAACTCTGACGACGACGTGCGCAACATCTTCACCATGCTCCACGATCTTCATGCAAACTTTGTGCGGCTATGCCATTACCCGCATGATGAACGCATGACGCGTACTGCGGACAGGGCCGGTGTCATGGTGTGGTCAGAGATTCCGTTGTGGCAGGGCATCTCATTCGACAAGCCCGAGGTCTATGACAAGGCCGTGGCCATGCTGCATGAGATGGTTCGTCGGGACCGCAACAAAGCATCGATCATTTTCTGGTCGGTTTCGAACGAGACACCTCGCAGGGAGGACCGGACACGCTTCCTGACGAATCTCGCCAACGAAGCCAGAGCCATCGACAGCACGCGGCTGATCACGTCGGCCTTGATTGGGCCACGCGTAGACCGCGACCTTATCGTGCAGGATGATCCGCTGACACAGGCGCTGGATGTCATTGGGCAGAATGAGTACATCGGCTGGTACGAAGGCACGCCTGAATCTGCGGATACGAAAACGTGGCAGTTCCCGCAGAAGCCGGTGATTATGTCAGAATTCGGAGCCGAGGCGAAGTTCGGAAATCATGGCGGCCCGAATGACCGCTGGACCGAAGAACAGCAGGTAAATGTCATGATGCACCAGCTTGCCATGCTGAACAGGATTCCGCAGGTACGCGGCCTGACGCCGTGGGTGTTGATGGATTTTCGATCGTCCACACGCAACATCCCCAGGCTGCAGGACGGGTTCAATCGCAAGGGCCTTTTCTCTGAAACCATGGAGAAGAAGAAGTCGTTCTTCCTGTTCGAAAAAACGTACGCGGAGCATACCGCAGGCAGAGCGGAATAGCCTGCTGTCAGATGCCCAGCTCTGAGCGGATGGCCTGTGCGATGGCTTCCGCGTGATGCTTCATGGACGATTCATCTTCCGCTTCAATCATCACGCGTGCCAGCGCCTCTGTGCCGCTGTAACGAATCACAACGCGTCCCGTATCTGCCAAGGCATTTTCTGCTTCACGAATCTTTTCCGCAATGGAAGAGATGCCTTCCAACGGTTTCTTTTCGCGCACCTTCACATTGACGATGACTTGCGGGAAAGTCTTCAGGTCCTCCGTTAGTTTGGCTAACGAACTTCCGCTGCGATGCACAATATCCAGCAGCAACAGCGCCGTCAGCAGGCCGTCGCCCGTAGTGGATTTGCCTGTGAAGAGTATGTGGCCGCTCTGTTCCCCGCCCAGTGAAGCGCCGGTCTTCTTCATCTGTTCCAGCACATATTTATCGCCCACGGGCGCACGCAACATGCGTATGCCGCTGCGCTTCAGCGCAGCTTCCAACCCCATATTGCTCATCGTTGTTGCAACGACGGTGTTGTCATGCAGCAACCCCCGCGCCTGCAGATCACGCGCAGCCAACAGCATCACCGCATCGCCATTGATCACACGACCATTCTCATCGGCAAACATGGCGCGGTCCGCATCGCCATCAAACGTGATGCCAATGTCAGCCTTATCTTCAAGCACATACTTCGCCACAACTTCAGGCTTGGTTGCGCCGCAATCGACATTGATATTGCGGCCATCAGGACTGGCATTGCGAATGCGAACTTCGCCTCCGAGCCCGTCAAACAATTGCGGCGCCACAGCGGATGCGGCTCCATTGGCGCAATCGACCACGATGCGCTTGCCATCCAGAGAAAGCCCCGGCACAGCGGCCAGCAACGAACGTACATACTCCGCACGATCCGCCTCTTCCACGGCAGGCGCAGCGGTGTGAATCGTCGAGTGGTTCGAGTTCGATTCCAACTGGCGGAAAATCTCTTCTTCAATTGCAAGTTCCGTTGCATCCGGCAGCTTGTAACCGTCCGGGCCGAAAACTTTGATGCCGTTGTCCTGCCAGGGATTATGCGACGCAGAGACGACCACACCCGCGGCAAAGCCGTGGGAACGAGTGAGGAACGCAACGGCTGGCGTGGTGATAACACCCGCGGACTCGACCACAGCCCCACCGTCGCGAAGCCCTTCTGTGATGGCAGCAGCAATCCATTCACTGGACTCACGCGTGTCTATGCCAAGGATCACCTTCGGCTGCGTTTCAGGAGCGGCAATATGATGCGCCAAAGCCACGCCAACGGCGTGGATGGTGCGAGGGTCGAGGGGAGATTGTCCTGCAACGGCACGGATGCCGTCTGTTCCGAAGAGCTTTCTCATTCGTGTTTCATTCCTGCCGTATCTATTCTAGGTGCGGAAGTTGCATGGATTCGCGACCGATATCACGTCTGATGCGCATTGGAGCTAACGATGGCGCGGACGGTCCCATGCGACACGCGCGCCGTAATGGCTTCCCCTTCCACAGCGTTCGATGCATCCCGCAGGAGTGAACCATCTTCGCGATACACCAGGGCGTAGCCCCGTTCCAGGATGGCCGTGGGTGAAAGCGCATGCAGACGCGCCTCAGCGCGCCCCAAACGTTGCCGGGAACGCTGGGCAAACTCCGCCCCAGTGCGTTCCAACCGCTGTTGCAGGTTTTGCTGCTGCGATACCGCCAGCAGCACCCGCCGATGGACGTCCTGCCTATGCAGACGGTCGGAAAGCTGACGAAGCTGAACGGAACGCGTCTGGAGAAGCCTTTGCGAGAGTGCCTCCAGCCGGAAACGCGCGGTGTCCACCCGCTGATCGCGCCGGTTGATGCTGTCGCGCAGACGCGCAAATGCACCCTCTGCAGACACACGCAGAAAGCGCTGTCGCACATGCATCTGCTGGAAACGGACGGCCCGCAGCAATCGTGCTTCCAACGACTGCACTCGTTCCTCAATCCGGTGCTGCGCGCCGGTGACAATCTCTGCCGCAGCAGAGGGTGTGGGAGCACGCAGGTCGGCCACAAAATCGGCGATGGTGAAGTCCGTCTCGTGGCCGATGGCTGATACGACAGGAACCTCGCTGCTGGCAATAGCGCGTGCCAATGCCTCGTCGTTGAAGCCGTTCAGGTCTTCCGCGGAGCCGCCGCCGCGCGCAATGACAATGACGTCCACGCGATGCGTTTCCGGCGAAGCGTTGAAGTAACGCAGGCCACGCATGACATCCTCGGCACACGTTGGCCCCTGCACCGTCGCGGGGAACACCAGCAGATTCAGACGCGCATGACGACGCCGAACCACCGTGGCAATGTCGCGCAGCACCGCGCCCTGCGTGCTGGTGATCACGCCCACCGTACGCGGAAACGGCGGCAGAGGACGTTTGCGATCCTCGTCGAACAGCCCTTCCGCACGCAGCTTTGCTTTCAGTTGTTCAAAGGCAAGCTGCAACGCGCCCGCGCCGCGCGGTTCCAAAGAATTTGCAATGAGTTGAAGTTGTCCGCGACTTTCAAAGACGCTGACACGCCCGCGTGCCAGCACACTGAGGCCGTCCGTAGGCCTGAACTTCAGTAGCGCGGCCTCGCGGCGGAACAGCACCACCGGCAACTGCGCATCGCCATCTTTCAACGTGAAATACAGATGACCGGAGGGTGCCGGGCGGCAGTTGGAGATTTCGCCCTCCACCCATACATCCGCATACTCACGTTCCACGCGGAAGCGTAACGCGGAAACCAGCTCCGCAACAGACCACAGCCTGCGTTCCGAGGCTTTCTCCTCGTCCGGTTCGGGGAGGATATCGGGGTCGCTGCTTTGAGCGTCTGCTTCTTCCGGTTCGGCAAAGAGCAGACCGAACTGTCCCAGCCGATCCGCGACGGGAGGCTTTGCCGCAGACGGCGATGGCGGCTCCTTCGACCTTCCGGCACCGGAGCGTCGACGAATCAACTCTGCCAGTGATGCCGGTGGTTTCTCGGGAGCCGCCATGCGGTATTCCTCTTCAGGATTGGCTTAGCGCGCCGCGGGACCGTTCAGCTTTTCGCTGGCCACTTCCGCTGCGGCGCTCTTCGGATCCTTATCCTTGATCTCTGCGTAAATCTTCTTCGCATCAGCCTGTTTGCCGTCGGACGCGTACATCGCTGCAAGCTGCAGCTTCGCCAGACCGACAGGAACCAGGTTCGACGGCTTGGCAATGATGCGGTTGTACTCCGCCACGGCATCACTGGTGCGGCCCGTCTGGTGGTACAGACCAGCCAGCGCCAGGCCTGCCAGATTCGAAATATCGCGATTCCAGCTTCCAGCGGACTTCTTCAGCAACTCCTCGGCGGAGCTGTTCTGGCCGGTCTGCAGAGCAGTCAAGCCTTCCAGATACAGCGCATTGCGGCCAGCATCGGTCATGCCATAGGTATCGGCAATGGCTTTGAACTCCGCGTTGGCGGCCTTGGCGCGCTCATCCGTGGAGCCGAAGCTGCGCACGCTGGCCGGAACCGGGTTCTCCGCAGAACGGATGGGTGCCGCATAGGTCTGCATGGCGGCGGAAAGCTGGTCCGCAGCAGCAGCCGAACGGTGGTTGTACACCAGGATGCCCGCCACCACGGCAACAGCCACAACCACCACAGCGATGGCCAGATTCAGTGCGAGCTTGCGGTTATTGGCAAGGCTTTCCAGAACGCCAGTCTTTTTGCTCACGAACGGTGAATCTGCGTGAACGGGCAATGGCGAGGTACGGGTGCGGTTTGGTGTGTCCAAGAGTCGAAATCCTTTTGCATGCGGCGGCCCTCTCCGGGACCGGGACGCGAATCGGTCGGCGCAATCAGCACCAAACGTAAGTCTAGCAGCCTGCCTTACTCCACCTCAGACGGTTTCTTCCAGGAAAACCTGCGACCCAGGATGAACTTCACAATCAGATGGTCGGTTGCCGCTGTGGAGCCGAGGCCCGCGCCGAAATTGATCTCCCACTGCGGCGACACGTTCAGGTCCGTCACCAGGAATATCTGTTGCTGCTGGTTATGAAGGCTGTCGAACCGCCCTAGTCTGCCGTAATCCGCATAGTATTCCGGCCCGATGCTTATCTCGCGATTCACGTCATAACTGACTTTGACGCCGGGCGCAAAGCCCAGCCCCTGAGTGACATCCGGTCCATGCCACGTACGTTCCAGTGCCGGATTCAGCGCGAAATACCATCGACCCACCGATTTATCCAAAATCGGTCGAATCTCCCACGTCCATGTATCCGGGGAATAGACCGCGCGTTGATAGCCGACCTCCGTGGACAGGCTGACTCCAATGGGCCAATGCCAGCTATCCGGCACACGGACACGCGGGCGAATGTGATCGCCCACCCACTGAAGGCCATGCCCATCCTGTGTGCTGGTAAAGATGTAAAAGCCCACCTCTGACCAGTCGTTCAGCCCCTGCGTAATCTCAATGGTTTCGTGTTGCTGATGGTTGGTGGGATAAACGCCCTGCTGTACGTAACGCTGACCCTTGGCTGTGAAGTTCGAGTGCAGCTCCAGCATGGTGTTGCCACGCGGCACCGTATCCGAGCCATACACCTGAATCTCATAATTCCCCTGAGCCATGACGCTGTGCGCAGCGCTCAGGCCTGCCACGGCTATCGCTGTCAGCAACCAGCCACGCACCTTCGCCCGCCAGAAGGCTGTTCTCTCATGCATAGCGGAACACCATCATGAAGCCCATATCCATGTGGTTTTGCTGATGGCAGTGCAGCAGCGAAAGGCCAGGGTTGGCCGCGATAAACTCCACCGCCGTCTCCGCTCCAGCCGGCACCAATACGGTGTCTTTCATGACGCCGCGGGTCCGTTTTCCGCCCGGCAGTTCGCGCAGCTCAAACGTGTGACGATGCAGATGCATCGGGTGGTCGTCCATGCTCCTGTTGCGAAAACGCAGACGATAGCGGCGTCCCTGCACCAGCACAGGCATGTCGGTATCGGGGTACGATTTGCCGTTGATCATCCATCGCTCCTGCGAGCCGTGGCCCTTGAACCGGCTCTCTAGGACAAGCGGGATCTCCTCCACTTCCGAGGCGATTGCCGCGTCGGTATCCGCAGTTCCGAATTGCGCATAATCCCATGCCAGCGACACAGGCTGCAGCCACGCGGGTTTCTTTGCGCTTCCGGCATACTCGATGACCGTTCCCATGCCCGCGGCCTGGATGTGTTTGCGCACCTCGCCCAGCACCCACACGCCCGGATGATCCATCTGGACCCACGCAGACACGCGCTCCGCGGGTGCAAGGCGAAGCATCGCAGCGGCAGAAGGCGTGGCAACCGGGTTGCCATCCAGCGCAATGACATGAAAGGTGTGACCCGCCAGCGCAACCCAATGCACCTCAGTGGGCGAAGAGTTCAGGATGTGGAACAGAACGCGTTGCCCCTGCTTTACGCGGATGGGTACGCCATGGCCCAGCATGCGGCTGTTCACCGTGCTGATGTCATACGTGGGGTTCATCGAACCGTCGTCACCACCGGTCAGGTACCCGTTCCAGTCATGCAACGCCAGGAAGTGTTCCGCGTCATAGTTGCCCGGTTCGTTTGCCGATTCCACATAAAGGAATCCGTGCTGGCCGCTGTATTGCGCCTTCCGCAGATCGTTTCCGGCAAAGGTATGGGTGTGATACCAGCGGAATCCCGCCGGTTGCGGCGTCATCTGGAACTGCACCGTGGCACCGGGCGCAATCATGGGCGTCCCCTCTTCCATGGCGCCGTCGATCGCGGGAGGAAGATGCAGACCATGCCAATGCACAATCTCTTCGGACTTGGTGCGATTTACCACCCGGATGGTGCTGGCTCGCCCTTCGCGCAGTCGCAACAATGGCCCGGGAACCTGCCCGTTGTATCCGACAGTACGCACAATATGCTTTGGCGAAGCCTCAACCGTGCAGGCATCAATCGTGACGGTGTAGTCCGGGGTGGCCTGCGCACGGGAATCCAGTGCGCCCAGACAGGCGACCGCACCGGTGGCCACCATGAATTCACGCCGATTCCATCTACGGGGTTGCGTCAAGAGGCTCCTTCGGAATCAGACAGCAGCGAGGGAGCTGTTCTGGTATCTCTCTCGCTAAGCTAACCCGTACCCCATCGGACACTTCCAGTCCGAGAAGGCCTCTTTCAGACAATTTCCTTGTTTCAGGCCGCCAGAGGAGCAAGATGTCATGTATCTCGGCAATCCCGCCTGTCACGGCTTGCCCATCGCCCGGGGAATCCTTAGTCTGGAAGGGAGCACCCGCTGCGAGAGGACCCCTGCTGATGTACGAGGATTTCACCGTCGAAGACAAGTGGACCGGAGAAAAGCTGCACTGCGTCTGGAAGGGCACGGTGGTCGCCATTGCCACGCGGCACGCGGACGCCACGGACATTCGCTTTGACGTCAGCGGACGCCCGGTGTGGATTGCCATGCCCAACGTTGCCTGGGTGCAGATGAAGCGCGCCACCGGCTTCGTCATTACCGATTACGCTGCTGCGCAGGCCGCAGGCAAATACCTGAAGACCATCATCCAGAACGGCTACGACAACGGCCGCGAGATGTACACCATGACCGTGGATGAGGTGCTGACGAACGTGAAGGCCGTGGTGAATGAAGCGGGTTCCACCATAAACCTGCCCACCCTGCCGGTGATTGATGACGACGTGAAGCCGGAAGAGTATGCGGGACATCTGCCCGCGGATGGCGGCGCTCTGTAAATCACTTTTTAAATTTCAGTGGATATGGGAGGAGCGCTCAGGCGCTCCTCTTCGTTTGTTGGAAGCACTTTCTCAAACCGACATCACCGGCGAAGCTCATACAAAGACCGTTCGTCATCCTGAGCGAAGCCGAAGGACCTGCATTCTTCTGTGCCCACGGGAATACCTCCGGAAGCATTTTCGCTATGCCGACAGGAATCGCGCTTCTCCCAGCGAAATCATAGTGCGGGATAAAAATGCAGGTCCTTCGGCTACGCACTGCGTTCTCCGCTCAGGATGACGGGAACAAACAGATTGGATTGCGTGTGGGGCGTATGCTGGTGGCGCGTCCCCGGAGCCCTCGCAATGAATCGTCGTCACTTCTCTTTTGGCCTGCCTGCTACTGCCTTTGCCTTACGTTCCTTTGCCATCCAACCCACGCTGTCGCTCCATCGCAAAACAGCCTTCATCGGCACCACAGGCAAGGAAGCGCAGGGCATCTTCCAGACCTCGTTCGATGCGAAGACCGGCACGTTCGCGCCGCCGGATATGGCAGCGAAACTCCCCGGCAACGACTCCATGACACTGCACCCGCACCAGCGCAATCACCTCTACAGCACCGCGGTGGTAAATGGCATTGCAGCCGTGCAGGGCTTCGAGATCACCGGCAGCGCAGAGCAACCACTGCGGCCTATCAATCAACAGACCGCCAAGGGCAACGGGCCGAACTTTCTATCCATTGATCCCAGCGGACGCGTGGCGATGGAGGCCAACTGGGGCAGCGGTGACATCAGCACCTACCGCATCGATCGCAACGGTGAACTCTCGCCTTATGTGGAACACATCGAATACGGCGCAGATCATCACGGCCCGCAGCCCGTGCAGATACACAGCCGCTGCCACTCCATTCTGACCGCGCCCGGTGGCCGCTTTGTGCTGGTGAATGATTACGGCTGCGACCGCATTTACATCTATGCGTTGAACGCGGAGATGGCGAAGCTCACACCACACAATCCACCGTTTTACGCAGCAGCTCCCGGCTCCGCACCGCGGCACCTTGTGTTTCATCCCAACGGCCGATGGATCTACTGCAACAACGAACTCACCAACACCGTGGACCTGTTGGATTGGGACGCAAAGCACGGCACGCTGAAACTTCGCGAAAGCATGAGCACACTGCCGCTGGATGCTCCGCCCAAGTGCCGCACCGCAGACATGGCGCTGTCAGCGGACCACCGCTATCTCTATTGCAGCGTGCGGACGCTGGAGAGCTTCGTTACCTACGCGGTGGAGTCCAATGGAACGCTGCGGCGTATCCAGTTTCTGCCGTCGCAGGGCGTGGAGAACCGCTGCATCACGCTGGATTCCACAGGGCACTGGCTGATTGCAGCAAACCAGCGCAGCAATGATGTGTCCGTACTGCCACGCGATCCAAAGACTGGCCTGCTGAGCGCACAGACGAGCAGCATCAAAATTCCTGGTGCATGTTACGTGTTGTGGGCTTAGCTGATTAGTCCCGGCATTTGATGGATTGGGTTGAGAGTAAAGTAAATCTGTCCGTCATTCTAAGGAACGCAGTAACGAAGAATCTCTACGATGCTGCAGCAGCCAAGAACGTGGATAGTTTCTTGAAAGAAAGCCAGATGCTGCATCGACCGGCGCAGCATCGCGGGGATTCTTCGCTTCGCTCAGAATGACGAGCACAGAGGTGAAGTGAGAATTGCGCTACCATCGCACCCATGTTCGTTCGCCGCATTGCGCTGGAAATTGTCCGCGAAGACAACACCACCTCTCCTGTTCCACTGAAGGGGCTGGACAGCTTTGCCATGCGCAACTTCACCAACGACGCCATCTTTGATGACACGCTGCCACTTGCCGACGGCCAGATGGAAGTGGGCCTGCGCGTGCCGCTGGACCTGCTGCGCGGCCGCATGGAGGACTGGCTGCGCCGCAAAGGCTATCTTGGTAGGGACGAAAAACTACGTGTGAGCGAAGTGTCTTGATGAGGCTTCGCTGAAAAGGAGTGAAGCGGATGCAGACACGGCGTGAGTTTCTGGCAGGATCGGCAGCAGTGGGCGCGACCATGATGGTGCGTGGCGCAGCGGCACAGGCAAAGGGGCAACGGCTGTTCATTGGCACCGCCAACACCGCGCGTGACGGCTCCGGCATTGGCCCCGGCATCTTTGCGGCGCAGTTTGCAGACGGCAAGCTCACCCAGCCGGAACTGATCGCAAAAATCGACAGCCCCGGATTTCTCGCTACGGCGAAAGGCATGTTGTTTGCGCAGGCGACCGCACCGAACGCCGCAGGCAAACGCACCTCTGTGGCGGTGAGCTACCGCATTGGTAGCGGCCATTCCCTCTCCGAGATCAGCCGCGCGTTTTCGCAGGATGGCGGCGGATGCCACATTGGCGTGTCGAAGGATGCGCGTGCAGCTTTCATTGCGAACTACGGCCCTGGCAACGTGTCGTCATTCCTGGTGGATGCAAACGGTAAGCTGAGCGAGGCCAGCTTCATCCAGTTTCCTGCCAGCGAACACGGCCCCGACAAAGACCGCCAGATGAGCGCACATGCTCACTCCGCGCTCACGTCTCCGGACGGCGATTTTGTCTTCGTCAACGATCTTGGCTGCGATCGCATCCACGTCTTCCGCCTCGATCACGCCACCGCAAAGCTGCAACCGCATAAGCCTGACCACTGGGCAGGCACAGCAGGCGCAGGACCGCGCCATCTTGTCTTCCATCCCAACGGCAAGTGGGTCTACAACATCAATGAAATGGGTTCGAGCGTAGACCAGTTGCAGTGGAATGCGACGCACGGTGTGCTGACCACCAAGGGCACGTGGAGCACGATTCCAAACGGCGCGCCCGGCAAGGACCAGTCACGCTCATGCGAGATGTGTTTCTCGAAGGACTTCCGCTTTCTATACGCATCGAACCGTATCCATGAAAGCTTCGCCGTCTTCGCGGTTGATCCCACAACGGGCGCGCTGAAACTCATTCAAGAGCGTATGAACCCCGGACACGAGTCGCGCCACATGGCCATTGATGCCAGCGGCAAATGGTTCCTGAGCGCCAACCAGTTCTCCGGCGACATCTCAGTCTTCCCTATCGACACCGCGACAGGAAAACTAGGCGAGCGCACCTCGCAGGTGCAGATTGCCGGGCCAAGCTGCCTGCTGTTTGCCTGAAAACAACGCATCATAAGAAGCAGGAGAAGCAATGAGTCAGGAACGTGTTTTCATTGGCACCAGCAGCGGTGGCCGCGGCATCTTTACAGCATCCTTCGATACGGAGCGCGGTCTGCTGACCGAACCGGAGCTGGTTTCCGATGCGCCAAAGCCAAGCTGGCTGCGCTTTGCAGGAAATGGCAGCCTGCTGACCACATCGCAGCCTGCCGGTGACGGCGCTTCGGGAGAGTTAATCGCCTTTGCAGTGAACGCTGATGGAAAGCTCACGCAGCAGAGCCGCGCCTCCACCAGCGGACAGAATGCGGTGGCCTTCGACGAACGTGATGGCGTGGTGGTGGCTGCGAACTATCTCAGCGGCTCGGCAGCATCGTTTCAACTTTCGCTTGGCGGCCTACTGACCCCGGAGACGCTGGCGACCTTTGACGCAGCCGAACACGGACCCGATCCCACGCGTCAGGACCACAGCTATGCGCACGACGCAACCTTTTCGCCCTGCGGCAACTTTGTCTTCATCAATGACCTGGGTTGTGACCGCATCCGCATCCTGAAGGTGGATCGCCCCAGTGGCAAGCTGAGCGCGCACGGCGCATGGCACAGCACGCCCGGTGAAGGCCCGCGGCACGTTGCCATCCACCCCAACGGCGTGTGGGTCTACAACATCAACGAGATGGGCTGCACCATTGACCAGCTTGCATGGGATGCCGCTGCCGGAACGCTGACGACGCTCTCCACTGTGCGCACGCTGCCGCCGGGAGTATCGAAAGTCGATGTACGCGCCTGCGAGGTGGTCTTCAGCAAAGACCTGCAGTTCCTCTACGCCGCCAACCGCGTGCATGAAGACTTTGTGGTCTACGCCATCCATCCGGAAAACGGCGCGCTGCTGGAAGTGCAGCGATTGGCGAATCCGGGTAAGGAGTCGCGCCACATTGCCCTTGACCCCACGGGACGCTGGCTTCTGAGTGCCAATCAGGCCACAGATGAAGTGCTGGTGTTCCCGATTGATGAAGCAACGGGATTTCTGCAGCCGACGGTCTCCGGCGCGGCGGTGAAATCGCCAAGCTGCATTTTGTTTGGTTAAACCACTTCATTCCCGTCATTCTGAGCGTGGCGAAGAACCCCGAAGCAGTCTCAACCACTGAGACCGCTTCGGGATTTCTGACTGGAAACTTTCGAATGAGTCGTTACTGCCTGCATCGCAGGGATTCTTCGCTACGCTCAGAATGACAGCCACATCGCCGGCTACTCGTTGTAATGCAACAGTGAGTACACATCGACATCCGGGAACTTCTGGCGTCCCTTCAGGAAATCCAGTTCCACCGCAAACGCAACGCCAGCGATTTCGCCACCAAGCTGCTTCACCAACTGCACTGTAGCCTGCATGGTGCCACCGGTAGCCAACAGGTCGTCCACGATAACCACACGCTGACCGGGCTGGATCGCATCCAGATGGATTTCCAGCGAGTCCGAACCGTACTCCAGGTCATAGGTCACACGAGCCGTGGGCGCGGGCAGTTTCTTCGGTTTGCGCACAGGCACAAAGCCCGCGTTCAGCCGATACGCCATCGCAGGCCCGAAGATAAAACCGCGCGCCTCAATGCCCAGGACCAGGTCAATCTGCTTGTCGATGTAATACGCCGCAAAGGCATCAATCATCTGCGCAAAGCCCGCTTTGTCCTTCAGCAGCGTGGTGATGTCGTAAAAGAGGATGCCCGGCTTGGGAAAGTCAGGGACCGTGCGGATAAGGTCCTTCAGAGGTTCGCAGTTGATAAGGTGGGACATGCAGTTATTGTAACGAGACGACTCGATGTGAATTTCGATCTTTCTTGTTACCAAGCGCAAAAATGCAGCCGGACTGCCGCATAGACCTGCTCCCTTACACCGCGCCCTCGATCTGAAATTCCTTGAGCGAAACCGCCTCGCTGTCTTCCAGATTATGGACGCGGATACGATCCACGCGCGAACCACGGCTGCCCTGTTGCAGTGCAGCCTCCAGCTCCGTCAATTGTTCCGGTGAACCTGCCGCGACCGCCTCCACGTGACCATGCGGGGAATTGCGCACCCATCCCCGCAGACCAATCTCCGCTGCCTCGCGCTGCACATACCAGCGGAAGCCAACACCTTGCACGCGGCCTTCCACCTGGTAATGCCTCACGATCAAACCTTTTTCCTGTTCACTCATCCCTTCAACTCCAACAGATGTTGCAGAATTGCATCGGCTACCGTGCCCGGTTGTTCACGTTGCGGAAAATGTCCTACGCCTTCCAGCAGCAACCGGCGATAGCCATTGGTGAAATGCCTGCCCGCACCGTCAGTGGTTTCGGGCAGCACGCAGTAGTCTTCCATGCCGTGAATCAGCAGCGTCGGCACATCCAACGTCACCGTTGCATCGTATCGTGCCTGCTGCACGGCATACTGTGGATCAGCTTCGGCATGTCCCCAGCGCACACGGTAGTAGTGCAACGCCACGTCGACAAAGTCTTTGTTCATCCAGCATTGCGCGGCAGCGGCCAGTTCCTGTTCTGAGAACCATTCCGGCGGACCCCACGTCTGCCACTGGCGTTTGCAAAAGGCCAGCGGATCCGCGCGAAACGCAGCCTCACCGGGTTTGCTGCAAAGAAACCACTGATACCAGTAAGCCTGCGACTGCGATAGCTTCGGAGCTTTCAGCGAGCCGGGTTGAAATGCCACGGACAACGTCACCATGCGATTCAGCCGCTTCGGATGCAGCGCTGCGAGCGTATAGCCAACGCGCGCACCCCAATCATGACCGATGAAATCAAAGGTCTTCCACTTCAGCGCACCCGCCAGATCAAGCACATCCTGCGCAAGCGCAACAGGCTGTCCTGTCCGCCGCGGTTTGCGGCCAATCAGCGGCGAACGAAACTCCGTGGGACCATAGCCGCGCAGATACGGTGCAATGGTGCGATAGCCCGCGTTATGTAGTGCGGGAAGCAGCTTGTCAAAGGTTCGCGGCGAATCTGGCCAGCCATGCACCAGCATCAGCGGCCTGCCATTCTTCGGGCCACCCTCTTCGTACACCAGCTTCAGGGTGGAGGTCTTCACTTCGTGAACGCGCATATCTGTAGGATGCACCCGCCGCGCTGTTCGCGACACATAACTCATGCGGAAATCAGGTGGTATGGTCCAGGACGATCTTCCATCCCTGCGCGGTTTTCTCCAGTACCAGCGAGAAAGTCCCGGACGCATTGCCACCCTTGTTCTTCGCGCGTTCCAGCGAATATCTCCCTGTGGCCATGGCAAATCGATCATCCAGCATGTGCGGCTCCAGGTCACTAAAGGTCAGCGTGCCCATGCTTGCGCGGTCGGGGTAATTCTTTTTATACGTGGCCTCCACATCTTCAAAGCCGTGTGCCACGCCATTGCTGATCACGATCAATTCCTGCGTCTTCTTGTAGCAGCCAAGGAAAGCATCCATATCGCCTGCATTCCACGCGCGCTCCTGCGACAGCAGCACCTTCACCACATCCAGTTCCGCCTGCGGCAGCACTTTCATCTGCTCGCCTTCGGAGCGTTGCGCCACGGCACACAGCGGCGCGGTCACCACTGCCATTGCAAAAACCACACTGCGGATGATGCGGCGCATTGTCGGAAAGCCTCCCTGCGGATTTGGCTGTTCTCTTTTGCTGCGAGGAACTTCTACAATCATCTTATGGGCAGTGGGAACGAACTCGCCTCGGCAACACGCAGCGTCCATGCGACCTGCTCGCTGGACTGTCCGGACAGTTGCGGCATCATTGCCACCATCGACACCGCAACGGAGCGCGTGGTCCGCATCACAGGCGATCCGCAGCATCCTGTAACGCGTGGCTTTCTCTGCGGCAAGGTGGCGCGCTATCTCGACCGCGTCTACGCGCCCGATCGCCTGCTGCACCCCATGAAACGCAGGGCAGGTGTACCGAAAGGTCCTCTGAAGCATGGCGAAGAGCTTGCCGCATTCGAGCGCATCTCGTGGGACGAAGCGCTGAACACCATCGCGCAGCGCCTGCAATCCATCAGCGATCAATATGGGCCGGAATCAATTCTGCCGTACAGCTATGCAGGCACCATCGGCCAGCTTGGCTACGGCTCCATGGATCGCCGCTTCTTTCACCGGCTGGGAGCATCGCAGCTTGACCGTACCATCTGCGCAAGCGCAGGCTCAGCCGCACTGAATGCGGTGTACGGCGTGCGCATTGGACCGGAGCCGCAGAGTTTTGTGAACGCAAAACTCATCCTCGCATGGGGCGCGAACCTGCACGGCAACAGCATTCACCTGTGGCCCTTCGTAGAAGAGGCGCGACGCAACGGCGCACGACTTGTCGTAATTGATCCGTACCAGACAAAAACGGCGAAGCTGGCGGATGAACACATTGCGCTCACACCCGGTACGGACACGGCATTGGCCATGAGCATGATGCATGTGATCCTGCGCGATGGACTGGAAGACCGCGACTACATTGCTGCATGCACGCATGGTTTTGAAGCACTGCGCGAACGCGTGATGACCGCAGAATATGCGCCCGAAAATGCAGCAACGATCTGCGGCATCGACGCGGAAACCATCGTCACGCTGGCGCGCCGCTATGCCACGGCAAAGCCTGCTGTCATCCGCATGAACTACGGCATTCAGCGCACCGACAACGGCGGCACAGCCGCACGTGCCGTGGGCATGCTGCCGTTGCTCACCGGCGCTTGGAAGCATCATGGTGGCGGCGTAATGCTGTCTTCATCGAATGCGTTCGGCTTCAACTCCGCAAAACTGCAGATGCCGGAACTGATGCATGCAAGCCCTCTGCATCGGGAGGCACGCATGGTGAACATGAGCCAGCTTGGCCACGCTCTGACAGAACTGGATGCGCCGCGCGTGCATGCGCTGTTTGTGTACAACTCCAATCCCGGAGCCGTTGCACCCAATCAGAATGCGGTGTTGCATGGTATGCGTCGCGATGATCTCTTCACCGTGGTGCATGACTGCTTCCTGACAGACACGACGGATTATGCAGACATTGTTCTGCCATCTCCCTCGTTTCTGGAGCAGGATGACGTGCAGGGAGCGTACGGGCATTACATTGCACAACTTTCCCTGCGCGCGATGCAGCCGCAGGGCGAAGCACGCAGCAATGTGTGGTTCTTCGGTCAACTTGCACAGCGCATGGGATTCGACGCCCCATGCTTCCGCGACACCGAACACGACCTGATTCAGCAGGCGCTGGACACGCAGCATCCGTGGCACGAAGGCATCACCCTGGAAGCGTTGCAGCAACACGACAACATGATGCCGCTGAAGCTACCGCGCAATGAGCGCGGCGAATTCATGCCCTTCAGCGATGCTTCATGGTTCAAAACACCCAGCGGCAAAGGTGAGTTCTACTCCGAATCTCTGAAGGCGCAGGGACTTGATCCGTTGCCGGCATACGTTGCTGCACCCGAGCGCAGAGACAGCACGCAACCACTGCGCATGTTGGCGCGCAAAGCGGACAACTGGATGAACTCCACCTTTGCAAACATGCCCAAACATCGTGGCATGGAAGATTCGCGCATCGGATTAAACATCGTGGAAATGCATCCGGACGATGCCGCGGCACGCGGCCTGCATGAAGGCGACGAAGCGGAAGTAGCGAATGAACGCGGCTCCATTCATCTGCGCGTTGCCTTCACAGGGCGCGTCGTCAAAGGCACGGTTGCCACATCACTTGGTTGGAACAAGCTTTCTCACGATGGCAACGGAGTCAACGTATTAACCAGTGAGCGGGTGACCGACATTGGTGGTGGAGCTACGTTTTACGCTGTCAATGTACAGGTTTCGGCAGCAACCCATGCGACGGAACAGGTGTCGTCGCATGCCTGAAACATCCCTCTACTCGCAGGCTCTTCGTCACGCGGTGTAATCATCATGCGTCTTTTCGCTCTCTTCCCGATGCTGTTGCTTGCGCTGCCCACACTGGCGCAGGAGACACCGGTGGAAACGCTGCATGTGACGTCGCGCCTGGTGGAAGTCTCCGCCGTGGTCACGGACAAGACCGGCGAGCCGCGCACGGGGCTGACCAAAGACGACTTCATCCTGAAGCAGGACGGCAAGGAACAACCGATTCAGTACTTTTCACAGGGCAATGAACTCCCTCTGACGTTCATCGTGATGATTGATACCAGCGGCAGCCAGCGCACCTTCATTGACGACGAGCAACGCGCCTGCGACGTCTTCTTCGAGACCGTTCTTGGGCGGCCGCAGGATCGTGCTGCGCTGATTGAGGTGAACGCCAACATCCTGGCCCACAGCGATCTGACCAACGATCCCGGCAAGCTGCACCTGGCACTGTATGGGCTGCACTACGACCAACGAGCAGCCACCGCCACTCGCCTGAACGATGCCATCTACACGCTCAGCAAGAGCGTGCTTGCAACGGTCCGCGGACGCAAAGCCATCATCCTGGTCAGCGACGGTGGTGACAACGGCAGCATCACGAAACGTAATGACGCCATTGCCGAAGCACAGCGCGACAACGTACCCATCTACGCAGTCTCCTATAGCGCGTGGGGTGGGTTTCAGCCGTCCCAGACGGGCCGAGGCTACAACATCGGCACTGGCCGCGACCTTGGCATGGAGAACCTGACGGCCTGGTCCTCCGCGTCCGGCGGTCATGTGTACCAGGTCACCGCTGGTACGACGCTGAAACGGATCTTTCAGAACATCGCGGAAGAACTGCGCACCCAGTACGAGATCGGCTACGCCTTGCCCTCCGACACCAAACCCAAACAGTTCCACAAGCTGGAACTGAAGACCAAGGACAAATCGCTCCACGTGCAGGCGCGCAGCGGCTTCTTCACGAATCCCTGAACAGTGAAGCGCGCCGTCCAGTACCATTGCATCAGCGCCATGCCACGCCCCATTTCTGCCACGCCCGATCTGAAGAGCTTCCTCGCACTTGTGAAGAAGAAGCACACGCTCATCCCTGTCTACCGTATGGTCACTGCCGATCTGGAGACGCCGGTGAGCGCCTTTCTGCGCATTGCCGCGGAAGAACCGGAGGCGTTCCTGCTGGAGTCGGTTGAGGGCGGCGAACGCATTGGCCGCTACACCTTCATCGGCATCCGTCCGTATCGCAAGCTGGAATCGCGTGGCCGCTCCATCACCGCGACGGATGGCAAGAAGACGCGGCAGTATGAAGGCGACATCTTCCACGAACTGAAGTCTGCTCTGAGCGAACACAAACCCGCGAAGCTTCCCGGCCTGCCGCCTTTTACTGCAGGCGCCGTAGGATTCTTTGCGTATGACGTGGTGCGGCAGATTGAACGCCTTCCGGAGACAGCGAAAGACGAACTCGGCGTGCCCGATGCATGCCTGATGTTCTTTGATGAAGTGCTTGCCTTCGATCATGTGAAGAAGGAAATCTTCCTCATCCTGACAGCCGATCTGAAGCGCGAACCGGATGCGGAAAGGGCATATGCCAAGGCGACCCGCCGCTTGGATCGTCTGGAAAAGCAGCTTGCCGGGCCTCTGCCTGCGGCGAAGAAGCACAAGCCGTTGGGACCACTCCAGCTAACACCACGCACCGCCAAACGCGATTACATGAAGGCCGTCGCAAAGGTGAAGGATTATGTGGCTGCGGGTGACATTTTCCAATGCGTCCTATCGCAGAGGTTTGACTGCCAGCCCGGCGTGGATCCGTTTGAGATTTATCGTTCGCTGCGCATCGTGAACCCGTCGCCGTACATGTATTTCCTGCGCTTCCCCATGAAGAAGCCCGGCGCACGGACAGAGACTCCGGCGCACATTGTGGGTTCGTCGCCGGAACTGCTGGTGCGGGTGCATGGCAAAAAAATTGAATATCACCCCATTGCCGGAACGCGTCCGCGTGGCGATGACGAAGCCAGCGACAAACGGCTGGAAGAAGACCTGCTTCAGGACACGAAGGAAACCGCCGAACATGTCATGCTGGTCGACCTGGGCCGCAACGACCTGGGCCGCGTCAGCGAATTCGGTTCTGTCGAAGTGAAGAAGCTGATGTTCATTGAGCGCTACTCGCACGTGATGCACCTGGTGAGCGCGCTGGAAGGCAAGCTGCGTCCCGATCTTGCACCCATTGATGCATTCAAGTCCTGCTTCCCCGCTGGCACACTCAGCGGTGCACCGAAGATTCGCGCCATGGAGATCATTGAAGAACTGGAGCCCACGCGCCGCGGCGTCTACGGTGGCAGCATCTTCTATGCGGATTTCAGCGGCAACCTGGATAGCTGCATCGCCATCCGTACCCTGTTCATGCACGGCAAAGACGGCTACATTCAGTCCGGTGGCGGCGTAGTGGCCGACTCTGTTCCGCAGACAGAGTACGAAGAGACCGTGAACAAATCGAAGGCTGTGGTGCGCGCAATTGAACGCGCGCGTTCGCGCTGATTCCGATCTGAAAATCAGCACGCATAAGCGAAGCTCATATGGCCGAAGTCCGTCATCCTGAGCGGAGCCGAAGGACCTGCTTTCTTCTGTGCCCACGGGAATGCTTCCAGAAGGCATCTCGCTCGTGCGACACGGACATCGTTCCAACGAAATCGTAGTGAGGGATAAGAAAGCAGGTCCTTCGACTACGCACTGCGTGCTCCGCTCAGGATGACGGCCTGTAAATAGCGCAACGGCAAATAACTCAACGCCTCAGTAAATCGTGTCGCGGTTGCTGACGATCTGCTTTCCGCCGCCCTCTGCCACGATGTAAGTCCTGCCCGGCAATGGGGGCAACTTACCCGGCTCTGTCCACACAAAGATACGCTGCACGCCTGTCCAGCGCAGGCGCATGGATGCATCGGTCTCAAAGATATCGGGAGCGTCCGTGAAGAACGAGCCGTACCAAAGGTTCGACGATCGCCCATGCCAGATGTGAATGTTATCGCGCTGCAGGTAAAAACCGAGCGTCGATCCTGACTCGTATTCGCCGTTAATAACAATGAGATCGTCCGGGCGAAGGTCTTTCTGAATGGTTCGCACCAGCCGTTCGCTACTGAGCACCGGGGCGAAGGTCTGCAATCCCTTATGCGCGGCCACAAGAAACATCGCCGTAGCAACGCCGAGCACGATGTTGGCATGATGCGGGCGATAGTTCTTTCGCAGCCACCATGCGGCCAGCGTACCGCCAAGCAGCGCAATCGCCGTAAGCGTCAATGGATCGCGAAATGCTCCCATTGCGGTTGCATTCAGATCGAGAAAGTGACCAAATGACAGCGCGTAGTCGCCAGGATTCTGTTGCAGCATGTTCGACAATTCAAACGTTGGCGGCGGCTCCTTTGCATGAACCAGAAAGAACGCACACACCAGCGAAGCAACGGTTCCGAGTACCACTAAAACAGTGCCGATGCGTTGGCCGCTCTGTCCCAGCGTTGCCGGAATCACTTCTTCCTCAGCCTCGGTTGCTTCACGATCAAGCCAGCGACCAATCAACATTGCGAAGAACGGCAGCGATGGCAGCACGTAATACTCCTGCCGTGTGGAGAAGGAGAAGAACACCAGCGGCAGCAGCGCCGCGATCGTTAGCAGCAGCAGCGTCTTCTGCTCGCTGTTTAAGGAAAGCGCTGCGCTGCGTGAACGAAACGCACGCCACGGCGCTGCGCTGACGGCCTTGAACAGAAACGCGCTCCACGGCATCATCCACACCAGCAGCAATCCCCAGAACAGCAGCAGCGGAACCGTATCGTAGTCACGCGGCACACGGAGATTGAGATAGCGCAGCAGATGTTCGTTCATGAAGTAAAACCACGTCCATCCGTGCACGTTGCCATACGACGGCTCGCCCACCCGCCAGCCCTTCCAGAACAGCGGAAAGATATGGCCGGGATGCGTTAATCCTGCCGGATGCCCTTCCGTCGGGTTCGCGCGTCCCGCGGCAATATGCCACGGCGCGCCCACCAGCAGGAACGTCACCAGCGCCGTGACTGGATGCAGCTTCCATAAGCGCCGCAGAGTCCCTGCAAATCCGCGCGTAAGGAGCAGATACAACACGATGGCGCCGATGGGAAAGACGAGCCCGATCAGCCCCTTGGTAAGAATGTTCAGCGCACACGCCGCACCGAATCCAACGGCAGGCAGATACCACGGCCGCTCGCCCTGCTGCTCTGTGATCCAGAAGCAATACAGTGACGCCGTAAGCCAAAGACACACGATGGCATCAGGTATCAGAATGCGCGTGAAGATGAAGAGGCCGAAACACAGCAGCAACAGCATCGCCGCATAGCAACCCGCGCGCGCACTGCGAAAGGCGCGGCGTGCGAAGCTTTCCGTAAGCAGAAATAACGCCAGTACAAACAAAGCCAGCGGCAGTCGCGCCGCAGCCGTTCCCACTCCGAACACCTTCATGCTGGCCGCCATGGACCAGTACAGGACAGGCGCTTTTTCCAGGTAGCGAATGCCGTTGGCATACAGCGTGACGGGGTCGCCGCGCAGAATCATCTCGCGTGCCACTTCTGCATGGACAGAATCGGCGTCGTCCAACAGAGGTGGCGCAATCAACGTGAAGGAGGCGTAGAAAAACAGCCACAACAGCACGAGGAATTTGCGATTGCGAGCGGGGGTAAGCTCATACGCCATAACCCCTTCAGCCTATCGCGAATGCATTAATATCCACGCGGATACATTCGTGAAATGCGGTCGTGCCATCCGAGATTTTCTTCATCCATGCAGGCCCACAGCAGTCCCAGCCCCACCGGCATACCCGCCAGCAGCAGTGCGAAGATGCGATGCAGCATCGCCTTGCGCGTAGGGTTTTCATCGCTGAAGGTGCACAGGCTTATGCGCGCATAACGCATCCCCGGCGTGGTACCGCTCAATGAAAAGAACAGCGTCTGGTAGCCAATGGCAAAGGCAAACAACGTGGCCGCGGACGCCAGCACCGCAGGCAGTCCCGTGGGTAGAACGGGCGAAGCATAAGCCGCTACGGTCACCGCCATCAGGAATCCGGTCACCACACAGCAGGCGTCCACCAGGAACGCCATCACACGCTGGCTGCCCGGAGCCACATACAGCGGCATGGCAAACGAGATCTGCGCATCCGGAGACTCTGCCGTGCGAATCGGTGCATCCACATCCAGCCGGATGGTATGCCACTCCGGCAGAACGCTCTCCACCACCGGCTCCGTAGATACAGCGTTGGCTTCCACTTCAAAGATGCGAAGTTGCGCGCGTTCCGGCGCGGCATCCGCCTCGTCCCGCAGAGGACCCTCCGCCAGGCGCGGGCGGGCCTTGCGGGCCGCCACAAGCTGGCGAGGAAATTCAATCAGGTTCGTGGGCAGCGCTACCGCAGAGTCCAGCGGCCCAGTGGCCAGCCCCAAACGCTCTGCCAGCGTCGCTGGCTTTTCCTGGATCTCATTGACCGCAGCGGTGAACAGCTGCGCGAAATCCGGACGCGCCGGTGACGCGGGAACAACCGCCTCCACCACAACGGGCACGGCAACCGGTTCTGCCATCTGCGGCACCGGGGCCGCTACGGTTACAGGTTCCTCAACCGCAACAATCCTGGCTTCGGTGACGGCCTCAGAAACTCCCAGGGGAGATTCCGTCCCCACCGGCGCGGCAAAGGCGATGATCTCGGCCGGTCCCTGGGCTTCCGGCTGCGGCGCAACTGGCTCACTCCACTGCTCAATCTCATCCAGAAGCTGCTGCTGCGCGGCGGCAATGGCCTCTGCATTGCGTCGGGCGACCTCGGCGGCTGCCTCGGCCTGCCGGATGGCGGCTTCTGCCTCCTGCTTCAGGAAATCGCTGTAGGAGACGGAGCGGGCAAAGCGGGCAGCTACGGAATCCGCAACACGATGACGCGGCGCAGCGGTCTCCACGGGCCGCGAGGACTGCGTTTCCGCAGGCTGGCCGCGGCGCTGACGATGCTCTGCCAGGCGGTTGGCAATCTCACGCTTGAGGGCGCGTGCTTCCTCTTCAGAAACGGTGCCAGCGGGTAGCGGCTGCAGGGGGAGGGGGCTCGCGGTGCTCAAGGCGTCTCACTTTCGTAAAATAGAAACTTCAGTGAGCAGCAACGCCATTTTCCGGAAGAACGTTACGCAGACATCCAGCACGCGCTCCGGGGTGTTGCCGCCTGGCTTCGCATCCGTGCGCGAAGCCTGTATTTGCTGGTGTATCACTTTGGCAGCAGCGTTTGGAGTGTCTGCGACGGCACAGCAGGTAACTGCCAAGGAACCCCCTGCCGATACATCCTCTGCCGCAACGCCGCAACAGCGCGATCTACCGCAGGATCCGGGCGTAGAACGTTTTCCCACAGCCATTCCCGTGCCGGAGCCCTCGGCAAAAAAGATCACCATTGACAGCGACCGCCAGAGCCGCAACGGCAACATGCTGCTGCTGGACGGCAACGTGGTGGTCACCTACGGCGACTATCGCCTGGAGGCCGACCATGTCCGCTATGACCAGACCACCGGCGACGCGGAAGCTGAAGGCCACGTGCACATCACCGCCGACAGCGGCCGCGAAAGCATGCAGGCCACACGTGCGCTGCTGAACATCCATACGGAAAACGGCCGCATGTACAACGTGTCGGGCTCCATCGGCGTGAAGCTGTCGACCCACGGCACCACGTACACCACGGAAAATCCCTTCCTGTTCACTGGCCGCGAAGTCATCCGTACCGGGCCGCAGCAGATGGAGATTATCGAAGGTACAGTCACCAGTTGCCAGTTGCCGCATCCGGACTGGCAGCTTACCGCCGGGCACTTCCTGGTACGCGACGGCAAGGCCCGCGCAAAGAACACCCTCTTCCGGCTGTACAACATCCCGGTGTTCTTCCTGCCGTACGCCACGCACCCCACCGACAGCGAACAGCGCCAGAGTGGCTTCATGATTCCCATCTTCGGCAACTCGACCACCAAGGGCATCGTGATCGGCGAACAGTTCTACATGACACTGGGCCGTTCAGCAGACCTGACCGTGGGAGCGGAGTATTTCTCACGGCGCGGATGGGAACAGTCCGCCAGCTTCCGACTGCAGGGCAACAACAAAGACTTCCTGCGCGCACGCTATTCCGGCCTGCTGGACCGCGGCTTCTACCAGGCGACCACAACCACAACAAACGGCAAGACAACCACGACGAACACCTATGTGAATCAGGGTGGTGAGGACGTGGCCTTCTCCGGGCGCAAAGACTTCGCGCCCCACACGCGCGTCGCGGCAGACGCCGAATACCTCAGCAGTTACATCTATCGCGAAGCCTTCACAGACAACTTCAATCAGGCCGTGTCATCCGACATCAAGTCGTATCTGTACGGCACCACCGGTCGCAACGGCTATGTGGCGGCCCTGGAAATGGACCGCTATCAGGGTCTGAAAATTGTCAGCACGGGCGAGCAAATCCGCATCTTCCACGCACCTGTGCTGGATCTGGATTCGCTGGAGCGCCGTATTGGCACCACGCCATTTCTCTGGAGTTCCACAGCACAATATGCGGGGTTGAAGCGCACGCAGGGAACACCCTCCGCGCAAACTGGCTTCGCATCGGACCTGGTAAGCCGTTACGACGTTCATCCGCAGCTTGCCATGCCCTTTGGCTTTGCAGGCTTCCGCTTCCGGCCCTCGGTCGGCCTGCACGATACGTTTTACTCCCACTCGCGCGCACCAACAGCCCTTCCCGGCCCCGTGCCGACGGAGCGCACGCCCGGACTCAACCGCTTCGTAACAGAAGCAGGTATGGAGATGCGTTTCCCTGTTCTGGAACGAGATTTCAATACAGGTGCTTTCCGCAAGCTGTTGGGGCGTGAAGTGCGCCACACCATCGAGCCGGAGATGAACTACCGCTACGCCAGCGGAGTTACAGACTTCGCTCGTACGTTGCGCTTTGACGATACAGACGTCGTCGCCAATCGCAATGAGCTGGAATATGGATTTACGCAGCGCCTGTTTCTGCGCCCCTCCAAAGTACGCGCCTGCGACACCAACGAAGATCCCGCAGAAACGGATGCGCACTGTGGCGGCACCCGCGAAACCATTCGATGGAAGCTGGTGCAGCGCCACTACTTCGACGATACGTTTGGCGGATATCTCACCACCGCCAACCCCAACGGCGTGCTTGTGCTGAATCGTCGCAACGTTCTGGATAGCACGCTGGACCTCAGCGGCATTGCTTTCCTTACGGACTATCGCAGCGCCTCGCCCATCGTGAGCGAGATGAAACTCAGCGCCACCGATCACATCGACATGGAGTGGGATACGGCCTATGACCTGCATGCAGGCCGTATGCGCCAGAGCAACCTCTTCGTCGACTTTCATCAAGGCAGCTTTTTCGGTGGAGTGAGCCACGCTCGCCTCTATGCTCCCGGACGCTTCACCACTGACACCGGCAGCGGAAGCACTGCCACGTCCCTGATCAGCGACTTCAGCCAGCTCCGCATTCTGCTGGGTTACGGAACGCCTGTAAAACCTGGCCTCAGCATCGCTGCCAATGCAGGCATCGACCTGAAGCTGTCGCAGGTGCAGTATGCCGCCTCGCAGATTTCCTACAACTGGAACTGCTGCGGCATCTCCGGCGAATACCGCAAATACGAACTGGGCAGCGTGCGCAACGAAAACGCTTACCGCTTCAACTTCACGCTGGCCAACATTGGCACCGCAGGCAATCTGCGCCGCGCAGAACGACTGTTCTAAGCACAATCACTTTTCATTGCTTCCTGAAGAGCGAAGTTGCTTTTTCGAACGGGACGGTGGCAGGAAGTTTTCTCCGGTGACAACCCGTTTCCCTGTCTTGTCCTCAAGGGAAATGCGGGCCCGTTTCGCAATACGACCACCCTCCTGCGCTGCTTTGCTGTTCTGATGTATCCCTGTCGCGTTTGAAACTTCCGCGATTTGCCGAGTGGATAGTTCGGCAAGGGCCGTAAAGATCAATTCCGCCTCCGTCATGTGATCGCGAAGGTTCTGGCTCTTCAGTCCTTTGAGCTGCTTGTGGTCCTTCACGCTGGAGCCAGACCATTCTTCATGAATCAGGTTGGTGAGAATGGCCATCTGTTGCCTTTCCTTCACCTCATGACTTGCCCAGTAGTCGGTCAGTTTGTTACGCGTCTCCTGGCCGGTCATGCGCTGGTTGATCCACTTCTCGCTGCGGCCCTGCTTCTTCCAGACATCACGCGCACGATCCAACGCAGTTGACGGGTCTGCAAGCTCCTGCATCCGTTCAAAACCAACCCTGGCCAGCCACTGCTTGATGGGTTCGGCGCGCGGACTGGGAACCGATTGCACCAGCCGGAGCAGCATCTCCGCGGTCGCCACATCGGTAAGCCGCTGCTTCCCATCCTCGGCAGTCAGCTTCAACTGGTTACAATTTGTAACCACTTCGCTTCCTTCAGCGTTCAATCTGTTTTTCAATACTTTCCAGTAGTTGCTGGCTCTTCGCGTATCAGGCTGTTGGGTCAGAACTTTGATGATGTCCACTACGGAGAACCACCACGTTTCGCTCTTCTCGTCATAGATACGACGGATAGGCTGGTCTTCGAACAAGGCCGGTTGCATGTGGCCATCCTAACCGGATCAACTGGCGATGAAAAGGCGAATCTTACCAAGCATTTGTCACGAACCATCGTGTAGCGTGAACACATGCAACATGCAGGTATATCGCTCTCATTGGAAGGCCGCGTCGCTCTCATCACCGGCGGTTCACGTGGCATTGGCGCGGCTGCTGTCCGCCTGTTTCGCAAGGCAGGCGCGAAGGTTGCGTTTTCTTACCGTGCCGCGGAAGCACAGGCGCTTGCACTGCAGGACGAATGTGGTGGCCCGGAGTGGTGCTTTGCCATTCGTCAGGAGCTTGCCACTGCCGCAGACGGTGATGCGCTCGTAAAAGCTGCCGTAACGCATTTCGGTGGATTGAACATTCTTGTCGCGAATCACGGTATCTGGCCGCCGTATGACGCGCCCATCAGCAGCATGACGGATGCACAGTGGAGCGGCACCATCGGCATCAATCTGGACAGCGTTTTCGGTCTCATTCGCGCATCGGTGGCACAGATGCAATCGCAGGAAACTCTCGATGGTGTGCGCGGCCATGTGATTCTGGTCAGCTCCACCGCAGGCCAGCGCGGCGAAGCCTTCCACGCCGACTACGCGGCCACCAAAGGCGCGCTCATCAGCATGACCAAGGGGCTGTCGACCGAACTCGCGCCGCAACACATTCGCGTCAACTGCGTTGCGCCAGGTTGGGTGCATACCGAGATGTCCGAAAGTACTCTCACCGATCCAATCGCGTCTAAGAAGGTGTTCAGCGCCATTCCGCTGGGCCGTGCCGCCACGCCGGAAGAGATCGCAGGCCCCATCCTGTTCCTGTGCACACCGCTCGCAGGATTTGTGGCAGGTGAGATATTCAACGTAAACGGCGGCGCCGTGCTGGCGGGATAACGGTTCAGGTTGGTTCTTGTGCACTTCACAATTTGTGAAGTACACTCTCTGGGTGCACGTAGTCACCCGAAGGAAGCTTCAGGAAGCGGCAAAAGATTTTCGCGATGCGTCGAAAGAGATCAGTGCGTGGCTCGGCATTGTGGAAGCCGTGCGCTGGCGTAATTTCAACCAGGTTCGTCAGATATTTCCCGATGCCGACGCAGTGGACGGCTATGTGGTCTTCAATATTCGAGGAAATCGCTACCGGCTAATCACCGTCATTCACTATGCCAAAGATGAACCAGAAACACAGGGACATATTTACATCCGGTCTTTTCTCCGGCATACAGAGTACAACGACAAGAAAAAGTGGGACCCGTTTGCGACATAAAATGTGCAACGGTCTCACGGAAGGCGGAAAAGCCGATGCTCGCTGAAAACCCCGTTTCACTCATCCAACAAGGCGCGCCTCGTCGTATTCATAACGAGCATGAGCTTGAAGAATATACAGATGCACTTTTCGTCTTGACCGCAAAAGGTAAAACCACTCGGGCAGAACGGGAGACCATTGAGTTGCTCACACTGCTCATTGAAGATTACGAGTCTCGTTATGCTATTCCGAAGGCAACACCACAGGATGTGCTGAAGTACATGATGGAAAAGGCGGGGTTACGGCAGCAGGATCTGCAACCCGAATTGGGTTCCGTTTCCAATATCTCCATGATTCTCGCTGGCAAGAGAAGCCTGACGCTGGCCAATGCGAGCGCGCTAGCCGCCCGCTTTCACATGGATATCCGGGCATTTCTTCCTGTTCCGGAAGCGCAGCCGACTCGTTCTTCCAAGAGGCATGGGAAATCAATGAAGCAAACCCTTTCGAAGTACCCAACTCCCTCGATTGCACGTCGAACAGCATAGGTTCTTGAAGGTAGACACAGATGCAGCGCGACAGTAAGAAGACACGGCACCAACTCATCGCAACGGCCACTGCCCTCTGCCTCGTATTCCCATTGATCGCGCACACGCAGGAACGCGTGCTGACGCTGCCCCCCAAACAGGAAGACAAGCGCGAAGAGAAGATCATTGTCACGCAGCCCAAGCCGGGCGAAGAGATTGATCAGGCCAAGGCGCGCGCCGCGCTGAACACCATGTACACCGCGCTGGGTGGACAAAAGTGGCTGAGCCGTGGCGACTACGTCCTGCGAGGCCGCACCTCGTCGTTCTATAAAAACGAGCCCACCGGCGTAGGTGAATACGTACAGTTCCACCACGCCCTGCCCAACAACCAGTGGGAAGACCGCATCGAGCTCACCAAGAAGCGCGACGTCGTGCAGATATGGACAACCACCGAAGGCGTGGAAGTCACCTATCGCGGGCGCAAGCCGCTCCCCAAGGAAGATCAGGCAGCCTACTTCCGTCGCATTCATTACTCCATCGACTCCATTGCCAACACCTGGCTGACCGATCCGCAGACGCTGCTGGTGTACGGCGGACATAAGGTTGTAGCGCGGCGCGAAGTGGAAGAGGTCACGCTCATCGACAAGCACAACGACTCTGTCACCGTCGACATTGAGCTGAGCAATCACTATCCGCTGCGCCGTCTTTTCCAGTTCCGCAACGACAAGTATCAGGACTTTGATGAAGACGTGGAAGAGTACAGCGACTGGCACGACGTCGATGGCATTCCCACGCCCTACGTCACCACGCGCTACTTCAATGGCGACATGGTGGCACAGCGCTTCGTGGAAGAGATTCATTACAAGCCAGTCGACCCCGCACTCTTTGCGCCGAACGCACCCATCGGCAAGCACAAGGATTAAGTGGGTTGAGCACGCTCGGCATTTTCATGCGCAAGCACGTCATCAGTGAAGCCCCTACGCATTCAGCGAAGCTCGTACGACCAAAGGTCGTCATCCTGAACGAAGCAGAGCGGAGCTGAAGGACCTGCTCTCCTTTCAACCCATGGGAATGCTCATGCAGGTCGTCGCCATATGCATCCCCAGCATCTCAAGCCACTGGAGGAAAGGCCCGCATGAAAATTCTGATCGCGCTGATGGCTCCGTTTCTAATAGCAAGTTGCGCGGCAACACCGCAGCGCTCATCTCCTGCGCAGGGCAAAATTACCTCTGCATGTACACCGCAGCAGATCCAACTCACCTTTGACACGGCCGACGGCGAGTTCAACGGCATGTCCCATTCCGGCTCCTATCTTGTGCTGACCAACACCGGAACACAAGCCTGCACGACGCCGCGCCGCCCCCAGATCACATGGTTCGACACCAATGGCACGGTCATCCACGCAGAACCAGACACACCGAAGGGCATGCATCCCGGCCCAGTGCTGACGCCTGTGACATTAGCTCCAGGAACGTCCGCACGCTCCGCACTACGCTGGGTTTCAGGCGAAGTCTATGACCACAACACCTGCGCGAATGTTGCCAGGGGCACCGTAAAGCTCGACCACGGCGAGGTCTCCGCACCGCTGCAATCGAGGATGTGCGGCGACACCACCGTCGGCCTGCGCTTCGAAGAACCGTGGCTGCAGCCGCAGGAATCGCCCGTTCACGGAGACGTAACGAAGCCATGAGAGGGCGGGCGAACTATACTCACAACAGTCATGAGTGAGATCGTCGCCCCCGTCATGGATGTGCAGCAGATTATGAAGCTGCTGCCGCACCGCTATCCGTTTCTGCTGATTGACCGTGTCCTTGAGGTCGAACCGAAGCAGCGCATCCTCTGCCTGAAGAACGTCTCGGTCAACGAGCCGCAGTTCACCGGCCACTTCCCCGACTATCCGCTGATGCCTGGCGTACTCATCATTGAGGCCATTGCACAGGCGGGTGGCGCATTGCTGCTGAACGAAATCCCCGACCGCGAAAACAAGCTGATGGTCTTCACCGGCATTGATGGCGCGAAGTTCCGCAAGCCGGTGGTTCCCGGCGACCAGTTGAAGATTGAAGTCACCGTACTGAACTGGCGTTCGCGCGCCGTGAAGATGCAGGGCGTGGCCACGGTCGATGGCAAGGTCGCCTGTGAAGCCACCGTGACGTGCCAGCTTGTGCCGCGCCCATCGCAGACTGCCGCTCCGGCAAAAACTGCTGGCGAATCGAATCCGCAGCAGGACGGTCCGACGCTTCCCGAGGCTGCGGTCTAGCTCGCATGGCCATTCATCCTTCCAGCATCGTTGCGCCGGGAGCAGTTATTCCGGAGAGCTGCTCCGTGGGGCCCTTCTGCACCGTCGGGCCGAACGTGGTGCTGGGCGAACGCTGTGAACTGGTAAGCCATGTGGTGCTGGACGGCCACCTGACCCTGGGTGACGACAATCGCATCTTTCCGTTTGCGTCGGTCGGTTGCAGCCCGCAGGACCTGAAGTACAACAACGAGCCGACAAAGGTGACCATCGGCAACGGCAACACCATTCGCGAGAGCGTGACTATCAGCCGCGGCACGGTGGGCGGTGGCGGCGAAACGAAGATCGGCGATGGCTGCCTGATCATGGCCTACGTCCACATCGGCCACGACTCAAAGATCGGCAATGGCTGCATCCTTCCCAATGGCTCCACTCTGGCGGGTCACGTCACGGTGGAGGATTATGCCGTCCTGAGCGCCAATGCCCCCGTGCATCAGTTCTGCACCATCGGCGCCTACGCCTATATTGGCGGCGGCACCACCATCACACAGGACGTTCTGCCCTACTCGCTCACTAGCGTGCGCCGCGAGAACAAGGCCTTCGGCATCAACAAAGTTGGACTGGAGCGCCGCGGCTTTACCCCCGATGAGATCAAGCAGCTTCGCCAGGCCTATCGCCTGCTGCAGGTGAGCAAGCTAAATACGGCACAAGCACTCGAAGCCATCCGTGAAAAAGTTGCCAGCGGCGAGTTCGGCGAACGCGTCGCCTATCTGGCAGAGTTCATCGCCAGGAGCGAGCGCGGCGTCATCAAGTAAACACGCCAGTGCTTCTTCGCATTGGTTCGCGAGGAGAGTCCAAGATGGGATGGATGTTCTGGGCGTTATTGTCCGCGCTCTTCGCCGCATTGACAGCGATTCTGGCGAAGAAGGGTGTTGCGCACGTCGAACCGAATCTGGCGACCGCAATCCGAACGACTGTGGTGGTCGTGTTTGCCTGGGCAGTTGCAATTGCATTCGGACGTCCGCATGAATTGGCCTCGATCGACAGGAAGACATACGCGCTGTTGGCGCTCTCAGGAATCGCAACAGGCCTCTCCTGGATCTGCTACTTCCGAGCGCTCTCTCTTGGAGAGGCTTCGAAGGTTGCACCGGTCGACAAGTTGAGCGTGGTCTTCGTATTGCTACTCGCGTGGCCACTCCTAGGTGAGCAGCCTTCCCTGGGAAGGGTTCTGGGCGCAGGACTCATCACTGCCGGGGCAGTCGTACTGGCAGTTCTGCCGTAAAAACCGCGAATCAACACGCGACCACTCGGATAGGTTCACAAAGGTTAAGTATTCGTTCCCTTGCGTCCAGCCAGCAATCGCGCGTCAAATTTGCATTTCTCTGCGGAAGCAATGGTCACCCTGCCTGCATCTGGATGTAGCGGGTTCAGCAGATAATTCCAGGTATGCGGCACGATAGACGATGGCACACGCGCCAGCGCTGTGCGCCTCTTTGCAAGCCACGTATCGCCGAGCTTTCGCGAGGTTCGCAGCGCGGCGTTCCAGACCTTTTCGTTTGACTCGACCAACGGCTCCACCGCAAGGTCATCCGGCGTTTCAATCCGCAGCAGCGTGTAATCCGGCGGCAATCCCGGATCGACAAGCTCCAGATGCACCAGCACTTCCAGTAGCGATGCCGCAGCCGATGCCGCAAGATACACAATTGGCTCACCGGCAGTATGCCATCGGCCCGAGGCGCGAACACCGCCACGGCCGCTCAGATTGCGATAGTCGCTAATGCGCCACAGGTGCATGCGTCAGGCAAACATGCCTTCGTCGATCTGGATCAGCATCTCTTCCACCAGGTACGCACCGAAAGCCGTTCGCATCATCTGCATGGGAGTACGCCCATCGAAACGCTGCTTCGGACTTTGGAACCACGAGCGCGCCCTGTCCCGATCACCCCAGATGCGGACCGCAGAATCGAACACGCGGACCAGCAATGCCAGCTTGTCCGACTCGTCCATGCTCAACGGCTCTTTCCGCGCCTTGCGGTGCTTCAGCGTCCGCGCCGGAATCACCACATCCAGCAGGTCTTTCAACTCAAATCCGGACGCTGTGGCAAAGCCATTCAAACGCTCAATCGGTAGTCCCCGCTCAATCGCAGAGATGTCTACCTGAAGAGCATCCATCAGGGGTTCGGCGACCGTTCGCTGTGCAGCACGAGCCATAAGGACATTATGCCACGAAATCGTCGGCAAAATGTCCTTTTACTGCGCTACGGTCACAGCCTTTGACTCAATGCGGATGCTGGTTCCCTCACCCACCACGTCTGGCACGAACCGGATGGGCACGTTCAGGGTGCGATTGCAGGTACGGACGGTCCAGATTTCGTTCCATGCAGCCCGGGCGATGGTCGGGACGGGGCCGTCGAGTTTCGTATCCAGCACATCCACCGGGCAGGTCTGTCCCTTAGGGACAAACTCTGCGGTTGCTCTCAACAGCGGCATCTGCGCATCCGTTTCAAGCTGCGGTGTGGCGATGCTTTCGCCCGGCAGCAATGGTGCAACGGCTGCGTGGCCGCTGCGGATGGTCACTAGAACGCGATACCGCCGATGCTCGCCGCAGGCCGTGCCCGGCACGCTTTCCACCCAGGTTGCATTGCTCAGATGGCCGTCAGCACCGGTGATCGGGGTTCCATAAATCTTGTGTGTCGCCTTAGTCCAGTCTGGCGTGACCGCAGGGCAGTGTGTGCTCAACCTGGTTTCGTATCCCACAAAGTTCTTCCGTGCGGCGTCGCGAAAGCCCTGAGATGTCTCAACCGTAGTAACGGCCTGGGACTCCTGTGCCGTCGCCGCGGGAGTGGCACAAGCAATAATTGCAATACATACGAGAGCACACGCCGGGGAAATACGCATGCCCTCAGAGTAACCGAGAGCAGCGAGACGAGCGCGACCGGCAGGCCGTCTCATTGTTCTCCTCTCCCCAAAGAGGATTCCTCATGCCCCTTTGTAACCGAGTCAGTTGCATCGGCAGTTCGCCCCTTCGGCTGAAAGGCGCCATCCTTGTATGCAACGACTGCTACGACATTCTTGAAGCAAGGGTTCTAGGACTGCAGCTGCCGCTTTCGCCGGGCGATCTTCTAAAGCGACAGAATAATGGCGACATGCATGGCTATAAGAACGACTACATACGCATGCTAACCATACTTTCCAGTGAAGCGCTTACATCACAGAAATTTAAGAAACTGAATGCGCTCATTGCAGGCATGTCGGCGGAAAAGGGATTGTCCTATACCTTGAAGTACTTCGAGTCGCTCTGCTGGTTTCCGCAGACCGATGTTATTCCCATCGGCATTCTGCCCGCAAATGAGTTTTATGCCATGATCGAGCGCGGAATGATGTGGAAGGACGTTGGTGCGGGGCTGAATCATGGCATCTATGCGCATCGACTGCAGTGGCATGTTCTGATGGCCTGGGTAACAAACGATTTCACGTTGGCGCGGGCATCAGGCTGGGACCACGGAGCATACGATCTTTTCTGCAGCATGGGTGAGAACGAAGCAAAAGACCTGAACCTGTGGGGAAGGCTGTTTGACGCCTCAGGTACGCCGAACTGCACTTCGCCCAACGAGGTGGAGTATGCAGCGAAGAAGGGCGGCGAGTTACTCAAAGGAAAGTTGGTCGAAAAGGCTGCGCCCTTTCGAGACACGTTCATCAAGATTCTTAATGCCGCCCACAAAAGTATCCCAAAGGACACTCCTGTCGACCAGAAAAATAGCGTCTTCAACAGCAATATCGAAAGGCTTTGGGAGCCCTACTACCTGCACATGCGCGGTATTCAAACCATGCAGGACGTAGACCTGAATGCATGGCAGGAGGAGGTGGGTGAGACAGTCAACATTCTGAATTACCTGGCATCCAATCGATGGGCGCCGGGGGAAATTGTGATGGAACACAATGGAAGAATCATGCGTCGACTGAGCCAGCCTGAGCCCGATCCGCAGGAGGTAAAGCTGCGACGTTGGCAATCGTCAGATACGCTGGATACTACCGATATGATGGCGATCATTGATGCGTACGAGAAGACGAAGCAAAGTTCAAAGGGCTTGCCTCAGTGAACGCATCGGACAGGCTTGGACTCATTGCTGGCAACGGACGCTTTCCCTTTCTTCTGCTCGAAGCCGCACGCGCACGCGGACTGCATGTCGTAGTCGCCGCCATCAAGGAAGAGACCGACCCGGAAATGGACACGCGCGCCGCAAACGACAGCGGCATGGAAGTCCACTGGATGAGCCTGGGGGAGCTGTCGAAACTGATCGACACCTTCCAGAAAGCAGGCGTGCACAACGCCGTGATGGCCGGGCAGGTGCGCCACAAGCAGATATTCTCTGCCATCCGTCCGGATTGGCGGCTGGCCAAGCTGCTGATGAGCCTGCGCACACGCAACACGGACATGCTTCTGGGTGCGATTGCCAAAGTTCTCAGCGATGAAGGCATTGAGCTGGTCAGTTCCACAGCCTACCTGGAGCCCATGCTGGCAAAACAAGGTGTCCTGAGCCAGCGCACACCAAACGAAACGGAGCGCAACGACATAGCCTACGGCCTGACCGTGGCACGCGGCATTGCAGGGTTTGATCTTGGGCAGACAGTCGTCATTGCCGCAGGTGCGTGCGTTGCGGTGGAAGCCATGGAGGGCACAGACGCCTGCATTGCCCGCGCCGGTGCACTGATGGGTTCGCTGGAAGACGATGCCTCCACACTGGCGCGTTCGCTGACCGTGGTAAAGGTCGCCAAACCAAGGCAGGATCTTCGTTTTGACGTTCCGGTGGTGGGTGTACCCACCATCCGTGCAATGCAGGCCGCGGGAGCTACCTGCCTGGCCGTGGAGGCCGGGCGAACGCTGCTGTTTGACGAAGAGAACATGCTGCGTGAAGCGGATGAAGCAGGAATCTGCATAGTAGGCGAGTAGCTTCAGAGACACAGGTCATTCCTGTATCCCGGCAAAGCTCTTACGGCCAAAGGCCGTCATCCTGAGCGAAGTCGAAGGACCTGCATTTCTTTCCTCCACGAGGATTTCGCTGGGAACGTAGCATCCCTCCACAACCGCAAAAATGCTTCCTGGGGCATTGCAGTGGGCTCAGAAGAAAGCGGATTCTTCGACTGCGTCAGGCTTCGCTCAGGATGACGAGCTTCGTTCCTGACGGCGGGGCCAGCGAAACGTGACGCATCTTCACCACCCAGTCAGACAATTTTCTGCAGCCGATTGCGTTCGTGCTGAGTCATACTGTCACCGGAAGAACTCAAGGGAGATGTATATGCAGCGTGCAGGATTATGGTCCATGGTGTTGGTAGCCGCATTGGCGGTGGCAGGAACGGCACGGATGGCAATGGCCGCCGCTGCCGCTGGTCTGTTGGAAACGGGCACGGCTGCCCCGAACTTCACTCTTCCCTCGCAGGAAGACAAACAGGTAAGCCTCAACCAGTACAAGGGCAAGTGGGTGGTGCTGTACTTCTATCCGAAGGACCAGACGCAGGGCTGCACCATTGAAGCGCACAATTTCCAGCGCGATCAGGCGCAGTATGACAAGGCCAACGCTGCGGTTCTGGGTGTGAGCCTGGATACGGCCGACAGCCACAAGGCCTTCTGCACCAAGGAAAACCTGACCTTCAAGCTGCTCGCCGATCCTGAGCACAAGGTGGTGGATGAGTATGGTGTTCCCGTCGTGGCCGCTGGCCCGAACCATTTCGCCAAGCGCGTCACTTTCCTCATCTCGCCCAAGGGCAAGATCGTAAAGGTATGGCCTGACGTGAAGGTGCAGAACCATAGCGAAGAAGTTCTCGCCGCCATTGATGAAGCGAAAAAGGCAAAGTCCTAAGACACCATTTCAACATTGCATCTGGATAAAGAGCGGGCCTTTGGCCCGCTCTTTTCGGTGTTGCATCCATCAGGAAGGCATGGATGGCTTCAGAGCCATCCTTTCAGGCGCGCAATCCGCGCCGCGTCGATGCGATTATTCGCACCTAATTTGCTGATGGCTTCCGAGAGATAGTTCCGAACAGTCCCTTCGGACAGACCGAGTTTGTGTGAAATCTCAGAACCGGAAGCACCATCGCCCGCCAGACGAACGACCTGCCGCTCTCGGTCCGTCAGGGGATCGGGGCCACTCCATGCTTCCGCGGCCAACTCCGGATCGATGACTCGCAAACCCCTATGGACACGACGTACTGCATTCGCCAGCTCTTTCGACGGCCTGTCCTTCAACAGGTATCCAAGCGCCCCTGCATCCAGTGCGCGGCGCAAATAACCCGCGCGCGAAAACGTTGTGAGGATAATGGTTCGGGTCGTTGAGCGCTGCCGCTTTAGCTCTGCCGCAACTTCAAGACCGCTCATCTCTGGCATTTCAATGTCGGTGATGAGAACATCCGGCTTGTGTTCTGTCACAGCGTCAAGAGCCGCTTTGCCATCGCGTGCCTGGCCTGCGACAAGGATGTCTCCTTCAATCTCCAGCAATGCCGCGAGCGCTCCCAGCACCATCCCTTGATCTTCAGCCAGCACAACCCGGATCATCTTCTCTCTTCCCGCGGTGTTATTCATACGAGTCCGCTCCTAGAGCCAGTAGTCAATGGCACCTTAATGATGAGCCTGGTCCCCGCTCCTATTTCGCGCCGCAATGTGCCTCCCAATGCTTCCACACGCTCACGCATTCCACGCACGCCATTCCCTTCGATCTGTTGTCCGCCATGACCATCATCCTGAATCTCCAGCAGGCAACAGGCATCCAGTTGCTCAATTCTCAAGCGGCAGTTTCGCGCATGGGAATGTCTTACAACATTCGTTACCGCCTCTCGCATCGCGAGTGCCAGGACGGTTTCCTGCGTCGGCGATAAGGTCATCGGCAGCGACAGACATTCTGTAGCAATCCCCGCAGTTCGCAGAATTGCATTCGCCCGGGCCAGTTCTTCCTCCAGCCCTCCGGCGCGATACCCGCTGATCGCATGACGCACCTCCGCAAGGGCCTTTCGCGAAATCTGCTCCACGTCGTGGATTTCCTCTCCTGCGCGTTTCGGATCACGCAGGATCAGCTTCGATGCCAGCTCCGATTTCAGAATGACGAGTGAAAGCGTGTGTCCCAGCACATCATGCAGGTCCCGCGCAATCCGCTCCCGCTCGGCTAACCGTGCCAGCTGCTCGATCTCCTCTTGCGCAAGGCGCAGTTGCCGATTGGCCTGGCTCCTCTGAACGAAATGGATGTTGGCGGAGCCAATGGCAATGGAAAGCAGCGAACCCGTAATCCAGAACCAGGGACTCAGGTGAAAAACGAATGTTTCTACTCCGACAACCGCGACAAGCGCTACCAGCAGCTTCGCTGCAAATTTTGAGTCACCCGTAAACGCCACGAAAGCGGCAGCGTAAATGATGAAGACGGATGCTCCCGCATTGAATGGCGCGAACCCCACACCCATCAGGGCAATGGCAGCGATAATCCACAGACACCGCCGGTCCCGGAGCCAGTATCCCCTGAAGTAGAGCACCAGGAAGACAGCGGTTCCCAGGGCCGTCGCCAACCACGTCTCCCATCCCACACGGTCCAGAATGGGGTGGATAAAAAAGAATCCAAGATAGATCAACCAGATATAGGGAGTCCAACCGAGCTCCACGTTCGGAGGCAGCAGGCGCATCGTGTTCCTTTGAATCGACCGGTTAATGGCTTTCACTTTCGTTTCTCTGAGACCAGTCCTGCCACAGAATCACAGCAGCAGTTGCCCACAACGTAAGACCGTTCACACTATATGCCGCGATATTGCGAACATGAGGATTCGGAATCAACACGGTAGCCAAAACCCCGAACGTCATCACGAATCCAGTCACATAGTAGATCGGCACCCGAAACAGCTTCGCAAGAGGAAGAAAGTGGATTCCGATGATGGCTCCGAGGAATACCGGGATCAATTGATAGCGGTGAGTGTGCCCTAACCAATTGGCCGCTCCGGCACATAGCCCCCATTCAATGGCAACGATCCCCCAGTAAGTCTTTGAAACGGAAGCCCAGCGTTCTCCCTCGGCGGAAGAGCGAGGCTGAGGAGAAAAGGACCGAAGCCGGACAACGGGCCAGATGATGAATCCAAGTGTAGCTATCCAGATGAGCGGTAGCCAGACAGGTCTGGCCATGCCTCCCAGATAAACCGCTTCGAACATCCAGATGGCTCCAAAGAAACCACAGATCAGCGCGCCGATCACACGGCCTTTCAACCAGCCTGCGCTGCCCGCTGAAGATGAGGGAATTGCACTCACGAGTTCCATATACGTGCTCCTGTCCAATCGGATATTTTTACGACCCATCCCTGGGCTGTATCCATACTGGTTGGAAAACTGGGTACGCAGTAGTGAACTTCGCCAACACCTGAACATGACAAATGTCATCGGTTGCTTGCTTCTGGAGTGCTTATCGATTTCCTCCCCGTCCGAATGACAATGCAGAAGGACGGGCAAGCCACAGAGTTCATTCCAGTCGACAACACGCGCAAAGCGCGTCGAGAACGGTACGAAGTACAGACGCAAAAAGGCCCGGAGCCTCATAGGGAGGAGCCGGGCCTTTTTGCTTGCCTTAACTACGTGCAGCCGGTTACCCGTCTGCGGTTAGGAGAAGTAGCGAACTACTTCTTTGCGGTCTTCTTTGCGGCCTTCTTTGCGACAGTCTTCTTCGCGGCCTTCTTTGCAACAGTCTTCTTCGCTGCTGCCTTCTTTGCCGGAGCCTTCTTCGCTACGACCTTCTTCGCTACGGCCTTCTTCGCCGGAGCCTTCTTCACGGCAGTCTTCTTTGCCGCGGCCTTCTTTGCAGGAGCCTTCTTGGTTGCCAAGGTTTTTCCTCGCTGGTTGGATTTCGTCGCCTTCTTACTGGCGACGTTGCCGCCACGTTTCGTCACTGACGATTTCGTGGCAGACTTCTTTGCTCCCGCTACTTTCTTCGCCACAGCCTTCTTCACTACCGCCTTCTTTGCGGTAGCTTTCTTTGCCGTGGTCTTC
Organism: Terriglobus sp. RCC_193; assembly: GCF_041355105.1. Taxonomy (NCBI): domain Bacteria; kingdom Pseudomonadati; phylum Acidobacteriota; class Terriglobia; order Terriglobales; family Acidobacteriaceae; genus Terriglobus; species Terriglobus sp. RCC_193. The sequence continues at coordinate 744,638 of NZ_JBFUPK010000002.1, read as the reverse complement.
TTTGCGGGTGCTGACTTTTTCACCGCCACCTTTTTCGCTGCTTTCTTCGCGGCCTTCTTTACTACTTTTTTGGCTGCCTTCTTTGCTGCGGGTGGGGGAGACTTCTTTGCGGCCTTCTTCGCCGCTTTCTTGGCTGCTTTCTTGGCTGCTTTCTTAGCGGCCTTCTTTGCTGCTTTCTTCGCTGCGGGAGGCGCGGCTTTCTTCACGGCAGACTTCTTTGCCGGAGCCTTCTTCGCCGCTTTCTTCGCAACAGCCTTCTTCGCAGCAGGCTTTGCAGAGCTCAGCGAAACCGCAACCGAGGTCTCAGCTACATTCTTTTCCGGCTCTACCGATTCACTCTCTGCGGGTGTGTAGGGATTCCCCTGCGACGAAGGCGATGCCTTCAGCGTTGCCTGTTCCGCATGATGCTCGCTGCGGAGAAGACGGTCGGCACCTTCACTGTCGGTGTCATCGTCCGTGTCCGGCTCGTCGTCTATGTCATCTTCCTCGTCGTCCAACGTGCGGTCATCATCATCCGAGGTGGTGGTCACTTCGTCTTCTTCGTCCTCTTCGTCGTCGTCGAAGTCATCTTCTTCATCGCCGTCGAGCTCAGGCTCGTAGTCGTCGTGCGCCGCTGCATAGTACTTCAGATCATCATCAGACATCATGGTCCACAAACCTCCGCTACCGATGTTGGATAGGATGCAACATCTTCTTTATGCGTGTTGCAGGTGGCCAATGAAAACACATCGGATGCGAACACAGCAATATGGTGCACCGTGGCTGGTGCAATAGCAAGAAGAAGTTTTCATTGATGAGCAGATTTTGATACCGCTCTGGTACGCGCCCCTCTTTCTTCGTCGACCCAAGCACCGACATGACATGCGAGAGCGGCCATGTCTTTCTGCAAAAATCGCGCAGGACGGGCTCCGATAAACTAATCACTATGGCCTCTATCGTGAAAGCAATCCGCGGCACACGCGATCTGCTTCCCCCTGAAACTGCTTTGTGGAACCGCGTGGAAAGCACTGTCCGCGCCGTCTTTGCCCGCTACAACTTTGGTGAAATACGCACGCCCGTGCTGGAAGCAACGGAACTGTTTGCACGCGGCGTGGGTGAAGAAACCGACATCGTCAGCAAAGAGATGTACACGTGGGAAGACCGCGCACGCGCTGCCAGCGAGAAGGCACAGTCGCTCACACTGCGTCCGGAGAACACCGCAGGCGTGGTCCGCGCCTACATTGAACACAAGCTGGGCGACACCGGCCAACTGCAGAAGCTGTACTACATCGGCCCCATGTTCCGCCGCGAGCGTCCACAGAAGGGACGCTATCGTCAGTTCTTTCAGATTGGCGCTGAGGTCATCGGCCCTGCATCATCTGGCAGCGAATCCGCTCTGCGCGATGCGGAAGTGCTGGAGATGCTGGCGACGCTGCTGAATGAACTCGGCATCCCACGTGCCTCTGCTGCGAACGAATACAAGGGATGGAAGCTGCATCTGAACTCCGTTGGCTCGTCGACGGATCGTCCGCGCTACATTGCCGCGCTGCGTGAAGCCCTGGTGCCGGTGAAGGACAAGATGTGCCCGGACAATCAACGCCGCGCGGAGACCAATCCACTGCGCGTACTGGACAGCAAGGACGAGGCCGACCAGGAGATCATCAACGCGCTGCCGAAGATTGCCGACTACCTCGACGACGCCTCCACGGAACACTTCCAACAGGTGAGGGCCGCGCTGGATGCCTGCGGCGTTCCCTACGAAGTGAATCCGCGACTCGTTCGTGGTCTGGATTACTACACGCGCACCACGTTCGAGTTCACCGTCGACCTTGGCCTCGGCACACAGAACGCGCTGCTGGGCGGCGGACGTTATGACGGCCTGAGCGAAATGCTTGGCGGCCCCAAGGCTCCCGGCATCGGCTTCGCGATTGGTGAAGACCGCCTCATTCTGACGCTGCAGGCACTGGAAGAGTCGCGTGCGATTGCGGAAGGCGAACCAGCTGCAACAAAGATCGACGCATACATTGCCCCGTTGTCCACGGCACAGAATCCTGCAGCACTGGCACTGGCACGCACGTTGCGCGCCGCCGGTCTGGAAGTGGAAGTGGGCGACGGCAACTTCCGTCTGAAGAAGAGCTTCGAGAATGCAGACCGCATTGCCCGCAGCATCGTCATCCTGGGCGAAGACGAAGTGACTACCAGCATTGCCACGGTGAAGCAGTTTGCAGACGGCGCGCAAAGCAAAGTTGCCTTTGCAGAGTTGGCGGCTGCACTCAAAGCCTGAGCTAGCCACTCCCCAAAGAGAAACAACAAAGGGCACGGATGCATCCGTGCCCTTTTTCCTTTGTGGCTAGGCTGTATCGACAAATTGTTTGAGATGTAACCATGAGCAGGCGAGGGCAACTGTGGCGGCGAAGGACACGGCGTATTTGCAGTATCGGGTGGCGAATCTGCGGAACTGTTTGAGTTGGTTGAAGCAGCGCTCGATGCGGTTGCGAAGCCTATAGAGGTTGGGGTCGTGGAGGCGTTGTCGTCGGCGATTGATTTTGGAGGGGATGACGACCGTTGCCCCATCCGTTGGGCATGCTCAACGATGGCCTGGCTGTCATATCCTCGATCGGCGATGACTGCCTGTACCCTGCGTTGGCCGAGCAGAGCAATGGCCTCGGTGTAATCGCTGCGTTGACCTGGGGAGAGGCGAAACTCCAGTGGCTCGCCTTCGCCGTTGACCAGCAGATGCACCTTGGTCGTCAGACCGCCTCGGCTTCGCCCCAGAGCCTTGTCGCCCCTTTTTTGCGGCCCGTGGCCGCTTGCTGGTGAGCCTTGACGATGGTCGAATCCAGCATCAGGTAAGGGTTCTGCCGGTCACGCACTAAGTCGGCGAAGATACGGTCCCACACACCCGCCCGCGCCCAGCGCACGAACCGCTTGTGCACGCTCTTGTACTTGCCGTAACGCTCGGGAAGATCGGCCCAGCGCATCCCAGAACGAATCACCCACAACACACCGTTCACGAATCGCCGGTTGTCTTCCGCAGGACGTCCCACCAAACCGGCTCGACCAGGCAGCAATGGCTCAATCCGCCGCCACTGCGCTTCGCTTAGTTCGTAACGCAACACTCCCATCCACCCACTGCAACAAATCGCCGCACACCGGCGTAAGTGAATATGTCGATACGCCCTAGTTATCCGTAGGCGGATCGATGTGATCCACCACAAGAATCGGAATCTCCATCTTCGCTGGCTGCAGCTTCAGTCCAAGCTGTTCCTGCAATGCGGTGAAGAAATCCGGATCGTTGTTGTTGGCGTCGCCGGTGTTAGCACTCAGGTTCGACGAGGAGAAGTGCAGGTCCATGTCATACGATCCGGTCAACCCTGTCTTATCCACAATCTTGCGGTCTGCCGGCATCTCAAGGATGGATGCGAAGAACACCACCGGCACCGCCTTGCTGGTAATGCGTCCAGACGAAAAGGAGATGCTGCCATGATTCGGATCAGACGCGGTTGGCTTCAAACGAGCGCCGCCCTTGGCTGCGGTCAGCATGTAAACGTTGCGCTCGCCCTTCTCCCAATGCATCTTCAAATGAAAGCGTTCGGTCAACAGCGCCTGCTCCATCAGCATCTCGCCGGTGTAAGTGCGGGTTGAGAACGCGGTAATGGTATCGGAGGTGGACATCCCCGAGAGTTTTTTGAAGGCAGGCACATCTTCCGGGGCGACACGTGCGTCCACGTCGTATCGTGCGGACTTCGCCCAACTCGGCAGCCCCATAATCTCGTCGTCGCGCATGGGCATGATGCCGAAGTTATAGGCCTGCGAGATCAGCGAAGCCAGCGGCGCACCGCGTTCGGAGATACCGTTCGGCTGATCGTTAGCAGACGCATTGTTCTCATGCGCGGGATCCATCTGGTGAATGGAAACCGCCATCCATTGCAGCGGTTCACCGCCGGGCGGCGTCGGTTTTATCGATTGCGCGAACGCCGAACAACACAAAACTGAGAACGCGACCATGAACGCAGCACGAATCATGGACTTCTTCACAGTGGAACCTTGCATGTCAGCCCCATGCCACTTAAGAAGATTCAGGCAGCCTTCGCGTTCTCAATTTGATAGACGTATGCATCCTCAAGATAGCGATTGCCGATCATCTGGCCGCCAAGACGCATACCTGACACGCTACGGGTACTGCCAAACAGCCGTTGCAGTACAACGATCATTGGATCAGTCATCGGAAGAACCATGATGTTAGGTGCAGACCAAACGAACTTCGACTGGATTGCGCGATCCACACGGGTATATGCCTCGAGCTTCGATGCAGAGTTGAAATCCGGAGAAGCGATGAAAAGCCGCGGTTCATCATAGTCACTGGTTTTGGCCCAAAGAGCGACAGCAATGCGGACACCAGCTTCGCGAAGACCGTCCAAAACTTTTTCGCCCGATGCAACATCGAACCCTACCAGTGTTGTTTCAGCCATGCAAGCACTCCTTCCTGAGAATTATCAACCGCTTCCAATAGAAACGCAGCGTCGGCCTTTTGCCAGATTCGGTAGCGGCTACCCTCATTCCACTCCCGCGCAATCTCCCAACGCGTGCCCAGTCCCGGCTTGTCCTGTCTCGCATACTTAAGCGCCGATTCCAGACCAGCAGTTTTCAAAAGCGAGGCAACATCGTGACTGTACGAATCGTTCGTTCGCTTCCTGTCAGGAAAATCATACGCCTGAGTTGATTTCGCAATGCAAGCTTTCAAAGCGCATTCCACAACATAACCGGCGAGATAATAAGCGCCACTATAACTTCCCACAGAAAGCAGAAGTTGCGCCTCCTGAAGGCGCAACTCGGCAAGTAGCTGAAAATCGGAACGTGTCATGATGCTTACGCGCGGCTCATGTATGCGCCTTCTGCCGTGTCGATGCGGATCTTCTCGCCTTCGTTGATGAACGGCGGCACCTGCACCACCAGGCCGGTTTCGGTCTTGGCAGGCTTGGTGACGGACGACGCAGTTGCGGACTTGATGCCCGGCTCCGTCTCTACAACCGTCATCTCCACCACGTTGGGCAGTTCCACACCCACCGGCTTGCCGTCGATAAAGCTGATGTCCACCTTGATGTTTGGCAGCATGTAGTCCACAGCATCGCCCAGGATGTCACGACCCAGCGACGTCTGTTCGTAGTTGCTCATGTCCATGAAAACGTACTCTTCGCCGTCCTGGTACAGGAACTCCATCTCCACATCGTCCACGATCACGCGGTCGATCGCGTCGCCGGAGCGGAAGCGGTGCTCAAACATGGCACCCGATTCCAGGTTGCGCAGCTTTGCCTGGATGAAGGCGCGAAGGTTGCCGGGGGTGCGGTGCTCAACAGAGAAGACCGAGTGCAGCTTCTCGTTGTGCTTGATGACCATGCCGGGGCGCATTTGTGTGGCGGGAATCGCCATGGTGAAAACTCCTAATGTCTTGCCTTGAACTGGTGGGAATATGCGCGCGAAAGGCTTTCAAAATCCCGAGGTTCATTGTATCGCGCTAAACCATTGGGTCTGAAGAAGCGGCACATCACGCCACGAAGTCAGCCTATTTCCCGGAAGCGATCATTGCAGCCAGCAACAGCGTGCGCGGCAACAGCAACAAATGATCCAGCAGCAGCGATTCATGCGCAGCATGTGCGCCTTCGCCCACCGCGCCCATGCCGTCCAGTGTTGGCACACCAATACCCGCAGTGAAATTGCCATCGGATCCGCCACCCGTAGAGGCTTCTTTCAATTCCATACCCAGCGATGCCGCCAGTGCCCGTGCCTGTTCAAACAAACGCACTGTCCCCTCGCCGCGCTCCATCGGCGGACGATTGATGCCTCCGCTCACCTGCAACGAACAGGCAGGATCACCGACAGTAAGCCCATGAAAGAGGCGATCGACACGTTCTGCATCGGCCGCACGAGCAATGCGGACATCCACCTCAGCCCAGGCATGCGCGGCGATCACATTCGACCGCGTTCCACCGCCAATTACTCCCGGATTGACCGTCAGCCCAGTCTCCAGGTCCGTGAACTTCTCCACCTTCAACAGCAAACGCGCCAATTCCAGCACCGCCGAACGTCCGCGCGTAAAGTCCACTCCCGAATGCGAGGCCACACCCGCCACATCCAGCCGGTAATGCCCGACGCCCTTTCGCGCCGTTTTGTACGCGGCATCCTCCGTGGTGCCGGGTAAGCCCTGCGCTGGTTCCAGCACAAAAACCGCCTCACACTCCCGCGCAATCCGTTCCGTATGGGGCCGCGAAACCTCTGAGCCGGTTTCTTCATCAGGGTTCAGAAGCAGAACGACAGGCTGCGAAAGGCCACCATTTTGCTGCACAGCCTCCACTGCGGCCAGCGCCATCACGACCCCGGCTTTCATGTCCAGGACACCCGGTCCCCACAGCCGCATACGTCCCTGTGCATCTGCCTCCTGCCGCCAGGGCATCCCAGCCAGCGTGCCCAGGGGCCAAACAGTATCCAGATGTCCTAATAACATCAGTGGTTTACGTCCGTTCGCCTGGTCTCCGAACCATAGCTCAACAACGTCACCATAGCCCGTCTGCGGATGCCGCATCACGCGTCCGCCAAGCTCCTCCGCCCAGGCAATCGCCATGTCCATGGCGCGGTTCACCGCCGCCGCATCTTCCGTAGGCGACTCGCACTCCACCAGTGCGCGCAAACGGGAGAGCCATCGGTCGCTTGTCTTGGTCAGGGCGGTTTGCAGCAGATGCAGGTCAGAGGACATGGCCCGATTCTACGTCCGAGGCCCAGTTTGTACCGGGTGACTGTGTCTATTAAGACACAGTTGCGCCGTCCCAAATGGGTGTACGCTGTCCTTCGCCGGATTTTGTAGCGCCCCCCAACGCTGCATTCTCCAAGTTGCATCAGGAGCGCTGGATTTGGGTCAATCGCCACACAGGGAATGCACGTTGCAGGAGGCAGTCTGCTTTAACGGCGTGGGTCTGCACTCTGGCGCACCTGTGACCATGCGGCTGGTACCTGCGGCCCCCGGTTCCGGCATCGTCTTCCGCCGCACCGATCTGGACAATTTTGAAATTCCCGCCAATGGCCGCAACGTAGCCAAGGTGTCGTACGCGACATCGCTCATGCGGCAGGGCGTTCTGATTTCCACCACCGAGCATCTTCTTAGCGCATTCATCGGCTGTGGTGTGGACAACGTCATCGTCGAAATCGACAACCTGGAAGTCCCGATTCTGGATGGTTCGGCCCTGCCCTACGTGGAGGCGTTTGAGCGTGTAGGCATCCAGCAGCAGCGCCGCCGCCGCGAATATCTGCGCATTCTGAAACCCGTTGAAGTCACGGAAAAGAGTAAGGATGGCCTGAAATTTATCGGTGTATATCCCGGCAAGGGCTATCAGATCGACTACTCCATCGACTTCCCTGCACCAATCGGTACATCCCGCTTTCTGGGCGACCTGCAAACCGGTGCTTATGCCGACCTGATTGCTCCGGCCCGCACCTTCGGCTTCCGTGAAGACGAACCTATGCTGCGCAACATGGGCCTGATTCGCGGCGCGGACGACACCTGCGCCATCATCATCGGCGAGAAAAAAGTGCAGAATGGCCCACTCCGTTTCCCCGACGAGTTCGTTCGTCATAAAGTGCTGGACCTGATCGGCGATCTCGCCCTTGCAGGACGCCGCATTCAGGGCCGCGTGGTGGCCGAACGCGCAGGACACGCCATGCACACCGCGCTGGTCAGCACACTGCTGAAGGATCGCTCCGCATGGGAGCTGGCTCCGGAATTCGACGAAGAACCCACCCTGGAATCGTCTCTGAACGCCGCATTCGCCACGCCGGTCCACGCCTGATTCGCCGTGCCTCTCGCCGCCATCGCATTGGGATCGAACCTGGGTGACCGCAAGGCTACTCTGACGGATGCCGTTCGTTCTTTAGCCTCTGTCGGCCGCGTCGTAGCTGTGTCCCCGTGGATTGAGACGGAGCCTGTGGGCTACACCGATCAGCCCGAGTTTGTGAACGGCGCAGCACTCATCGACACGGAACTGGCGCCCGTGCTTCTGCTGCAAAATCTGCTGCAAATCGAACGAGAACACGGTCGCGACCGTTCGCATGGCATTGAAAAAGGACCCCGCACACTCGACCTAGACCTGCTGCTATATGCGAATACGGTCATGGAGACACCGGAGCTGACCCTGCCCCATCCGGAGATGCATTGCCGCCGTTTCGTACTGGAACCGCTGGCATCCATCGCGCCAGAAATGATTCACCCGGTGCTGCTCCGGACGGTCCGCCAGCTTCTGCAGGAACTGGACGCGTATACTGCCTGAATCGCAGGCGATGGCCATGGGAAAGAAAGACAAGACAGAACGGGAAGAAACATCCGCACAGGACAATGCGGAAGAACGCAGCATGATCGCCATTACGCGTGCGCTTGCCGACCCCACCCGCCTCTCTGTCTTCCGCCGCATTGCGAACAAGGAAAACTCCACCTGCATGGATCTGCGCGGATGCCTGGAGATGAATCCTGCAACGCTATCCCATCACATGCGCCAACTGGAATCCGCCGGCCTGATTGAGACACATCGCGATGGCAAGTTTGTCCGCGCGGAAGTACGGCGCAAGGTGTGGAAGAACTACCTTTCCTACCTGAAAGAACTTGCCTGAGTTCTCCCGCCCTGTTTTGTACGTTTTCACGATCATCAAAATGTTTCCTGAATCCTTTCCCGCCCCAGCGCAATCATTTCGATAGTCATTGAAATGTCGAAGCGAGATGCTTCGGGAGGATGTAAGGATCATGGGTAAGCTCAGCGGGAAAGTTGCATTGGTAACCGGCGCATCCAAAGGGATTGGCGCGGCCATTGCAGAGGATCTGGCGGCAAATGGTGCGTCCGTCGTGGTGAATTATGCTTCGTCGAAGGCTGGCGCGGACGTTGTGGTGGAACGCATCACCAAGGCTGGCGGCAAGGCGATTGCCGTAGGCGCGAACGTAGCCAAGCCGGAAGAGATCAGTAAGCTGATCGACGAAACGGTCAAGGCGTACGGCAAGATCGATGTGCTGGTAAACAATGCCGGTATCTTCGACTTTGCTCCGCTGGAAGCCATCACGCCGGAACACTTTCACAGCCAGTTCAATACCAACGTACTGGGCCTCCTGCTAACCACGCAGGCCGCGGTGCCGCACTTCCCTGCGGAGGGCGGATCGGTGATCAACATTAGCTCAGTGGTGGCTACACTGGCCCCGGCACACGGCTCTGTTTACAGCGCTACCAAAGGCGCGGTAGACACCATCACGCTGTCGCTCTCGAAGGAACTGGGACCGAAGAAGATTCGCGTGAACAGCGTGAGCCCCGGCATGGTGGTGACCGAAGGCGCCATCAGCAAAGGCTTCATCGGCAGCCCGTTTGAAGCAAAAGCAGTGGAAGAGACGCCGCTGGGCCGCGTGGGACAGCCGGATGACATCGCCACAGCCACCACCTTCTTCGCTACAGACGATGCGCGCTGGGTAACCGGCCAGATCATCAAGGTCTCCGGCGGCGCACGCTGATAACAACAGGTTTCTCTGCGCTTAACCCTCCGAGCTGGCGCAGAGATTGAGATGGGCGGCACTGCTCTCTGCGCGGTGTTGCCCATCGTTTCTTACAATCGGAGTTGATGTCTCTTCGTTTTGAAATCCACCGCACGGAAAACTCCATGCGCCGCGCCACGCTGCACCTGCCTCACGGCAGCGTGGAAACCCCCGTCTTCATGCCCGTGGGCACAGCCGCATCGGTAAAGGCCGTACCGCAGGACATACTGGAAACGCTGGGTGACGATGGCCGCGGTGCCGAAATCATTCTGGCAAACACCTATCACCTGTACCTGCGCCCTGGTCACGAACTGATTCGTCGCGCGGGCGGCGTCCACAAGTTCATGAGCTGGAATCGGCCCATGCTGACGGACAGCGGCGGATTCCAGGTCTTCTCACTCGCCGCATTGCGCAAGATCACCGCCGAGGGCGTGGAGTTCCGCTCACACCTGGATGGTTCCAAACATTTCTTCTCGCCGGAACATTCCATCGACGTGCAGATCGCGCTGGGCGCGGACATCATCATGGCATTCGATGAATGTACGGAACATCCAGCCACCTACGAACGCACACGCGACAGCATGGCTCTGACACACGCATGGGCACAGCGCTCACTGGATCACTTCCATACGCACTGCCAGGACGTACCGTGGTTCCCCGAACTGGGCCAGCGCCAGAATCTGTACGGCATTGTCCAGGGCGGCATGTACAAAGACCTGCGCACGGAAAGTGCAAACCGTTTGCTGGAGATGCGCGCTGCGAACGGCGAAGGCTTCGACGGCTACGCGATTGGCGGTCTCGCCGTGGGCGAGCCGCGCGAAGTCACACGCGAAATCATTGCGCACACACTGGAACTGCTGCCAAAGGACAAACCGCGTTACGTGATGGGCGTGGGCTATCCGGATGAAATTGTGGAATACGCGCAGATGGGCGTGGATCAGATGGACTGCGTGCTACCCACACGCGCCGCGCGGCACGCCCTGCTGTTCACCAGCGAGGGGCGTCTAAACATACGTGGCAAGAAATTCAGTGAAGATCATGGCCCTGCAGATCCAGAGTGCCACTGCCCGGTCTGCCGCCGCTATTCGCGTGCTTACCTTCGCCACCTGTTTCACACGGGCGAGCCGCTGGCCGCAACGCTGGCTTCCGTACATAACCTGTCGTTTTATTTAGACACGATGAGAAAACTTCGCGGGGAACGGATTGCCGGGTAAATCGCAACACCACTTCTTTCGTCACACAGAGTTGCAAAAGAGGAAACATTCCTGAGGTATGCTTTTCGGAAACCTTTCCGAAACAGCTTTCTTCGGGTATTGTTTGTCCGTGGCGCCTCCGGGGAACTTTGCGCCGACTCAAAAACTAAAGACAGGAAGTCGCCGGTTTGAGAAATCTGTTTTCGCCCGGCACACGTGATTGATGGTGAAGAACGCAAACCCGGGAACAGGCGGCGTGACTCTACAGGCAGTGGCAGAAGCCGCAGGAGTCACCATTGCAACCGCATCGCGATCACTGAACGATGCCTATGGCGTGCATCCGGAGACGAAGGCGCGCGTCCAGCGCATTGCGGAACAACTGCACTATAAGCCAAACCGTTTTGCACGTGGCCTGGTGACCGGACGCTCGGATATGGTGGGCCTCATCGTCAGCGATATTCGTAACTCCTACTTTGCCGAAGTGGCACGCGGCGTGGAAGATGCCGCGCTGGAATCCGGCCGCGACGTGATGCTGTGCAATAGCGACCTGAACGCCGAACGCCAGATGAAGTCCGTGAATTCGCTGCTGGACAAGCGCGCGGAAGCCATCATCATGAACTCTGTGGCCTCGCTTTCACGCGAAGATCAGCAGAAGATTGCCGCGGCGGGCGTTCCCATTGTGCTGCTGAATCGCCCTGGCCGCGACACCACGTTCTCCACGGTGAATGCGGACAACGACAAGGGCGGACGACTGGCCGCAGAATGCCTTCTGCGCAACGGCCATCGCAAGGTCATCAACCTCACCGGCCCGAAGAAACACGCCAACCTTTCACGCCGTTCCGCTGCATTCGTTAAGACGATGGAGGCACAACGCAGCGCGCGCGTGCGCACGATCCACACCATCAACACCATGCAGGGCGGCTACGAAGCAGCGATTGAAATCTTCCGCAAGCTCAATGGCGAAACCGCCATTGCCACCGGCAACGATGCCATGGCCTTTGGTGTGATGCGTGCCGCCATTGAAGCAGGCGTGCGGATTCCGCGCGACATCTCACTCATCGGTTTTGACGATGTGGAGCTATCCGCCATGACCTTCCCGCCGCTCACCACGGTTCGCCAGCCGAAGTATGAGGTGGGTCGCGCAGCGGTTGAGATTGTGCAACAGCTACTCACCAGTGGTTCAAAGACCCCCATTCACCGCGTGGTGGATGTGGAACTGGTGGAACGCTCGTCTGTAGCGAAGCTTTCCGCTCGTTAAAACATGCGGCATGTCATTCTGAGCGTAGCGAAGAATCCCGACGATGTGTATGCGAGAAAGATCCCGAGCGGTTTCAGCCGGTTAAAGTTAAAGCGGTTCGCAGCTTTCCAATGCGCTGGAATTCTTCGTCACTCCATTCCTCAGAATGACAGTGAAAGTAGCCTCAGGCCTGTGAAGGCACCATCAGCAGTTCTGTAATGGTGACGTGAGCCGGCGTCTTCATCACGTGGACAATCGTCTCGGCGACATCCTGCGGCTGGAGCGCTTTGTTCAACGTGTCCGCCGACAGCTTCTCCGGGCGCTTCTCTACCAGCTCCGTATTCGTCAGCCCCGGCATGATGCAGCAGGTGCGAATGCCGTTCATTCGTTCTTCCAGCCGGATGGCGTGCGCCAGCCCCAACACACCGCGCTTTGAAGCCTGATACGCCGCACCGGAGAGATCGGCAATAGCTCCAGCCGTAGACGAAACAAACACGATATGCCCTGCGCCCGCGTTACGCATACCCGGCAACACGGCATGTGCCAGGTGGAACGCGCCGGTCAGATTCACTTCCAGCACTTCATGCCACACCGCTGGCGGCATCACCTTCATGGCGCGCTGCGGTGTGTTGGTACCGCTGGCATACACCGCAACCGCGATGCTTCCGATGGTCTTTTCAATGTCAGCCACCATGGCCTGCATCTCTTCCAGCCGGGTAACATCCGCTTTGCGCGTATGCAGCACAATTCCCTCTGCAGCAAGCCGCTGCTTCATGGCAATCAGCCTGTCTTTCCGGCGCGCCACAGCCACCACCACCGCGCCTTCGCGCGCTGCAAGTTCCGCCGTGGCCTGCCCAATGCCACTGGAAGCGCCCACTACCAGCACCACTTTTCCCTGAAGCGATTCCGACATCCCCACTCCTCCAGCTCGTCTTCAATCTCTGTTTTCGGAAGCGCTTACAAAGCTACCATTCCCGCCATGCCAAAGGCGAGGGTATCCGATATCGCAATACGGAGGTTGACAGCCGCGCGATGCTTGCCTGAAGATTCCTCGGAAGCGTTTCCGACATACAAGGCCGACACGAAATCCACACAGGAGAACACGGACGCGGACTGACCCGCTAGAGGGCCGGCTCGGGGCTGGATGACCGCAGAACATGAATCGATCGCAAATCAGCTTCGGCCACTCCGCATCCCGCACTCTGGCTGCTGCCCTGTTGTGCGCCGCTGCAGCGGTAACGCTGCCCGCGCAAACGCCATCGGCCGCATCCGGCAAGGTGAAATACAGCAACCTGTGCATCGGTTGCCACGAAACAGATGGCGGCGGAACAGAGCATGCGCCCAAGCTGGCAGATAATCCGGACCTCCGCGGCAAAGACATTGCACGCATTCACAGCATCATTGCCGCCGGATTTCCCGCACAGGGTATGCCTCCCTTTGGCAGCATGCCAACCGCTGACATTGATGATCTGGCTGCATACGTCCGTTCGTTGAACGTCACCGCATCCGAAAGCATCCCCAGCGGCAACGCAGAGGCAGGCAAGCAGTTTTACTGGAACGGCGGCAAGTGCAGCACCTGCCACATGGTCCGTGGCATGGGCTCCGCCACCGGGCCGGACCTGTCCGACGTTGGCTCTCGCATGAGCGCCCCCGCTATCCATGCCTCCCTGACCGCGCCGGATCTGCACATCACGCCAGGCTACGAATTGGCCACGGTCGTTACCGGTGGCAAAACGCTGCGCGGCTATCTGCGCAACCGCACCAACTACGACATTCATCTGCAGGACAAAGAGGGCGGCACCATCCATCTGCTGCCGCTTTCACAGGTAGCAAAACTCACCGTCGACGATCACGCGGCGATGAAGCCACTCACACTGCCGGAAAAGCAGATGGACGATCTCACGGCATACCTCGGCAGTCTGACTGGCGTGGACGGCCCGATGCCGGAGAAGAACAACGTCGTCACACCCGGCGCCAGCATGATCGAGTTCAACGAAATCCTGCATCCGCGCAAGGGCGAATGGCCTTCGTACAACGGCAAGCTCAACGCCAATCGCTACAGCGACCTGACCAGCATCAATCGCACCAACATCAGCCAACTCATCCTGAAGTGGATTGCACCCATGCCGCAGCTTGGCCTGGAGGCCACACCCATTGTCGTGGGCGACACGATGTACTTCTCCGGCCAGAACCGTGTGAGTGCATTGGATGCAAAGACGGGCCGCACCATCTGGACGTGGTTCCGCCCGCCCACATCGGGCCTCGTGGGCGATGCGTCGGTAGGCACAAATCGCGGCGCAGCCGTCTTCCGCGACAAGGTGTACATCACCACCGACAACGCGCACCTCATCGCCCTGAATCGGGTGACCGGCAAGCCTGTGTGGGAACAGACGATGCCGGAAGAGAAGATGAAGTACGGTTCTACCGTCGCGCCCATGATCCTGAACGACACCGTCATTGGCGGCGTCTCCGGCGGCGACTGGGGCATTCGCGGCTTCATCATCTGTTACGACGCAGAGACGGGCAAACAACTGTGGCGACACTGGACACTGCCCGGCCCCGGCGAACCCGGCCTGGAAACATGGGGACCGGAGTGGCCCAAACTGGGCGGCGGATCCACATGGCTGCACGGCTCGTACGATCCGGAAACGGACACACTGTTCTGGCCCACAGGCAATCCGTGGCCTGACTCTGACGACCGCACACGCCCCGGCGACAACCTGTACACCAACAGCATCCTTGCGATGAATCCGCACGACGGCAAAGTGAAATGGTACTTCCAGTTCACGCCGCATGACACAGCCGACCGCGATGCCGTAGAACCACCCGTGCTTGTCGACACCACATTCCAGGGCCAGCCACGTAAGCTGCTGCTACATGCCGATCGCAACGGATTCTTTTACGTCTTCGATCGCACCAACGGCAAGCTGCTGCTGGCGAAGCCATTCCTGAAGCGCATCAACTGGGCCACCGGCATCGACGCCAACGGGCGCCCCATCCTGAACAAGTCGCTGCCCACCACCATGCCAACCAGGCAGCGCAACTGCCCTGACAACGGCGCCAACTGGACGTCGACCGCCTTCAGCCCCACCACGCATTGGTATTACCTGATGACGATTGAGGCCTGCGGCGATCCAAAGGCTGCGCCCGGCACACCCGCAGCACAGGGTCTGCAGCAACGCTTCGTTCGCGCCATCGACATTGAAACTGCAGAAACAAAATGGGAGATCGCACAGCCCGGCGCGCTGGTACTGAAGACGTGGTCTGGCGTTCTGGGTACAGCAGGTGGACTCGTCTTCTATGCCGATCCAAACGGCGCATTCTGCGCTGCGGATGAGAAGACCGGCAAGATTCTCTGGCACTACGACACTAACGTGGGCATGAAGGGTCCGCCGATGACCTATTCCGTGAATGGCGTGCAGTATGTCTCCATCACGGCCGGATCAACGCTGCTGACCTTTGCATTGCCCGCAAACACCACATCGACCGCGAAGAGGTAACGCACATGCAGAACGAAACAGAATGGGGAATGTCACGCCGATCGCTTCTGCTGGGCGCGGCCATGGCAGGAGCGGCACAGGCTTTTGGAACAACGCCGGCGCTTGCTGCATCCACGCGCAACATCATACCTGCCCCGCCAACCGGCCCTCTGAAGGTTTCCATCTTCTCCAAGCATCTGCAGTTCATGCCCATTGGCGAAGCTGCCATTGTCGCAAAGGACATGGGCTTTGACGCCATTGACATGACCGTACGCGCCGAAGGCCACGTACTGCCGGAGAACGTCACGACCGATCTACCCAAGGCCGTTGCTGCCGTGCGCAAAGCTGGCCTGGAAGTCTCCATGATCAGCACGGAGATCGCACCGTCTACCATGCCTATGGCGAAGAAGATTCTGGAAGCCGCCGCGGGCGAAGGCATCCATCACTATCGCTGGGGCGGGTTGAAGTACAACGCCACGCAACCCATCGTGGCGCAACTGAATGCGCTGCGTCCTGGCGTGCGCGCACTGGCAGACCTCAGCCAAAAGAATGGCATTGCCGCCATGTATCACACGCACTCCGGCCCGGAAGCCATCGGCGCCACCATCTGGGATCTATGGGAGATGTTCCGAGGACTCGACCCCAAATGGTTTGGCTTCAACTACGACATTGGCCACGCCACCGTGGAAGGCGGCTACGGCGGATGGATCTGCACCAGCAAACTCTCCGCAGACTGGATGCGCGGCATTGCCCTGAAAGACTTCCTGTGGGCACGCAATGAAAAGAGCAACACGCACGCCGACCCCTACGACAAAAGCCTCGGCGCTTCGGGCGTGTTTGTACCGCACTGGTGCCCCATCAACGAAGGCATGGTGCACTTCGATCAGTTCCTCTCCATCGTGAAAGCGCAGAACTTCAACGGCCCTCTGCAACTGCACTTTGAATATCCGCTGGGCGGTGCTGAAAACGGCAAGACCACACTGACGCTGCCGCGTGAACAGGTGATTGCCACCATGAAGAAGGACCTGCAAGCTGTGCGTGCACACCTTGCAAAGCAGGGGCTCGCATGAGCATATCGGCCATCACGGATCCGTCCGCGGAAACAAACGCCACATTCACGCTGAGCCGTATGCGCTGGGCCATGCTGGCCATGGCGTTTTTCGCGACGGTGATCAACTACCTGGACCGCCAGACGCTCTCCGTCATGGCTCCGGTATTGCTCGATCAGTTCCATATCTCGGCAGGCACGTACAGCCAGATCATCTTCGCCTTCATGCTGGCCTACACCATCATGAATGGCATCTCCGGGCCGCTGCTGGATCGACTCGGAAGCCGCAAAGGCTATTCGTTAACCATCGCTTTCTGGTCCGCCGCGGAGATTCTTACCAGCCTCACCACCGGTGCCTTCTCTCTCGGTATCTACCGCTTCCTGCTGGGCATGGGTGAGGCGGGCAACTATCCCGCAGGCGTGAAGGTCATTGGCGAATGGTTCCCCGCACGCGAGCGTTCGCTGGCCTCGGGAATCTTCAACAGTGGCGCGGCCATTGGAGCCATGCTTGCGCCACCACTGCTGGCATGGTGCGCCATCAGCTTCGGATGGAAGGCCTCGTTCGCCATCGTCGGCGTACTTGGTTTTCTCTGGATCGCTGTCTGGCTTCTGATCTATCGCACCCCACCAGAAAATCCAGCGGAACCCACGCTGCCCGCTCCATCCGTTCTTTCACTCATCCAGGACCGCTTTGTCTGGCAGTTCACGCTGAGTAAGGTCTTTGCAGATCCGGTCTGGTATTTCTACACCTTCTGGTTTCCGCAGTACCTGAAGATGAGCCACGGCTACACGCTGGCGCAGATCGGAAAAATCGGTTGGATCCCCTTCGCCACCGCTGGCCTCGGCAATCTTGCTGGTGGGTTCCTCACGATGCTGATCCTCAAACTTGGTGTGAACGACCAGACCGCTCGCCGCATCAGTGTTCTGTTCTTCTCCGCATGCATGGTCTGCGCGTTTCCCGCAGCTATGGTTAGCAGCGCCGCATTGAGCATCGCGCTCATCTCCACCGCAACCTTTGGCTACAGCGGCGCACTGGCTAACGTACTCGCCATCCCGCGTGACCTGTATCCGAAGAACGCCGTCGCTTCCATCTGGGGGCTTGCCAGCATGGGTTCCGGCTTCGGTGGCATGGTCTTCAGCCTGTGCACAGGATGGCTGGTCGACCACTACTCGTTCCGGCCAGTGTTCATGCTCTTCGGAACGCTGCCCATCATCGCAGCAACGCTGGTCTGGACACTGCCGCGCATGTCGCGTAATTCCAGCGTTGCAGCATGAAGCAGTAACAAAGAACGAACGCAGCGTACGCGGCGGATTCGCTGCGGGCGCTGCGTTCGCTCTTTACGGACGAAGCCGACGTCATGCCATGAAGAATCCGCCATTGATCTCAATGACCTGGCCATGGATAAACGTAGCCTGATCGCTCGATAAGAACACCACCAGATCCGCGATCTCCTCCGCCGTTCCCAGCCTGCCGATGGGCGTTGCCGCGCGCACCCCATCCAGACCTTCCTGTGTGGAGAACGAGCGGTGATAGCCGGTATCCACCGTGCCGGGCGAGATACAGTTCACACGCACGCCCTGCGGCGCAAACTCCTTCGTCAATCCCTTCGTCATCGTCGAGATCGCAGCCTTCGCTGACGAGTACGCCAACGCACCCAGACCACCGCCGAAACGCGCAGCCACCGACGACATGTTGATAATGACGCCGCTCTTGCGTTCACTCATGCCGCGCAGCACCGCCTGCGACAGGAAGAACGCACTGGTGAGATTCAGCATCATCACCTTCTCCCACAGCTCATGCGTGAACTCCAGCACGCGTGTGCGCTGCACAAGCGATCCGGCGTTGTTCACCAGGATGTCGATCTTTCGTCCCTCGGCGTAACGGCAGAGAATCTGCGTTCCCTCCCAGGTGCCCAGGTCGGCCTGAACGATCTCGCCGTCAGCACCGGCAGCGCGGACCTGATCCAGCACCTTCTGTGCTTCGTCGCTTCGCGAGTTGTAGTGGACCAGCACATTCGCTCCCGCGGCGGCCAACGCCAACGCGGTGGCAGCACCAATGCCGCTGCTGGCCCCGGTGACCAGCGCTGTTTTGCCATTCAGTTGTTGTGTCTGCAAGCTGCTCATAAATGTCGGAATCCGATC
Source organism: Terriglobus sp. RCC_193 (assembly GCF_041355105.1). Classification (NCBI taxonomy): domain Bacteria; kingdom Pseudomonadati; phylum Acidobacteriota; class Terriglobia; order Terriglobales; family Acidobacteriaceae; genus Terriglobus; species Terriglobus sp. RCC_193. The sequence continues at coordinate 726,007 of NZ_JBFUPK010000002.1, read as the reverse complement.
TTTCGTAGACGCTGGAATGGGAAGCGTTTCCGAAAATCATCGGCGCTGCGGGATTCCTTTGTCAATACAGTGCGGAAACGTTTCCGACAAAATTCTGCCACACGTGCTTTGAGAGTGACGATTTTATTGACAAGGCAGGGTAGCAGTGCGTATTTTCGGAAACGCTTCCGATTCGGCCGGTCCCGTGTCGCTCTGCAAGTCGGTACAGACGCTTCCGGAAAGCGGCAAAATCACACATCCAGACGGAGCAGACTCCTATGACACCGCTGCACTTTTCCCGGAAGGCCACCCTCTCTGTATCGCTTGCACTTGCCTGCATCACCGTGGGCCATGCGCAGTCCAACACCGGTACCATTCTCGGCACGGTGCAGGACGACACCGGCGCCGCCATCCCCGGTGCGACGGTAACCATTCGCAATCTGGGCACAGGAGAAACGCGCACTGCCACTTCAGACAGCAGCGGTGTCTACAACGTTCCCAATCTGCAAATCGGCCATTACTCCATCACCATCGCGCATGACGGCTTCACGTCAGCACAGATCACCGACACCGAACTGCAGGTGGCCCAGCGCGCCACGATCAACCCCGTACTGCACGTGGGCGCGATCACTGACAAGGTGGACGTCATCGCCTCGCAGACTCCGCTGCTGAATGAAGCGTCCTCTGCCGTGGGCCAGGTCATTGATACGCAGACGGTGCAGAACGTACCGCTGAACGGACGTAACTTCTGGCAGTTGACGCAGCTTACGCCCGGCGTCAGCTTCATTCAGGGCGGACAAAACATTGCTTCCGGCGGCACCTCCATCCGTGCCAGCGCCGTCAACGTCAACGTGAATGGCCTTTCGCCTTCGTGGACCGGATGGTATCTGGATGGATCAAACATCACCGAGTCGCAGCTTGGCGGCACACTCATTTCGCCGAACGTGGATGCGTTGCAGGAGTTCAAGGTGGAGTCCAGCAACATGCCCGCCGACTACGGCCACAGCCCCACCATCGTGAACGCCACGCTCAAGAGCGGCACCAACGCCTACCACGGCACGGCATACGAATTTCTGCGCAACAATGCCTTCGACGCGAAGAACTATTTCTACGTTCCGCCTGCGGGTTCCACGCGCCGCAACCAGCCGCTGCATCGCAACCAGTTCGGCTTCGCCATCGGTGGTCCCATCGTGAAGGACCACACCTTCTTCTTCCTCGACCTGCAATCGACGCTGTACCGGCTGGGCCAGAACTTTGACAACATTGTGCCCTCTGCCGCCATGCGCACCGGCAACTACCAGGGCACAGGCATTACGCTGAAAGACCCCCTTACCGGCGCTGCATTTGCGAATAATACGATCCCCGCAAACCGCATCGTCCCGCAGGCCCAGTTCTTCCTGAAGTATCTGCCGGACGCAAATCAGCTTCGCGGTAATGTCTCACACGCAGTGCTGACAAACCGTCTGAAGCAACAACTGGATCAGGGCGACATCCGCATTGATCAGACACTGTTCTCGAAGGACCGTCTGATGGGCCGTTACTCCATTACGGACAACCACGAGACGGACCCCAATCCCTTCCCCGCACTTGGCGGTTTCCCGCTGCGTAGCCGCGGCCAGAACGTGGTGCTGCGCGAGACGCACATCTTTTCACCGAAGTGGCTGACCGAAGCGCAGTTCTCTTACTACCGCAGTGTCTTCTTCTTCACCAGTTCGCTGCAGGGGCAAAACATCAACCAGCAGGCGGGCATCAAAGGCCTGGAAGGTCTCTCGCCCGATCAATATCAGGGCATGCCGCAGCTCAGCATCTCCAACTACGCGGGCTTCACCGGCCAGAGCGGCAACTATCCCAAGCAGAACAAGATTCGTTCATGGCAATACGTTATCCGCGCCACGTACACCAGCGGCAAACATGAAGTCCGCTTCGGCTACGAAAACTTCCACGACACCAACACCTATCTCTTCGGTTCGAATTCGGTAGGCACGTTTACCTTCAGCAACTCCTACTCCGGCGATAACTTCGCGGACTTTCTGCTGGGCTATCCCGCATCGGGCCTGCGCAGCTACTTCCGCCAGCCGTGGGGTAACTACGTGAACTTTCAGTCGATGTATGTGCAGGACGACTACAAGGCAAGCTCCAAACTGACGATCAATGCCGGTCTGCGCTGGGAGATCAACCCGTTCTACAACGGCATCAAGGGACAGACCTCCGGCTGGAACCCATCCAACGGCAAGCTGGTGATTCCCTCTGACTTTTCGATGAACGCGCAGCCCGGAACGCCGTATCTGTATTCGCTGTTCTCCGATCGACTGCAATACTCAAACGATCTTGGCCTACCGACCTCCATCCGCAAGGCGGCACGCAAGAACGTAGGCCCACGCTTTGGTGTGGCTTACAAGCCGGAAGAAAACACGGTGCTGCGCGCAGGCTACGGCATCTTTTATCTCTTCCCGGATAACAACGCCATCAACAACACGCAGAACGTTGTGCCGTTCATTGCATCGCAGACGGTGAACAACGTAAAGCCAACACCAACGCTGACGTTCGGCGATTTTTACTCCGGCCAGCCCATCGTCGCTGCAAACACTTCGAACGCAACCTGCTCCTTCGGCTCTGTCGCACTCTCCTGCTCGCAGCCCAGCCTCACCACGATGGACCTGCAGGTGAAGAACTCCTACACGCAGGAATACAACGTTGCCGTGCAGCATCAGTTCGGTCGTAAGGTATCGCTCGATGTTGCCTACGTGGGCAATCGCACACAACACATCGTGCAGCCGTTCTCTGCGAACGACCCATTCCCCGGGACGGGAACCATCCAGAACCGTAGGCCATATCAGCAGTGGGGCACACTCACGCTGTATCGCTACGCAGGCAACGCCAACTACAACTCACTGCAAACCAAGCTGGAAACACGCGCGCTCAACGGAGCGACCTTTCTCGTCTCCTACACTTACGGCGCCTGCCTCACGGATGGCACCTTCAACGGCCAAACCCGCGAGGTCAGCGGCGGCTATTACTACTACGGGCCCTGCAACTACGACATCAAGCACAACTTCGTCACCAGCGGCCTGTATGAGCTGCCCTTCGGCAAAGGCAAGATGTTCGCATCGGGTGCCAGCGGCATCGTGCAGGGCCTGATCGGCAACTGGAGCCTGTCGGGTGTGGGCACTCTACAATCTGGCCTGCCGTTCACCCTGACCATCAGTAGCGATCAGGCGAACACCGGCCTCGGCGGCCAGCGCCCCAACATCACAGGACGCCCGCAGATGGTACGCAGACCCGGCTGCTGGTATTACGATTCGCGCAACGCATCCTGCCCCACCGGTGGCACAGACGCGTTCAGCATCCCCGCCCAATACACCTACGGCAACGGTAGTACCAACACCATGCGCAACGACGGTCTGGTGCAATTTGACGTGTCCGTGCTGAAGAAGATTCCCTTCGGCGATGCGCGTTCCCTGGAGTTCCGTGGCTCGTTCTTCAACGTCTTCAACCACACCACTTTTGCCACCCCGGTCACCAACATCGATTCCACTTCTGCGGGCCAGATCACCTCAACACTCAACGCAGCCCGTTCCATTGAGCTTGCGGCAAAGATCTACTTCTAAGCACCTCTTCGAAACTGAATCAAAGGCCGCAGGAGAGGAATTATTCTTCTGCGGCCTTTTTTGTTTCGAAATGGGGAATAACATGGGACTTTCGGGGCGTAGCATGTCCCGTTCATGGCTTCTGCCAAGTAAAGTTACTTTATGGCGTATTTTCTGGCGATTGATGCGGGTGGGACCAAAACGGACTTTGTGCTGGCAGATGAAACACGCACACTGGCGCGACAGCGCACCGGCACCATCAAGCGTCTTCGCACCGACGCGGATACCGCACAGCGAAACCTGGAAGAAGGACTTCGCGGACTGACCGCGCAGAGCGGCATTGCCATGTCCGCGGTGCTGCGGACCTGCGTGGGCACCGCAGGCGAAACCGTTCCCATGGTGGCGGACTGGCTGCGCGAAACCATCGCAGAACGCGTCAGCGGGCAGCTACTGCTTCTGGGCGATGTAGAGATTGCCCTGGATGCTGCCTTCTGTGGTGGCCCGGGGGTTCTGGTACTCGCGGGGACGGGTTCGAACGTTGCCGGTCGCACGCCTTCGGGCAAGATGGCCAACACCGGCGGATGGGGCCCCGTGCTCTCTGATCAGGGTTCCGGCCACGCCATTGGCCTGCGCGCCATCCGATCCGTCTTCATGGCTATTGATGAAGGCCGTACCACAGCGCTGCAGCAGGCCGTGATGGATTTCTGGAATCTGCCTTCTCTGGATCTGCTCATCGAATACGCCAACCGCACGCCTGCACCGGATGTTTCACGCCTGGCGCAGCTTGTGTACAGCGTGGCGCAACACGGTGATCCTGTCGCACAGGAAGTCTTGCAGGCCGAAGGCGAAGCGCTTGCCCACCTGGTGCGTCTGCTGATTCGCAAAATGCGGACTTTGCAGGGCGATCCGATCTTCGTCCCACAGCTTGCTTTCGCGGGCAGCATCATGGAGCGCGTACTGCCCGTGCGCGAAGCACTCATTGCATCGCTGCGCAAAGATTTTCCGTCGCTGCAAACGCGCGATGGCGTGGTCGATCCGATTGAGGGAGCGTTGTGGCGCGCACGCGACCAGCAGGCATTTGAAGCACGCGCACACGCAATCGAACAAAGGTCCACGGAGTCACTTGATGCCACCACGGCGCAACCTGCTTAGCTCTCTTGCCTTCACCAGCGTTCTCATCGCAGCCTCAGCCTCCGCACAAACAGTAGACGTACATGCATCGTGGCGCGCTTATGGCGGCGCAGAAGATGGAACGCAATACTCGTCGCTGAAGCAGATCAACCGCACCAACGTCAGCCATCTGCGGGAAGCATGGCGCGTTCCCACGGGCGATGGTCGCGGCTACATTTTTAATCCGCTCATCATCGGCACAACGATGTATGTGCTGGCACAGAACAACAGCATCGTTGCGCTGGATGCAGCCACCGGCAAACAACTGTGGTCGCATCCGTTGCAGGCAAAAACACCGCTGGTTCCTACGCGTGGCCTTGCTTACTGGCAAAGTGCGGACGGTAAGGATCAGCGCCTCATCTTCGCAGTCGACAATCAGCTTCGTGAGATCAATGCGGTCACGGGCAAATCCATCACCACCTTCGGCAAAGAAGGCAACGTGGATCTACGCGAAGGCCTGGGCCGCGACCTAAACAAGCTGACGCTGGTGCAGTCCTACAATCCCGGCCGCATCTTCGGCGATCTCATAATCCTTGGCTCCGCCACCAACGAAGAATACGATTCCGCACCCGGCGACATCCGCGCGTACAACGTTCTCACCGGCAAGATGACATGGATCTTCCACACGATTCCGCATCCCGGCGAATACGGTTACGACACATGGCCGAAAGACGCATGGAAGACCGTGGGCGGAGCGAATGCGTGGGGAGGCATGGCGCTCGACGTAAAGCGCGGCATCCTCTACGTGCCCACCGCCAGCCCCAAGTACAACTTCTACGGTGCCAATCGTACCGGATCGAACCTCTATGGCGATTCGCTCATTGCCATCAACGCACACACCGGCAAGCGCATCTGGCACTTCCAGATGGTGCATCACGACATCTGGGATTACGACAACCCGAACACACCCATGCTGTTGACCGTGAAGCATAACGGCAAGGATGTGGACGTTGTCGCACAGACCAGCAAGACCGGCTACCTGTGGGTTTTCGATCGCGTAACCGGCAAGTCTCTCTGGCCCATTGAAGAGAAGCCTGTACCGCAGGACGCCATGCCCGGCGAACACGTATGGCCCACGCAGCCTGTGCCCACTAAGCTGGAGCCTTTCAGCCGCCAGACCTTCACATCAAAAGACCTGAGCCCGTACCTCTCACCCGAGGAACACGCGCGCCTGAAGAAGCAGATTGATGCCGCACGCAACGAAGGCATCTATACTCCACCCACCACGCAGGACACGGTGGAGATGCCCGGCAATAACGGCGGCGTGAATTACGGTGGCGCAGCCGTCGATCCAACACACGGCTATCTGTACGTCGTGTCCAAAGACCTGCCCGCAATACTGAAACTGCAACTGCCTCCCGCAGCACCCGCCGGCAACACGCCGGAGGCACGCGGTGCAGCCGTCTATGCCAACACATGCAGCCTGTGCCACGGCACCAATCGCGAAGGCAAAGCACCCGTCATCCCCACGCTGGTCGACATCGACAAGCGCCTGACCGAAGAGCAGGTCCGCCAGACCGTCCGCTACGGCAAAAATCAGATGCCATCCTTCGGCAGCCTGCCCACCGCGCAGGTGGATGACCTGATGAAGTTCCTGAAGAATCCGGGTCTGCCCATCATTGAAAGCACGAACGCGGTACCTGCCGGCGATCCCGCCACGCTGCGCTATCGCAGTGGTTTCGGCTTCCTCTTCGCAGAGAGTGGATTGCCCGTCATCGCTCCACCGTGGGCCACGCTCACCGCATACGACCTGAACACCGGCAATGTTCGCTGGAAGATTCCGCTGGGAGAAGTGCCGGAACTCGCAGCCAAAGGCATTACCAATACCGGCGCTCACTTTCCGAAGGTGAATCCCGTAGTCACAGCGGGTGGACTCATCTTCACCGGCACACGCGACCGCAAAATCCGCGCGCTCGACGCAGCCACCGGCAAAGTTCTATGGGAACACGAAGTAGATGCCGCGCTGGAAGGCATGCCCGCCATCTACGAGATTAACGGCAAAGAGTATGTCGTCTTCTGCGCCGCGGCACGCGCCACCACATACACGCACGCCACACCCGGTCACCCCGCATCGCAAGAGCCAATTCCCGGCGCATACATCGCGTTCAGCCTGCCGGATTAACAGCACATCACTTCGCCCAGCTCAATGCAGTAAACGCCCGTCATTCTGAGCGTAGCGAAGAATCCCGACGATGCAGATGTGTCGATGAGCTTGATAGTTCTTCGCACGAAAGCGTGAAGCCACGTTGATCGACGAGAATGCGTTGGGATTCTTCGCTTCGCTCAGAATGACAGATGCATTTTGGGCAATAGGTTCAGCGCGGCGCATGAACGCTCCTCCTGAGACAAAGAAGATCCTCTCCACACTGCCAGCATGAACAACGCAAAGCGCATCATCCTAAGCGAAGTCAAAGCATGCCCTCGAACAAAGCGAAGGGGGTCTGCTTACTTTCACAGCACTGGATGCTGAGCGAAAACAATCAAGAAAACTTAATGACCATGCACCATCGCCGCCACGGCCAACACATCCTCCACATGCACGCGCGCATCCCCCTGCTGCCAGAGCACATCGCTCGCTGCCTCAACCTTCACCTTCCTGCGCAACGATCCATGCAGATCAAGCCCGGGAACCTGCGTCAGCAGGGGAGCATTCTGCAACGACATGCCGCCACCCGCGGCAATGCGAATCTTTCCTGCAGCCATCTGCATTAGCTCAAGCAGCATCTCCAGGCCTTCCATCACCGTGGGCTGACCACCCGAAGTCAACACGCGACTGCAACCAAGATCGATGACCACACGCAACGACTCATGCAGGTCACGCGCAAGGTCAAACGCACGATGAAATGTCACCGGGCGTCCATTCGCAATACGAATCAGTTCCGCGGTCTGCGCTGTTTCGACAACACCATCGACCGTCAATGTGCCAACAACAATCCCCGCAGCGCCAAGCGACAACGCCATCTCCGCATCCGCGCACGCCATACGAAACTCCGCAGGGGAATACACGAAGCCGCCACTGCGCGGACGGACCAGTGCATGTACTGGGATGCTTGAAGCTGCAATCGCCTCGCGCAAAAAACCAACACCAGCAGTAACGCCGCCTTCAGTGAGGGCGGCGCACAGTTCAATGCGATCAGCACCACCGGCATTCGCTGCTTCACATGCCTGTAGTGTCTCCGCGCATATTTCCAGTTCTCGTTGCAACACTTCCTCCGCGAAGTCAGCGCCTGTTACAGCGCTGCCTTCACCTGCTCAAACAGATACTTCGCGCCCTCGACACCATCCCACGGGCCGTCCTCATATTCCAGTGCGAATACGCCGGTGTAGCCATTGTTCATCATGATGCGCACATTGCGCTGCACATCAATCTTCGTGCCCTGACCAAACGCGTTGTCCCAACGGTCCCAATGCTTCGCATGGCATGTGGTGTGTGCGTACGGTGCAAGGTCATTCAGCGCGTGATAGACGAGGTACTTGTGTTCCCAGTTGCCGAAGTCCGGCGACGCCTCGCACCAGCGGCTGTTCACTTCTTCAATGATGGTGCGGATATTAATGGGATTCGCCGTCAGACCCCAGTGATTTTCCAGCGTCACCTTCACGCCCACCTTCGAACCGTGCTCCGCCATTTCCTTGAACGACTGGATGCACTGGTCCATGTACTTCTCCAGCTCCGGGTTCTTCGGATAGCTGGTCTCATTCGGCTGTGGTGACGGCGCAATGCGCGGCCCACCACTGTTCACACGCATGCTCTTTGCGCCGATGATTGCAGCGCCATCCAGCCACTTCTTTGCAACAGCAACGCCAGCCTTGCGCTTCGCCTCATCCAGTTCGCAGATATCGCGCGGCGCATTGTTTGAGATGTGATGACAGAAGACACCTTCTTCCTTCTGCTTTGCCGCCAGCTTCTCCAGCCACTTAGTACCGTTCGCGCTTGCCGGGTTGAATTCTGTAATCTGGCGCGGCTTGCCGTCGTATCCGTAGATCGTTGACGCTTCGTACTGGCTTTCGTCTGTAATGTCTCCAAAGAGGCTGGACCAGATATCAAACTTCGTCACACCCGGAAACAGCTTCTTTGCATATGCGGGATACTCCAGCGCCGTGATGCTGCCATACTTCGCCTGCATCTGCTGCACAGTTGCCTTGGGGCCCACGTTGTTGCGGTTCTTGAAGATCCAGCGCAGCGGATAACTATTCGCAGCAATGCGGTCCAGCTTCTCGCTCTCAGTAAGAGGACGGAAGGCACTCCCCTTCTCAAGGGTTTCGGGTGCTGCGCTCTTCTGTTGCGCAAATGCCTCGCCTGCCAAAATGCTGGCGGCCGCTGCGCCACCCGCGCCCCTCAGAAAGTTCCGGCGATCCAGTTGCATTGTGCGTGACTCCATTGCTATCTCCCTTTACTGCCTGTTGCGTTTCGACGAGTGTTTATGCGTGTTTTGGACTGCGCGCCGAAATATAAACCTTCGGCGCGTAGGTCAGGTCATCCACAAATGGATACGTTGGCGGACGATTCTTATTCTTCGGCAGATGCACAATGTCCTGATTGATTGCGCCATCCGTCAGCGCCATCAGGTTCGCCTTCGCCAGTTGTTTGATCTGCGGCTCAAGATAGCCGGACTTCACCACAACGATCTTCGCAGCGTGCGGATCGATACCCAGCTTCGTGAAGTCCACAATCTCGTGATACGGCCTGCGATACGCGCTGAGAATCAGCGTGACGCCTTGTATCTGCACTGCAGCTTCGCGCTTTGCCGGATCAACATTCTGCAGCAGCGCCTTCACTGTCGCTTCCACACGCACGGGCTTGCTCGCAATGGGATCAAGTGTTGCTCCAATAGAAAGCGGAATCGTCTTGCCAACACCCGCTGCATAACAGGCGTCCGTTGCAGGCTTGTCCGCGATGCCGCCAAAGACAACATCCTTCGCGCCAGCCTTCAATAGTGCTTCCAACACCGTAGCCTGATCGCCATTGCCGCCGCCTGTTGGGTTATCGCCCGAATCTGCAAGCACCAGCGGATGAACATCCGACTTCATCGCCTTGTCAATGCACTCATCCAGCGGACACACCGGATCGCCGAAAGCAAACTCTTTGCGCGCATCCCAGTACTGCTGCGCCAGATTCTTCGCAACCTTCTCTTCGTTCGCAGGATTCGTTCCGGTCACAACAACGGATGCAGCCGAGCGCGATTGATCGGCCCACACATAGCCCACGAGCATGGACACATCCATCACACCCGGCGTCTTATTCAACTCAGGCAACTGCGCCCACAGGCGCTTCGCTGGTTCCCAGCTTGTGGAACTGCGCTCGCCCGGCATCAACACTGGAATCGTGGCCCACTCCAGTGTGGGGCGAATATTTTCTTTCAGGCACTTCACCAGCATGTCGCACGCGCGGAACATCGTCTCTTTTTGATCGACATGCGGCGCTGTGCGATACGCAGAGAGCATATCCAGCGCATCAATGATGCGTTTGCTGGTGTTGCCATGCAGATCGTAGCTTGCCGCCATCAGGCACTTTGGCCCAACCACCTTGCGTGCAGCTTCATACCAGTCGGCCTCAGCATCGTCGAGGCCGTCAACCGTCATCGCGCCATGCATCGGCAGATACAGACCATCCAGCGGCAACAGCGCTTTCAAGCGATCCAGGAACTCGCCTTTGATCTTGTCGTAAGCCTCGCGCGCAACAGGTCCCCCGGGAACGGCAGTCGCAACAATCGTGCCCATGAAAGGAACGTCGGGGTAACGCTCTTTCAATACAGCAAAGCGCGGCATGGCATTCAGCGCATCGCCCCGCGTGATGGTGAATTCGTCATAGCGCGTACGGATGTGCCCGTACGTGCTGCACTCAATCGCAATACCGCCATACGCGATGCGCGGTGCAGTCGTCGCCGCGGAAGACGCACGCGCAACAACCGTAGCAAGTGCGGCCATCGAACCGGCCTTCAGAAACGAACGTCGCTGCATCAACGCAAATCTCCCGGGAAAAGAACAGCAGTAAAAAAGAAGAAAAGAATCGGGCGGCTCAACAAGTGAGCCGCCCGACATTGTTTTGGTTAGAACTTCACCTTCGCCGCGAACTGAATCAGACGCGGGTTATAGGCGTTGCCTGTTGCGGTGATGGCACCGTAACCAGCCGCTGGCGCATAGCCAGCAACCGGGAAGTTATTACAGGCCGTGGTGCATGCCACCTGGTTGAGTGAAGCAGACGGATTGATGAACTGTGCCGTGTTCAGAACGTTGAACGCTTCGGTACGGAACTCGAGCTTGAAGCGCTCGGTCAGATCGAAGTTCTTGAGCAGCGACAGATCGACACGCTGGATGCCGGGCCCGTAAAGCTGGTTGCGGCGCTGCGTGCTGGTCGTTCCGTTTGCCTGCCAAACAAAGGCATTCGTATCAAACCACTTCGTGATCGTCGGGTGGCTGACGCGACCGCTGGAAAGCATGGTGGCGCGATCGCTGTTAGTCGCCGTGGGACGTGTACCGGTACGGTTCACGTTGTTCGTGACAGAGAACGGAAGGCCCGTTCCCCACACCACGATGCCGTTTGCCTGCCAACCCTTTGCCAGCACACCAACAAAGCCGTGTGCGTTTTGGCCAAAGGGCAATGCGTAGTTGAACGTGCCGGTAATACGGCTGCGCATGTCCAGGTTGCCGTTGCCGTATTCAATGCTGTTCAACAACTCAGCCGTGGAGCCGAAGCCGTTGCCACCATTGTTGGAGATGGATTCAGAGTTATCCAACAGGCGGGACTGCGTATAGGCCGCCTGAAGATCCAGCCCCTTGCTGAAGCGGCGCTTCAACACGGCCTGGAAGCCGTGGTAGCTGCTGGAACCCGTGCTGCGGTACAGCGGCACCCCCAACAGTTGGGTGTTGTTGCCCGACGCAAACCGACGACGCGAGTTATAGTCGGTCGTCGCTACAGGAGCAAGGGTCGTGCTGCCCCGCGTAGCAGCTGTAAACGACAGCGGTGCCTGTGCAAGCGGAACTGTGTTGAAGTCCGACAGATAGTAACCGTTGCGGCGACCGAGCTCACCCACATACGACAGCGTCCCAACAAAACCCGCAAACTCGCGTTCGACAGTCAGGTTGAACTGCTCGATATAGGTTGACTTGAAGTTCGGATCCAAAGCAGCAGTCGCGCTGCCCGTCGGAACAAGGTACGGGTTCGCAGTCGGGATGGGCATCCCGTTTGCAAACTTGCTATAGCCAGTCGGAGCGTTTGGCTGCGTGTAGGGTCCCAGTGTCGCGGTAAAGGGCTGGTTCACCAGTGCCGAACCGGAGGTGGTATTTTCCGGAGCGAAAGTGAGACCGAAGCCGCCACGGATCACGGTCTTTGGCGCAGGAGTGTATGCGAAACCGAAGCGCGGAGCGACGTTACCGTAGTCCGTCTTGATGCCGCCATGCGAGTCCGCATTGACGCCAGCAATGAGGAACTTCTGCTGCACGATGTCGAAGTTCGACAGAATGTTGTTGGTTTCGGTGTAGGGCGTAAACAGGTCATAGCGCACACCCAGGTTCACCGTCAGGTTTGGCGTCAGGTGAACATCGTCCTGAAAGAAGAAGTGCGGTTCCCAGGTACGGTTACGCGGCGTGTACAGAATCTGGTTGCGGGCGGCGGTCGCATAGTCACCCGAAAGCAGCGTGGCGAAGTTGTTGAACACCCAGTTGCCATTAGCAGTATCGGTCTGTGTAGTGGAATCCTGACGACGGATGAGACCTGCGCCAACCTTGATGATCTGCTTGCCGTGAATGTAGTTGACGGAGCCTTCATACTGCCACGTGTTCTCGTGGTAGATGATTGGCGGCCGGTTGCCCAGGGTTGCGCCACCTAGCGTAACGTTCACGGCCGAGAGTTCGGCGGTGCGCCCGTCGACGTTAATATTCGGCTGGCCGAAAGCAGTGTTGATGGCCTTGCCAAAGTTCAGCGGATACTGCGCGTTGTCCAGCAGCGTGTAACCGGCCTTCAACTCCAGCAGAAGGTTCGGCGTAAACGCATGCACATAGTTCAGGTGAGCCTGATGGGCGCGCGTGAGTGCTGGGCCAGGATAGGAACCGAGGTTGCCACCCGGGAAGATGGTACCTGCCGCAGTGCTGACCGCCGGGAAGAGGCTGCCGATGCTGGTATCCACGCGGTTGTAGGTATACCGAACATAGAACAGATCGCCGTTCTTGAAGCGCTGATCGCCACGAACGTCACCCGTCTTTGAAAACTGCGAATCAGGACGCGCTGCGGTGTAGTTGTTTGCAACCGTGCTGGCGGTACCGGTATTCGGCAGCGGGAACAGGTTGAAGTACTGCTGGGCGACCTTATCGAAACTCGCCGCGGGAACGATCGTGTTGATACCCGGATTATCGGTGAAGTTACCGAGGTTATTGCGCTCAAAGAGCGTGGGCACCGTGGTAGACGAAGGGTTCTGATTGAAAACCTTGTTCAGCCCCTCGTAGTCCACGAAGAAGAACGTCTTGTCTTTAATGATGGGTCCGCCAAGACTTGCGCCGAACTGGTTCTGGCGATACTTCGGCTTGGGAATGTTCGCGCCAAATTTGAACGGGTTCGCGTTCAGCTTGTCATTGCGGAAGAACTCATATGCTGAGCCGTGGAACTGGTTGCCACCGGACTTGGTAATGACGTTGATAATGGCGCCTGCCGCACGACCCACTTCCGCCGTGAACACGTTCGTCTGCACGCTGACTTCCTGGATACCATCCACCGAAGGACGAACACCAATCGAACCGATCACACGCTCATTGTTATCAATGCCGTCAATCGTCTGGTTGTTCATCATGTCGGCCTGACCGTTCATCGAAACCGATGAGGTCTGACGACGATCGTCCGGACGGTTGCCGCTGGCCAGACCGTTATTCAGGCCTTCTGTAGCGCCCGGCGTCACCTGCACCAGGTTGATGAAGTTACGGCCGTTCAAAGGCAGTTCCTGCGTCGCCTTCTCCGTTACGGTCGTGATCAGGGCCGACGAATCCGTGCGCAACGCGGGCGTAGTCGCCTCAACGTTGATCGTTTCGCCTTCGTTACCGACAGCCAGGTGAGCATCTTCACGTGCGCGGTCACCGGCGGACAGGTTGAAGTTGGCAATCTGGAAGGTCTTGAAGCCCGGCGACGTCACGGTCAGTGAGTATGTGCCCGGCTTCAGCAGAGTGAAGGTGTATTCCCCCGAGGAGCCTGCCGTTACGGTGCGCTTGTCATGCGTGTTGACGTCTGTCAGCACAACCGTGGCATTCGGCACCATGGCGCCTGACACGTCCGTTGCCGTGCCAACGACATCCGCAGTGGTGTTCTGGGCAAAGGCTGGTGAAACCGCTGCGGCAAAAATGCCGGCGATTGCTATGGTGCGCAGCGCACCTTTGGTCACAGTGAAACACTGCGCATCCGCAGTGCCTCGCAGCTGGGTACAAATTCTTGATAGGTCTTTCATGGTCCGGGTCTCCCGAGTGATATTCCGCCTGGTAACGCCCTGTGTCGTGGATCCGCGTGCGCACAGGAATCTTCGTGTGCCGAAAGGGAAATGGATCCTTCCCCGGCGAAAAAGCGCTTACTCCCCTACCAGCTGCACTCATCCTGTCCCGTTGTCTCGCCATAAATTCACCGAGTGAATAAATTGGAGCCAATCCTGGTGCGGCTGATGTAGTATTGCGAAGGTAATCAGGTCAACAATGTTTCGGTAGGTGGATCATATCCACGACCCCGTGCAGGGTCAAGCAGGATTTACAGCCCTGTCATCCTGACGCAACACCCCGGCAACACATCCCGGGGTTCGGAGAGCTTTCTCATGAAGGTGTCCTTCCGGTCCGCGAAGACCGCCGTGATTGCCGCGTTGCTCCAAAACGACCAGCTTTCCCGGCTGGAACTGAGTGATCGCGCGGGGGTCAGCCCAGCCGCCATCACTGAAGTAACACAACACCTGTTGCAACAAGGCCTTCTGCTGGAAACGCCGGCCCTCAACGCCGGCAAGCGGCGCGGACGCCCCACGGTCCAGCTTTCTCTGCAGGCCTCTCACTCCTGTTTCGTCGGCGTCAGCATTAACGAAGAAAAGATACAGCTCGCCATCACCGACTTGCGCGGCGAAGTCCTCGGGCACGAAGAAGTGACGGAGCACAACGACCTGGAAGAGTTGCCTGCCGCCATCCGAGCCAGCTTTACGCGGATGTTGCGCAAATCCGGCGTTGCGCGCAGCCGCGTCCGTGGAGCAGGCATCTCCGTCGCCGGTATTGTGGATGCCGATGCTGGCATCTGCCGTTACTCCGCAGGCCTCGACTGGCGCGACGTTCCCATTGCAGAAAAGATTGCCGCTGCGCTGAAACTGCCGGCATGGGCAGACAACGATGCCAACGCCATCGCCATGGGCCAGAAGATCTTCGGACGCGGACGCGAGTATGACAACTTTTCCATCGTCATGCTGGGACGCACTATTGGTTCCGCGCATTATATGAACGGAATGCTCTATCGCGGACACGACGGCAGCGCGGGCGAAATCGGCCACATCACTGTGGACCCGAATGGCCCACCCTGCCGCTGCGGACGCAATGGCTGTCTGGATACACTCGCGGGCGGATATGCCTTACGACAGGCCGCAAAGAAGGCAGGACTTTCCATTCAAACCATGCGTGACCTGGAAGATCTGGCCATGCGCGGCAATGCCAAAGCGATCAAGCTGTTGCGCGATGCGGGTACCGCCCTTGGCAGTGCCATCGCCACACTGGTCCATTTGAATGATCCTGCGGCGGTGCTTTTCACGGATCTGGAAGGCTTTGAAAATGGCCTCTTCCGTACTGCCACGCGACAGGCCATTGAGAACGGCATCCTGCCGCGCTTCCTTGCTTCCACGCAGATCATCTTTGGCGATGGAGAAGCGGTTTCGCTGCCACGCAGCGCCGCCTCCATTGCAGCCTTTAACTATCTGATTGCCCTATAGCGATCAGAACAACTCGGGGGGAACGTACATGCAGGAGCAGCACACACAGCAGGAAAAAGCCGTAGACCTGACACGTCGCGGCCTTTTGAAGCACGCGGCTACCGCAGCCGCACTGGCCGCCGTCGCAGGAAAGATCGCGCTGCCCAGCCGCGCGGAAGCACAGGCGTTGAAGCGCACGCACGCACCCATGGCCCTGGGACTGCTAATCTCTCCCTTCCCGGATGCCGAAGCCAGAATCAAGCTCGTCCACGATCTGGGCTTTCCGACCTGCTTCCTTTCGCTGGACAGCTACCTGGGCAAATTCACGCCCGCTCTGGCTAAGCAGTTCAATGACTTGTTCGACAAATATCAGGTGATTCCCACCACGGCAGAAGCCGTGCGTCCGCTGCCGCTGAAGTGGAACTTCGTAGAGGGCCCGTCGACCATCGGCGTTGTGCCGCCTGCATATCGCCAGGCTCGCGTCGATGCGCTGAAGGAAACTTCAGATTTTGCCAAGCTCCTCGGAGTGGGCCGCATTCAAACACATTGCGGCTTCATTCCAGAAGATCCGCATGATCCTCTTTACGACGGCACAGTGAAGGCCATCCGCGAACTCGCCGAGCACTGCGCCGGCAACGGCCAGCACTTCCTCATGGAGACCGGCCAGGAAACACCCACCACCATGCTGCGCATGATTAAGGATGTGAACCATCCTGCACTTGGCGTGGGTCTGGATACTGCGAACGTCATCCTTTACGGCAAGGCGAATCCGGTGGATGCCATGAAGATCCTCGGACCGCACGTACAGGCCATCCACGCCAAGGACGGCATGTGGCCCACCGACCCCGACAAGCTCGGCAAGGAAGTGCAGATTGGCAAGGGCGAAGTCGACTTCCCCACCGTACTCAAGCAGCTCAAGGCTGTGAACTATACGGGTGCCATCAGCATTGAACGTGAGACGTCAGGCCCGCAGCAGGTGGAAGACGTGAAGGAATCGAAGCGCTACCTCGAAAGCATCCTCAAGCAGCTCAACCACGCCTAAGAGGCGCGTTCTGAGCAGATCATTTCTAAGCCAGACGTTCCGATGAAGTCATGTCAGATGGGAGCAGGGGGCTTCAGTCCCCCTGACTTCCGCCCCTTTGCAGAAAGACTTCCTCAGAACTTCGCGAAAGCAACATTCGGAGAAAGAACAATGGATCGCAGAAAATTCCTCAAGGGGACCGGCGCTGCCTGCGGACTCCTGATCGTGAAACCCTCCACTGCCTTTGGTTACGCTGCCAACTCCGCCGTGCGTTACGGCCTGTTGGGATGCGGTGGCCGTGGCACCTCCGTCGCCACATCGTTCGCAAAGAACACCGATGCTCGCATCGTCGCGCTGGGCGACATCTTTCCGGATCAACTCGCCAAGGGCAAGCTGCACTTTGATCAGGTGAACGCATCGCTGGGTAAGTCTGCCATTGATCCCAAGCTGACCTTCCACGGATGGGAAGCTTACAAGGCGATGGCCGCAAACCCGAACATCGACGCAGTGCAGATCTCCACGCCGCCGTTCTTCCACGTGGAACATCTCGACATCCTCACCGCGGGCGGCAAGCACGTTTACGTTGAAAAGCCCGTGGGCGTAGACATTCCGCAAACGCGCCGCGCACTCGACATTGCCAAGCGCATCAACGGCAAGGTAAGCGTCGCCGTTGGTTTCCAGATTCGCAAGGCGACGCCCTTCGTCGAACTCGTCAACCGCATTCACAACGGCGACATCGGCAAGATCGCATCACTCAACGGCTACTACAACTCGCCGCCCGCCACCCTTCACGATGTACAGAATGTCTCGCAGGAAGAGTACCGCCTGCGCAACTGGCTGCGTGACAAGAAACTCTCCGGCGACATTCTGCTGGAGCAGAACATCCACGTGATCGACGTCTGCAACTGGATCATGGGTGCGCATCCCATCAAGGCCGACGCTCGCGCCAGCCGCAAGATCGTCACAGGCTACGGCAACATCAATGACAACTACGAAGTCATCTTCACTTATCCCGGCGACGTGGAGTTCGTTTTCAATTCCACGCAATTCAACTTCAAGGGCTTCTTCGATGTTGCCGAACACATCTTCGGCAGCAACGGCATCGCAGAAGCACCCTACAAGGGACCGCTGCGCATCCTGGGGCCGAAGGCATGGACGTGGAACGGTGGACCTGCAAAGACCGACAGCAAGTTCGCTTCCGATGGCGCCTTCAACGACAACCTGGCCGACGCCGACACGATGAAGGACAAAGACTTCATCGGCAGCATCACCAGCAACCAGTATCAGAACCAGATTGCCACCGGCGTGGACAGCGCACGCACCTGCATCATGGGCCGCAAATCCGCGGAGCTGGGCCGCGTTGCCACATGGGATGAACTCCTGGCGGACAACGAGACCTACGAGGCCGGACTCGACATCACGAAGTTCCACTAAACCTGACGATGACCATGCTTCCCGTTCGCACTGCCCTCCTCGGTTTCGGCTATGCCGGCCGCACATTCCATGCACCTCTGCTTGAGGCCGTGGAGGGCATTGCATTTTCGCTCGTTGGTTCCAGCCGCCCGGAGGATGTGCACGCGCATTATCCGCATGTGCGCGTATCCAGCGCGCAGGATGCTGTCGTCGATCCTGAGATTGAACTCGTTGTCATTGCCACGCCAAACGATTCGCACTTCCCGCTGGCAGCAGCAGCATTGCGTGCAGGCAAACACGTTGTCGTCGATAAGCCATTCACGCTGAATCTGCAAGAAGCAAAACAACTGCAACAGATCGCAAACGAATATGGCCGCATCCTCAGCGTCTTTCACAACCGCCGCTGGGAGAGCGAGATCAACGGCGCGCGCGAAGTGCTGCAATCCGGCGTACTCGGCCAGGTGACGCATTACGAACTGCACATGGATCGTTTCCGGCCCAACGTGCGACAACGCTGGCGCGAAAACCCCGGCCCCGGCGCAGGTCTCTGGTTCGATCTTGGACCACACATGATCGACGCAGCAATCTATCTCTTCGGTATGCCACAGGCGATTCAAGGCAATCTTGCAACGCTGCGTCCAGGCGGCAAAACCGACGACTGGGGTCATGCCATTCTTCATTACCCGCACATGCGCGCCGTGCTGAACGCATCGCTCTTAGTTGCCGGTACAGGTCCACGCTCCACACTGCATGGCACCACGGCAACATGGATGAAATACGGCGCGGACACGCAGGAACCGCAACTGCAATCCGGCATGTCTCCAAACGATCCTGCGTTTGGCATCGACCCCGATGGTGGTGTCATCATGGATGGAGCAACCGGCACCGTAACGCCTGCAACACCGCAGCGCGGTTGCCAGCAGAAGTATTACGAGAGCATCCGCGATGCCATCCGCACGGGCACCGCGCCCGCCATCACCGCGCAGGACGCAGTGAATGTCATGGCCGTGCTGGACGCCTTTTATTTTTCCGCCCGTGAAGGGCGCACCGTGTCTTTACAGCACGGATCAAATGAACCATAAGGAACACGAGGTAATACTGTGAGCGATACACCCGCACCCTACTCCCACTGGATGCTCCGCGAAATCCACGAACAGCCGGAGACACTGGCCGCCACACTCGCTGCTTACGCCACTGCCGAAGGATTTCGCGACGATACCTGCGCATCCATACGCCAATGGCTTCGCGAAGCGCAGCGCGACATCGTGATTTCCGCTAGCGGTTCCAGTCGCCACGCCGGCCTGGTCGCAGAGCTGCTCATTGAAGACAAGGCAGGCATCCATGTCGATGTGGAATACGCCAGTGAATACAGCTACCGTTCTGAGCATTCGCTGAAGAGCGCCGCCGTCATGGTCATCTCGCAAAGCGGCGAAACCGTCGACACGCTGGCCGCACTGCGCAAGGCGAACATCGCAGGCCACCACACGCTGGCCATCACCAACGTTCCCGGCTCATCCATGGCGCGTGAAGCATCCGTCTCCATGCCCACTTTCGCAGGCCGCGAGCGCGCTGTACCCGCCACCAAGAGCTTCACCGCACAACTGTTGAACCTCTATCTTCTCTCGCTCCTCGCAGCAGAAGAGCGTGCCGTTCTGGTAAAGCCTGAACTCGACAGACTCCTCGCAGAACTGGGCACGCTCTCTGACCGAGTGCGTCGCCAGTTGCCGCTGTGGGAGAGCCGCGTACGCGAAATCGCCGCGCAGATTGCCAACGCAAAAGCGTTCCTCTTCGTTGGCCGCAGCGTCCACTATGCCATTGCACGTGAAGGCGCGCTCAAGCTGAAGGAGTCTGCGTACATCAACGCCGAAGGCTATCCCAGCGGCGAACTCAAGCACGGCCCCAACGCACTCGTCAGCAAGGAAACACCACTTGTCATGCTCGCTACCGTCGATCGCAGCGACAGCGAATCCCTGGAGCGTTATGAAAAAGTTGTGCAGCTCATGCAGGACATGCGCACACAGGGCGCAACGATTCTCGCGATCGGCAACACAGGCGATACCGCCGTCGAACAACTCGCAGATTTCTTCGTCCCCGTAGAAGAAGCCAGTGAAGGTCTGCTCACCATCTGCGAAGTCATCCCGCTACAGATTCTGTCGTACTGCATGGCCATCCAGAACGGCATCAACGTAGACAGTCCACGCAATCTCAACAAGGCAGTGCTCGCCGAGTGAGCAACCAGCGAAGCTCAAACGCACAACGTGCGTCATCCTGAGCGAAGCGCAGCGAAGTCGAAGGACCTGCATTCTTTTCGCACCACTACAACGTCGATGGAAAGCCGATAGGTTCCAATAGCAACGGGTGCCCACGTCTCGATTCTGAGACGTGGGTTCTCGCCCAACCAGAACCGCATCCAATTGCACAGAGGGGTACCTTCTACTTATGGCAACGGAAACAGCAATTCTGGCAGGCGGATGCTTCTGGGGTGTGCAGGAACTTCTGCGCAGCTACCCCGGCGTCATCTCCACACGCGTGGGTTACAGTGGCGGCGACGTGGCCAACGCAACCTATCGCAACCACGGCACGCACGCCGAAGCCGTCGAAATCATCTTCGATCCAGCAAAGCTCAGCTATCGCACATTGCTGGAGTTCTTCTTCCAGCTACACGATCCCACCACACTCAATCGTCAGGGCAATGACCTCGGCGCCAGCTATCGTTCCGCCATTTACTACACCTCGCCGGAACAGAAACAGATTGCGGAAGACACCATCGCCGACGTAAATGCCAGCGGCCTGTGGCCCGGCAAAGTCGTGACAGAAGTCGTCCCCGCAGGCCCCTTCTGGGAAGCGGAACCGGAACACCAGGATTACCTGCAACGCATCCCCAACGGCTACACCTGTCACTGGATTCGCCCGGACTGGAAGCTGCCCAGACGCAACGGCTCCACTCAATAATTGAGACACGTCAAAAACGCTGTCATTCTGAGCGAAGCGAAGAATCCCAACGCACTCCGCACCACCACAGATATTCGAAGGTTTCAAACAAAGAACCCAAACCAGCTTCGCAATAGCGAAGCTCATACGAACGAAGTTCGTCATCTTTCGGAAGAACAAGGCTTCAGCCCTGTCCTTAAACCTGCACTCTCG
This sequence comes from Terriglobus sp. RCC_193, assembly GCF_041355105.1. Taxonomy (NCBI): domain Bacteria; kingdom Pseudomonadati; phylum Acidobacteriota; class Terriglobia; order Terriglobales; family Acidobacteriaceae; genus Terriglobus; species Terriglobus sp. RCC_193. The sequence goes on along the minus strand of NZ_JBFUPK010000002.1, from coordinate 704,792 downwards.
AAGCGGCTTCATCCGCTGGGGAATGCATTTCAAGGAAGCAACCATCAATGAACATCGGACTCATCGGATACGGCTTCATGGGCGGCGCGCACGCTGCGGCCATCACGCACATTCCCGGCGCAACACTCGTAGCGGTCGGCTCGCAGAACAAACCATCCGCAGACGGCCCCACGCGCGGCAACCTCGATCTGAAGACCGAACCGCTACCTGACACCGTTCGCTGGACACCGGACTGGCAGGAAGTCGTGGACGATCCCACCATCGACGCCGTCGACATCTGCCTGCCCACGCCTATGCACCGCGAAGCCATTGAACGCGCCTTCGCCAACGGCAAACATGTGCTCTGCGAAAAGCCGATGGCGCTCAGCAACCAGGATTGTGAAGAGCTACTTGCACTCGCGAAAGCCAGCGGCAGGATCTTCATGATCGCGCATGTGCTGCGCTGGATGCAGCCGTATCCGTACGCCTTTGAGTTCGTTAAGAAAACGAACGACATTACAACAGCAACACTGCGCCGCAGCACCGGCTACCCCCACTGGAGCAAATGGCTGCGCGACATCAAGGTCAGTGGCGGAGCCATTCCTGACCTTCTGCTGCACGATCTCGATCAGGCACTGCAGTGGTTCGGCGACCCCGTCACCGTAAGCGCCACCAGCATCGGCGAAGTGGACACCATGCACGCAAGCCTTCGTTATGCAGACAAAGAAATCATCGTGGAAGGTGGATGGCTCGCGCCGGAAACGCCTTTCGCCGCATCCTTCTCCATCACCGCAAACGATGCATCACTCAGCTTTGCGGAAGGCAAATTAACCGAAACCCACGGCAACGAATCGCACGAAGTGAAGCTTCCCGAACATGACGCTTACTACGACGAGATTGCCTACTTCATCGAATGCTGCCGCACCGGCAACGCACCCGCACTCTGCACGCCCGAAAGCTCTGCAAAGGCTGTTCGCCTGGCGCTGCTGCTCATGCAATCACGCGACAACAACGGAAAGGAACTCTCATGGCAGTAGCAGAACCCTTGGAAACAGGCCTTGTCTTCTGGGCGGAAAAAGATGCCAACACGCACCTGCAACAACTGAAGAGCTACGGCCTGCGCGTCTGCCAGCTTGGCGTTGCACCCACACTCGATTGCACCGCTGCGGTAAATGAATGGAAGGAAGCCATCGCACGCGAAGGCGTCATCGTCTCCGGCGCAGTCGTTGCCTATCGCGGAGAAGACTACGCAAACCTCGCCAAGGTGCATGAGACTGTAGGCTTCACCGCACCGGGCTATGCCGCCGAACGCATCGCACGTACGAAGGAAGCATCGAACTTCGTCGCCGCACTCGGCATCACGTCCTTGTCGTGCCACATCGGCTTTATCCCCGACGAACCCGCATCGCCCATCTACACCGAACTCATCGGCATCGCGCGTGAACTCTGCGATGCATGCGCGGCCAACGGACAGGACTTTGTCCTGGAAACAGGACAGGAGAGCGCGTACACGCTGCTGCAATTCCTGGCCGATGTAAAGAAGTCGAACCTGCGCGTGAACTTCGATCCCGCCAACATGATCCTCTACGGCAGCGGCGATCCCATCACTGCACTGGACCTGCTGCAGAAGCATGTGCGTTCCGTCCACTGCAAAGACGGCACATCTCCCAAAGCTTTAGGAGAACTCGGCAGTGAAGTCGCGCTTGGCGAAGGCGAAGTGGACTTCCCCGCCTTCATCGCACTGCTGAAGAAGATCGGCTACACCGGCCCACTTGTCATCGAACGTGAAGAACCCGACGCGGAACAGCGCGACAAGGACATTCGCCTCGCAGTGGAACGCATCGCGCAGTGGAAACAGCAACTCGCATAAGCCTCGTTGCAGGCAAAGAGAAAGGGGATGGCATATGCCATCCCCTTCCTGCTTACTGAACTTTCGCTTACAGAGGGCGAACGTTCTCAGCCTGCAGACCCTTCGGTCCCTTGACTACTTCGAACTCAACCGTCTGGCCTTCTGCCAGCGAACGGAAGCCCGAGGACTGTACTGCGGTGTGGTGCACAAATACATCACCACCACCGTTTGCACGGCTGATAAATCCAAAACCCTTTGCATCGTTGAACCACTTAACTGTTCCCTGTTCCATGTCTCTGTTCCTTGTGAAGCTGAATGTACCGACGAACGCAATGTGGAGGTAATGCGGTGACGGTGGAACCGGAAACACGCAAAAGACCAGATCGAATCGTACGATCCTTAATAGGATAACAGTAAGGCAGTTTTGGGTTGGCTGGTACCCCGGTTTTGCAACACAAATCTGGATAATAGGGCAACGTAAACCGCGCCAAAGGCGTCGAAAACGTCACAAGTCCTAGTAGTCGCCGGCCGGGCCGCCACTTGCAGCCAGATTCTCAAATCGCGTGTAATCAGATAGATATGCCATTTTTACCGATCCCGTAGGCCCGTTACGCTGCTTGGCGATAATGATCTCCGCCTGCCCCTTCACGTCTTCGTTTTCGCGGTCATAATATTCCTCGCGATGGATGAAGCACACCACGTCCGCATCCTGCTCGATGGAACCCGATTCACGAAGATCGGAGAGCAGCGGCTTTTTGTCGCCCTGACGCTGTTCGCTTCCACGCGACAGCTGCGACAGCGCAATCACCGGCACGTTCATTTCCTTGGCCAGCGCCTTCAGACCACGCGAGATCTGTGACACTTCCTGCGTACGGTTCTCCGGTTTACGTCCGCCGGGACCACTCGCCGCAATCGTCATCAGCTGCAGATAGTCAATCAGGATCAGGTCCAGCGAACCCTCCTGCTGCTTCAAACGCCGCACCTTCGCGCGCATCTCTGTCAGCGTAATGCCCGGCGTATCGTCAATGAACATCTTCGAACTCATCAGCCGATCCAGCGCATTGATGAGTTTCTGCTTGTCTTCACGCGGCAAAAAGCCTGTCTGAATCTTACGGCTGTTCACCAGCGCTTCGCTGGCCAGCATACGACGCAGCAGTGATTCCTTCGACATTTCCAGCGAGAAGACCGCCACCACCTTCTGGTCGCGCACGCTGCAGTTCTGCGCAATGTTGATGGCCCACGCCGTCTTGCCCATGGAAGGACGCGCCGCAATGATCATCAGATCGGCCTTCTGCAATCCGCTGGTCATGCGGTCAAACTCGGTGTAATGCGTCTCCAGGCCGGTGATCTCGCGACCCTGTTCATAAAGCTGGTCGATGGAACCGAAGCTCTCCGTAACGATCTGCCCAATGTCGGAAAACCCGCGCTTGATGGCACTTTCGCTGATCTCCATCAGCCGGTTCTCCACATCGCCCAGCACATCCAGCGACACTTCGCTCTGATCGGCGGCGCGATTCAAACCCATCTCGCACACCTGCATCAGCTTGCGCAGGATCGACTTGTCCTTCACCACCTGCACATAGTTTTCAATCGCCAGGTGGCGCGGCAGGTCTTCCGTCAGCGAAATCAGATACGGCCGCCCGCCGATGGCCTCCAGCTCTTTGCGACGGATCAGCACTTCGGCCACCGTCACAAAGTCAATGGCGTGGCCCATGTCCGACAGTTCCTGCATGCAGCCGTAAATGCGCTTGTGCGAGTCCAGCGAAAAATCATCCGCAATCAGCTTTGCCGTGGCGTCTACAACGGCAACAGGATCGGACAGCATCGCGCCCAGGATCACGCGCTCTGTATGAACGGATGCGGGAAGCCCGTCGCGCTCGACGATCTGGAGGAAGGTTGCCATGAATGTGTTCTCCTCGCTTGCGCTTGACTACCGGCGCTCGTGGAGCGGGTGCAGCTTTGCGTTGATACAGAATATGCAGATCGCGGCGACGTAAAACAGGCCTTGCCGCGCTGCCTTGTTCAGAGTACAGCCTCTGTCGCAAGCCTGCTTTTGCCCTATCTACACAGCATCCTCAACCCGCTCTGACGCGATTATTCACAGTCTGTTAGCAAGCCATGTAGCCTCTCACGTGCCTTTGTAGTTACATTTGCGAGAGTTATCCACATACGGCCTGTGGATTGCCCTCCGGAACTGTGGATTACTGTGAATCCTGAGGAAGAACCCATGTCGCAGAAAGATTCGCTCCCCATTCCCGCCGCTGCATCGCGCGATCCCCGTTCGCTGGAGGTCCTTCGCGTCTGGATTGCCAACGGCGAACAGCATGTGGCGCTTGCCTTTGGCATGTGGGAGGACCCATCCGCATGGGGACTGCTGCTTGCTGACCTTGCGCGCCACATCGCCGAAGCCCACGCGCAGCAGGACGATCAGGTGGACGCCGAAGACTATCTGGAACAGATTCGCGCCGGCCTGGAAGCAGAACTCGACGCCCCCACCGACGACGTCAGCGGCAGCGTTCAGTAACAGCGGAGGCAGCCATGCATGGAAAGCTGATCGGCTTTGCACCCATCACCGATAGCGAACGCGCCAAAGCGTTCTACGCCGATGTTCTGGGTCTGACCTTTGTGGCCGATGACGGCTTCGCCCTCGTCTTCCGCAGCGGCGCAAACATGATCCGCCTGGCAAAGATGCCGCAGGTCACCCCGGCCCAGTTCACCATCCTGGGCTGGGAGACAAACTCCATCGTTGATGATGTGCAATCCCTCACAGCAAAGGGCTTGGAGTTTGCCCGCTTCAGCTTTCTGGAGCAGGACGCGCTGGGCATCTGGACCGCACCGGATGGCGACAAAGTGGCATGGTTCAAAGACCCGGACGGCAACACGCTAAGCCTGTCGCAACACATCGCGGCGTGAATCAATTCCGCAACCGACGGAACAGTTATGAGACTTTCTGCCGCACGGTCATGAAACTTACGGATGCTCAACCGGCAAACTTACGGATTCCCAACCGGCGAAGCTCCTATGGTCGAAGCCCATCCACAGCGAAGCTCATACGGTCAAAGACCGTCATCCTGAACGAAGCGGAGCGTAGCTGAAGGACCTGCTTTTTTTCTGTGCCCACTGGAATCCACTAGGAAATACAAAGGGTTCTCTATAGCGGAGCAGGTTTCCACGCAGCATTGTAGAAACGCGAAACGAATGCAGGTCCTTCGACTCAGCTACGCTCCGCTCAGGATGACGCCGTAAACAAAGCCGAAGAAAATCGCCGTCGGCCTCTTCGGGGACATGCTACAAACAAATCACTCCCGCTGATTGAGGTTTCCATCGATGCGCCTTCTGCCGCTTGCGCTGGCTGTTGTTGTTGCTTCCACCGCTGCCGCCCAGCAGCGAAGCACCTCACCGGAACCCATGTCACCGCCGCCGATTCCATTACCGGCAAACCTGCCTGTGCTCCCCGCTGCACAGCAGACAAAGATGAATCACGATCTGCTCGAGATCGACATCGAGCAACTGCACCGGCTCTACCAACAGCACAAATACACGGTGGAGCAGGTCACGCGCTGGTACATGGGCCGCATCGCGCAATACAACGGCATCTACCGCGCCGTACAGACGGTGAACACGGCAGAGGCCCTCGCAACAGCCAAGACGCAAGACACAGCGAAATACGACGCAGCAAAACCGCTATGGGGCGTTCCCGTAGTCATCAAGGCAAACACTGCGGTCAAAGGCTTGATCGACAGCGACGGCTGGCAAGGCTTCGCCCTGCCGGGTCACGAATTCATCGCGCCGAAAGATGCAACCGTCGTTGCGCGCCTGCGTGCTGCGGGAGCCATCATCCTCGGCATCACCAACATGCCGGACTTCGCCGCCAGCGACACCAATCGTTCCACTGCCTTCGGCCGCACCGGCAACGCGTATGACGTGCGCTTCTCTCCCGGCGGCTCCAGTGGAGGAACCGTCACCGCCGTCACCAGCAACATGGCCATGCTGGGCACCGGAACCGACACAGCCAACAGCATCCGTATGCCATCCGGAACAAGTGCGGTGGTAGGCGTACTTCCCACACGAGGCCTCGTCAGCATTGCAGGCATCGCGCCTCTGGACTGGCTGCTGGACAACACCGGCCCCATCGCCCGCAACGTCACAGACGCGGCCATCGCTCTCGGTGTGATGAACGGCAGCGGCCATCCCGTCGATCCGCTCGACTTCCGCACCGAAGGCACAGGCCGCACAGAAGGCGCAGACACGGCACAACTCGGCCCTTACCTCCCCTACCTGAAGAAGGACGCGCTCAAGGGCAAGCGCTTCGGCATCCCTGCTTTCATGCTCAGCGGAAATACCGGCTTCGGAGTCTCTGTGGCGCCCCGCCCCACCAACGCGATGCGTCCCGAAACCCGCGCCATGTTGATGAAGGCCATCGATCAGCTTCGGGCAGCCGGTGCAGAAATCGTCATCGACGACACCTTCATGCCCGACACCTTTGCGCAGGCCGTCCGCAAGATCAACACGCGCGCCTACCGTCGCGATGGCACGAACCAGTGGCTGGCCGAGTTCGGCCCCGCCGAATACCGCTCCGTCGACGCTTACGAAAAGGCCATCGGTTCTCCTCTGCCAGCCACCGTCACCGGCATCACCCCACCGGGAACAGCAGCGAATCCAAACCGCCCGCCAACACCGCAAGTCCTTCTGAAAGAGGACCCTAAAGCCGACGAAACGTACTTCGGTCCGCGCAAGGCAGCTCTGGCCCTTTTCCTGGGCGAACTTGACCGCCTGCACCTGGACGGCGTGATCTACCCCAGCGCACAGATGCCGCCACCGGATGAAACCATGCCGCAGAACGGCCAGCTTTCCAGCGGCCCGCACTCTTCCACCGGCTGGAACAACAACATCGGCGTCCCCGCAGTGGTCGTGCCGGCGGGTTTCTATGACGGCGGCCTGCCCTTCGGCCTTGAAATCAGCACTCGCCCCTGGCACGATGGCGACCTGCTGGGCTGGGCCTACGCCTATGAACAGTCCACCAAAATGCGCAAATCGCCCGTACTAGTGGAGGCGGGCCTATTACCGAACGCCCGTTAACTACAGCACGTAACAGTCTGGGTAACAGCAGGGAGAAAAATTCATCGGGCAAGCCGAAATTCGCATCCAATACCTGATACCTCACCGTTGATGGCGCGGATCGTCGCTGTGGCGATTTTGCGCCAGTCAATACACTGGACGTTTGGAAACGATGAAGCACGCTCGAAGGAACTCACTGCTGCTACTGGCGCTTTTACCGGCGCTGGGCGGGTGCCTTCGCACGACGCGCTCCGTGATGAAAACCCACCCTCCGCAACAGGTGCTCACGTCATCGCTGGATCAGATCGTGAAATCCACGGCGGACCGCTACAGCCGCATTAAAACCCTGAAGGCATCCGTCGAGATGCAGGCCTCCACCGGCAGTGGCAAACAGGGCAAGGTGGTGGACTACACCTCGTTCAACGGTTACATCCTGATCCGCCAGCCGAATGATTTCCATTTTCTGGGACTTCTGCCCGCCATTCACACGCGCATGATCGACATGGTGACCAACGGCGAGACCTTCACGCTGGTCATCCCACCCAGGAGCCGCGCCATTACCGGCTCCAATACAGTCACCGCGCCTTCGAAGAATCCGCTGGAAAACCTGAGACCCGGCGTGTTCACGGACTCGCTTCTGATCCAGAGTGCGAAGTCCGGCGAACTCGTCTCCATGACCTCGGACGATCGCATCTATCAGCCTGACCCCACCAAGAAATACATCGTGGACGAGCCGGAGTACGAAGTCGGCATCTATCGTCCCGTGCAGAACAGCCAGGAATTGAAGACGCAACGCGTCATCCACATTGGCCGCTCCACCCTGCTCCCCTATCAGCAGGACATCTACGACGAGATGGGCCAGTTGGTCACCGTGGCCAACTACAGCGACTACAAGCTGTTCGGCGACACCACCTTCCCCTCCAAAATCACCATCCGCCGCCCGCTGGATGAGATCACTCTGAACATGGTCATTACGGAGCTCTCCGTAAACCAGCCGCTGGAAGACGACCAGTTCGAAGCACCAAAGATCCCCACGAACTACTCCGTAGAACACCTGCCGTAAGCTGCATCGCTGGTTAAGTAGAAAACCTAACGTTCATCGAGGCTCCCGCGAAAGCGGAGCTCGTGCGGTCGAAGGCCGTCATCCAGCGAAGCTCGTACGAGCAACGCGCGTCATTCTGGGCAAAGCGCGTCATTCTGAGCGAAGCGAAGAATCCCGACGCATCTCCTATCCGCCACAAATGCTGCAAGCCTTCAGCCCATAGTGCGGGTGCCCCAGGTTCGCGAAGCTAACCTGGGCATCGCGCAAAGCGCGATCAAACGACCACAGGTCGTCATCCTGAACGAAGCGCAGCGAAGTCGAAGGGGACCCGCATTCCTCTGTGCGACACAAGAATCCGCATGTCACGATCCAGAAGCAGCGAACGAAAAAGGCGGGTGGCAGATTCAATCTGCCACCCGCCTTTCTACGTCAGTTCAGAAACTACAGCAGTTGGAACGCGTACACCGTATCGCCCGATGCTGCGATGACGTACTGATGTCCATCCAGCAGGAAGGTCTGCGGTGCATTGGAGATGCTGCCAATGTGTGCGTGCCACAGCGGATTGCCATTAGCCGTATCGAACGCCACCAGGTTGCCCGAACCATCGCCGCTGAACAGCAGACCACCAGCCGTCGCCAGCAATCCGCCGCCGCCCGTGCCCTGTCCATACAGCGAGTGACGCCACCGGGCCTTGCCCGTCTTGTAGTCGATGCCTGAGATGTAATTCGAATATGTACCGATGGAAAGCTCTTCCTTGCCACCCAGTCCCATCGCGCCGCGGGGATCCGGATCGGTCAGGAACGCATCAGAGAAACCATTGTTCTCATACTGGTACAGCAAGCCTGTCTGCGGCGAATACGCCGGAGGCTGCCAGTTCACCGTGCCACCCGAAGCCGGAGAGATGAGACTTCCACCAATGGAAGCGTCCTTCGCCGGATCAGGATACGGACCACCGCGCGGTGTCAGTCGGTCCGACCAGTTCGTCGTCTCGCCATACTTCGTGGTCAGCAGATGCTCGCCCGTCACGCGATCCACCACAAAGAAGTAGCCATTACGAGCAGCCGTCACAGCCATCTTGCGCTGGCGTCCCTTGAACAGGCCATCCACCAGCACCGGCGTCTGCGCGGAATCATAATCGTGCGTGTCATGCGGCGAAGTGGACATGAACCACTTCAGCTTGCCGGTATCCACATCCAGCGCCACCAGCGAGCAGGTGTACAGATTGTCGCCATCGCCACGATTGCCGTTGGTCCAGCTCGGCGTCGGATTACCCGTGCTCATGATGTAGTAGTTGGTCTCCGGGTCATACGCACCCGTCACCCATGTGCCGCCACCGCCGTGACGCGCTGCATCCAGGTTCTTCCATGAATCCAGCCCCGGATCGCCCGGGTTCTGCGGTGTCACGTACCACGTCCACTGCAGTTCGCCCGTCTCCGGATCAAATGACTTCAGGAAGCTCGGCGCATCCAGATCATTGCCCGTACCCACGACCACGTGGTTCTTGATCACAATCGGCGCGGGCGTGGAAAAGTATCCGCCCTCCACATCGGCAATCTTCTTGTGCCAGCGTTCCTTGCCCGTCTTCGTTTCCAGCGACACAAGGTAGTCATCCGGCGTCTCGAAGAAGAGATAGTCCTTGTACAAAGCCACACCACGATTGCCAATGTGCGTGCCGCCGCGCGTCTTCCAGTAGTAGTGCCACAACACTTCGCCGCTGCGTGCATCCACGGCATAGGTGTTGTCCGGCTGCGTCACATAGAGGATGCCGTCGCGCTGCAGAATGGTGCCCTTAATGCCACCGGCACCCAATCCGCCGGCGCCTTCGCCACCGGTGATCAGCGCAGGACGTACCTTGCTGTAGCCGGTCAGCGGCGCAAGCTGGTCGCCGGGCGTCATCTTCGACGTCCATGCCAGCGACAGGTGTTTCACCGTCTGCCGGTTCACAGCCGTCAACGCGCTGTAGCGGCGAGCGGTGTAATCACCGTTGTACGTCAGCCACTCGTTCCGCAGAGGCTTTGCGAGATCCGCGTTGGTTACGTTCTGCGCTGGCGCCAACGGAGCCAGCAGCAGGGCAGCAGCAAGGGTAAGCAGTCTTCGCGCCATCACTTCAGAGTCACCAGGTAAGCCGTTATGTCGTGAATGTCTTTGTCCGTGTACTTGGGCAGCAGAGTACGGTGAGCATCCAGCGGATCCTTCACCACCACCTTCGGCACTGCGCCGTTGCGCACAAACGTCTCCTGCGTGCCGTCTTCCACCTTCAGTGTCACCAGGAAGTCGTCCACGTGGATCAGTGTTCCGGCCACAGCAGCCTTGCCCGGTTCCGTCACAGTCGCGGTCACCACAACCGGCGTCGCGCCCAGGTACGTTCCGCGCAGCCACGCCTGCTGCATCAGTTTGGGTGACGACACCCTCCTGGCAAATCCCTTCAGATCTCCATCCACGGAGTGGCAGGAGCCGCACGTCTTCGCAAACGTTGTCTTGCCGATCACCGCATCTCCCACCACAATGTTCGGCTGCTTCATTGCGTCATACGGCGCACGACCCTGGCTTCCGATCAGCGCCAGCAGACTGCGGACGTAAGCGCCCACAGCCGCTGCATCCGCATTGGAAATATCCACCTTGTGCGTCTGCATGCCGGTCCACTGGCCCAGCATGATCGGCGTCAGGTGGTCGTTGCCATGATCGGTCAACGCGGGCTGCGAACGCAGAATGTTCACACCCGTATCTGTGCCGCGCAGATCGGCAGCATGGCACGATGCGCACTTCTGCGTATAGACCTGCTTGCCATGTTCCACGGCCTTGGGGTCTTCCGCAGGACGCTTGGGTGCCTGGTTAAACGTAGACGTTTCGATATGCTGCGCCACAGCCAGTGGCGCAAACGCAAAAAGGAGCACACCGGCTGCACACAGCCGGTGAACACCTTGTCTGAAATTCCATTTCCGCATTCAGAAAATCCTTGGCAAAGAAACAGTGTCGCTATGACTGAAAACAGTTAGCGCTTGGAGAGATCGCGAATCCAGATGTCCTTGAACTGCATGTTGCCTGCGCCGCCCGCATGGAGCTGCAGAGCAATCTTGCCATCCGGAGCGCCCGGCTTCGGGTCCGTGAAGTCCACCATCGGCACGCCATTCAAACGCGAACGATAGCGATTGCCGACAACCTCAACAAGATAGTCGTTCCACTCGCCTTTACGCACCACGCCTTCATTTTCCGGCGCAGGCCAAACTACCCATCCGCGGCCATCTTCGGCATACACGCCTGCGGTGTGGTGCATCATCGTGCAGTCAATCTCAAACTGCATGCCCGTCTTGGCATCCACACCATCGAAGCTGGTGTGGAAGAACACGCCGCTGTTGCCATCGCCCACGCACTTGAAGCGCAGCGACAACTGAAAGTCCTTGTAGTCCTTTTCCGTTTCCAGGTAGCCATAGGCCTTGGTCAGGCCCTTGCCATGCAGGAGGCCGTCGCCTTCCACGGTCCAGCTCTCCGCACCAATCGGCGTCCACCCGGTCAGGTCCTTTTCATTGAACAACTGAATCCAGTCATTGCCAGGCGTCTTCGGCTTAGGAGCAGCCGTTTGCATCTGCGTGGTTGCCGTCACACCGGTCGACAGAACAAGAGCCGCAACACCTACACAGCGCACCGCTGTGCGCCGAACAGAAAAGCGAAGAGCAGAAACCAGACCCACGGCCCTCACCCCGGAAAAGGAATTAATTAAACGAGCAAAATAAGCATACATGCAGGCTTATACGACGCAACAACCTCGCCCATAAACTCTGTAAGCACAACAAGCGAAGCTCCAACGGCTGAACCCGTCTCGAACAAAGCTCCACAGCCCGAACCGCTCCAGCGGCCAAAGGGCCGTCATCCTGAGCGAAACGAAGTGGAGTCGAAGGACCTGCATTCCTTTCCCCTTACGAAAATGTGGGTGCCCCACGTCTCGATTCTGAGACGTGGGATCGGAAGAAGTATCAACCCGGGTAATAGCGCGACCACGTGAAGCATCGAGAACGGTACGAAATACCTAAACCCCAACCGGAGGCACTTCCACCAATCCCTCGCTGCTCTTCCCCGGCTTATGCCCGCTCAACGCAAAGAACAGCACATACGCGTAGCAGACCAGCACCACCAGGAAGCTCCGCTGATAGCCATAATGATCGGCCACCCAGCCCTGCACCTCCGGCACCACAGCTCCGCCCACAATCATCATCACCAACAAACCAGAAGCCTGGCTGGTGTACTTGCCAAGACCCTCAATCGACATGGGGAAGATGCAAGGCCACATCACCGAGTTATAAAGACCGCACGAAACAATCGCCCACATGGCAGGCGACCCGTGTCCCAAAATCGCCAGTGTAATCGCCACCACGCCGAACGCGCTCACAAACGCCAGCGCATGCGATTGCTTCACATGCCGCAAGGCAACGAAGCCGATGAAACGAGCCACCATCGCACCGCCCCAATACAGCGACACGTATTTCGCCGCCTGCAGATGCGGCATGCTGCCCATCGACGGCTGGCCAAGATAGTTGATGATGAGGCTGCCCACCGTCACTTCCGCGCCCACATAAAAGAAGATTCCCAGCAGGCCAAAGCGCAGCTGGCGAAAGTCCCACGCGCTGCCGGACAGCTTCTCACCCGCCTCTGCCTGCGGAATAATTTCCGGCAGATGCACTAGCCGCACCACCAGCGCCATGGCAAACGCCATCAGCCCCAGCACCACATACGGCATGCGCACACTGCGCGCCAACTCTGCGGTCGTCGCTCCTGCAGCCACAAAGATGAACGCCGCACCCACATGCGGAGCCAGCGTTCCGCCCAGCGAATTCAACCCGCCCGCCAGGTTCAACCGCGAAGCTGCCTTTGAAGGATCGCCCAGCGCGCTGATGTACGGATTCACCGCCACCTGCAGCAACGCCAGCCCACAACCCACCACAAACAGCGCAAACAAAAACAGCGGATACGTAATGAGAATGGATGCCGGCAGAAACAGCAGCAGGCCGCAGCCGATCACAGCCATTGCCGCAACCATGCCGTTGCGATATCCAATGCGACCCACGATCTTGCCCGAAGGAATGGCCAGCAGAAAGTAAGCGCCAAAGAATGCGAACTGCACCAGCAGCGCCTTCACATTCGTGAGCTGAAACAGATCCTTGAAGTGCGGCACCAGCACATCATTCATCGCCGTGATGAATCCAATGCCTCCAAACAACGCGACGATCAGCGCCAGTTGAACGGTGTACCTACCTTCTGCTGCTGCGGCCGAGGTACGAACCTCACCGTGACTCGAAATCGCCAACGCCCCTCCAGAAACCCGTGCGTAACAATGTGTGCTTGGTTCGCAGCTTACCTGAACACACAACAGACACGAAACCTGACCGAGGTATTCGCAGCCCTCATCGCCCACCACTTCCTACAAGCCGAAGTTCCAGAGACCGATCCTCGTCAGCACAGTCGTGCCTAATTCCCAGAGGGCAATGCAACATGGTCAACGACAAAGGTGCCGACCGGAAGCTTCGCGGGACGAAGTCGCAGGCCAAGTTGTTCCTGGATTGCGGTTTGGATCGGCGGCCTGTTTTGATCCGTTGCCGTTGTTCCGCCATCATCACGGGACCAGGTCAGATTCAGGTCGTACCGTCCTGTCAGTCCGGTCTGATCCACGACGATGCGTTCCATTTGTCTGGACAGAACATTGACCAGTGAGGAAATCGGAACGGCGGTAGATGCCATGTCCGCATTACCGTCGTGATTGTTCGTGTGCAGGCTTCCGGCTCCCAAACCGTTCGCCCCTTTCTGTCCAGCCTCAATTTTCGACGGCTGGAACCTGGGTCCACCTTTATCGACGACCAGTTCGTAGACGGAGAGTACCTTCGTCTCGCGATGGAATATCAGCCCGAAGCGTTCCGTGAGAATGCTCTGCTCGATCAGTCGCTTCTGATCATTGGTGAGGTGCTGAAGAATTGTGGGGTCGGCGTCAAGCACCTTCGCCTTCATATCAAACCGCAGTTCGCTTGCCCATTTCGGAATGCCGAAAAGTTGGTCGTCCTTCAGGTCATAGGCGAAGAGTACAAGCATCTTTACGGAAAAGTTGGTTGCTGAGAAGTTCCCGCCATCAAAATCGATGCTTGGTCGATCGTCGGAGCTGTTGGGCTTCACGGTGATCACGTCAAATACAGGCAGCGTCGAGTCCGAAGCCGATTGTGCAGACACAGGCGCTACCGGCAGCCCGCTTGCCTGCCCCATAAGCTGCGGCCCCGAGAAGGACAGCGCAACAATCGCACACAGCACAATCGAAAATCGGTACTTATATTCCTTCATTCGGACTTCCTCCCGATTCAAACGCGTGTGTCAGCCTATGTTATGACGCAGGAGGAAATACTTGGTTGGCGCATCAACACTCCCATAAACGCGCTTGCCGTCAGCTACCTCTACTCGCGATAAGCCGACTTCTCGTTACTAATCTTCAGCAGTTTCCGGAAGGGCGTTCCAGGAAGCTGGGGCATTTTGCAAATTTCATGCGTGTATCTGAGAATGCATCAAGGATGCTGGTACGGGGCTTAGAAGTCGCGCTCGTGCAAACAATCTTGGGAATCGCGCTCGGCCTTCTCAAGGGTGACGTGCAGAGCGATTCTGTTTCTGCCATTGCAGAGCTGGATCGAGTGCGTCCCGACCTGATCCACTTCCTGGCGGTGCTTCCATCGCTGGAAGCGAAGGAAAGTGCGACATCGATACACTCGCTTAGCGGCATGCCTGTGCGGGAAGTGCGAACAACGACCGAGATACGCTTCATGCGATCAAGATCGAACGCGGGAGAGATCGCTTCAGAGCACTACAAAGTATCTCGAGACGGCAACTACGTCCCAATTTCTCTGTTCGCAGTGTTACCTCTATCACTCACCGGCGAATTTGATCAGATGCCAAAGCTGCTTGTCTCGCAGGAGTTCAGTACTTGTCTGGACAGCAAAGTCGTCGAACACGGAACGACCATTCAGTTGCATTTGACGTCCAAGGCCATTGTGCAGGCGCCGAACCGTTGCGGCATCTTCGGCGCCAGCTTCACTTGTGACCTGACAATAGATGCAAAGTCGGGACACATTCTTCGACTCACACGAAGATTTGGCCGGGAAACTGTCTTGAACTCGAAGGCCGCCGTTTTCCTGGACATCATCTACGCCCCCATAACGATCGCCGGAGAAACGATGTCGTTGCCTAGCCGCATCTATGCCGAGGACGAAAAGGAAGACAAGTTTCTCGCTACTTATTCCGAGTGGCATCGCTACAAGGCAACGTCTACCGTGCTTGTACCGGACGGTGGCGCTCTTCAGAAGTGAACGTAATTAAGAGTTTGGGACTCTTGGATTCCTGAAAAGTCACTTGAAAACTGGCGCGAATAAGTAACGATAAACGCGCTCCTCACCTGTCAGCCGCGCACTCCCTCCCACAAGCAAGCCCTTCCCCTCTTATCAAAAATCGACGTAACTTAGAACACATTCCATGTACGCTAACCACGCATGGAAATCCATCTCATCGACGGCACCTACGAACTCTTCCGCCACTTCTACGCATGGCCATCCATGCGCGACGCCGATGGTAACGAAGTAGGCGCAGTGAAAGGTGTACTCGCATCCATCCTCGCGATGGTGAAGGAAGGAGCCACCCATATTGGTGTGGCCACCGATCACGTCATTGAATCCTTCCGCAATGATCTATGGCCCGGCTATAAAACAGGCGAAGGCATTGACCCTGATCTCTTCGCACAGTTCCCTCTGCTGGAAGAAGCCTTGCAGGCGATGGGTATTGTCACCTGGGCCATGAAGAACGAAGAAGCAGACGACGCACTCGCCTCCGCGGCCCGCATCGCATCAGAAGATGCACGCGTCACACGCGTCCTCATCTGCACCCCTGATAAGGACCTTGCGCAATGCGTGCAGGGCGATCGTGTGGTTCAGATGGACCGTCGCAAGCGCGAAACCCGCGACGAAGCCGGAGTCATTGCAAAGTTCGGCGTCCCGCCCACCTCCATCCCCGACTATCTCGCCCTCGTGGGCGATGCCGCGGACGGCTTCCCCGGCCTTCGCGGCTGGGGAGCCAAAGGCACTGCCGCCGTCCTTGCAAAGTTCGGCCACATCGAAGCCATCCCGCAAAACAGCGCAGATTGGCAACTCGCCATCGCCAATCCACGCGGCATGAATGACACCCTGCGCACCGAGTGGCAGAACGCTCTCCTCTTCCGCAACCTGGCCACACTCAAGACAGACTTGCCACTCTTCACCAACGTCGACCAACTACGCTGGACCGGCCCCACACCCGCGTTCGAAGCCATAGGAACCCGCCTGGACAAAGCGAAAACCACCAAATCCCCACGACCGCTGCGCCAGTAGCTCACACAGAATTCGCCACCACAAAGCGCATCATCATTCTGCGAAACGGCTACCCGTCTACAATGACCAAGGCATGCAGTACGAAGAAGCAGTAAGTGAGCTGTACACCCTGAGCGGCGAGCTTGCTCCTGCCGCGCCCGGCACACCACGCCGCAAATTTGAGCTTGCTCATATGCGCGTACTCGCCGAAGCCCTGGGCAATCCGCAGAACCGTTATCCCTCGGTTCTGATCGCAGGCACCAACGGCAAGGGCTCCACGGCCGCAACGCTCGCCAGCATTCTCAGCGTCTCCGGCTACCGCACCGGCCTGTACACCTCGCCGCATCTGCTGCGCCCCAACGAACGCATCCAGATCAGCGATATAACACCCGGTGAAAACTCGCTCTCTGAGATCAGCGATGACGCCTTCGCCAATGCCTTCGCAAAGGTTCAAGCCACAGCGACACGATTGGTTGCGGAAGGCCACCTGCCGCATCCGCCCAGCTTCTTTGAAGTCATGACGGCAATGGCCTTTGTTGCCTTCGCCGAAGCGAAGGTCGACATCGCCATCCTCGAAGTCGGCCTCGGCGGTCGCCTGGACGCCACCAACATCGTGGAGCCGCTACTCTCCGTCATCACGGACATCTCGCTCGACCACACCGAATGGCTCGGCAACACGCTGACCGAGATCGCCCGCGAAAAAGCCGGCATCCTCCGTCCGCACGGACGCCTGATAACCCTGCCGCAGCACCCCGAGGCCAACGCCGCCATCGGCGAAATTGCGGTAGCGCTGGATGTCACGGGAATAAACGCCGCCACCTACCTGCCGGATCGCATCACCGGCGACGTCTCGTACCCGGTAGTCGTGCAGGGAGAAAGCATTACCATTGCCAGCCCCCTGGCCGGGGATCACCAGCGTCGCAATGTCGCCCTGGCGATTGCTGTATCGGAACAACTCCTTATACAACAACAATTTACAAGGATTACGCCGCAGTCCGTCGAACGCGGTATCCGGTTCACACGTTGGCCGGGAAGGCTGGAATCCGTCACCATCCCGGGAACACGGATCGCGTTGCTGATGGACGTGGCGCACAACCCCGCCGGGGCGTGGACGCTGCGCAGCCATCTTTCCCGCCAGATCGATGGCGACCAACTGCCCACACCGCGCACCCTCGTCTTTTCAGCCCTGAAGGACAAGTCCATCCGCGAAATGGCGCAGATTCTCTTCCCGCTGTTTGACGGCCCGGATGACCGCATCCTGCTGGCTCCCATTCGCAGTCCGCGTGCCGCCACGGCCGAAGCGCTGGCCGAAGTCGCCGCCGCTTTGGATACCGCTGCAGAGGTCTGCACATCGGTCGCGGACGCTATGGACAAAGCCGCAGATCGAGCCGGCAGCGTCATCGTATCGGGTTCGGTATACCTCGTAGCCGAGGCGAAGACATGGCTGAAGGAGCAACACGGATGAAACGGCTGCTGCCCTGGGTTTCGTACCTGATCTTCATCCCCCTAATGTTGTTCGTTACGGTCGCCTGCGGTTCGCTTTCGCTGCTGGTTTCTCTGTGGGATAAGTCCGGCCGTCAGCAGCACGCCATCGCCCACATCTGGGCAAAGTTGATGCTTGTCATCGCGCTTTCGCCCATGAAGGTGGTCAATCCGCAGAATCTCCATCTGGGTCGCGCCGCCGTCTTCGCCAGCAATCACCTCAGCTATATGGACACCCCGGCCCTCTTCGGCGCGCTGCCCTTCCAGTTCCGCATCCTGGCGAACCATTACCTGTTCAAGATCCCCTTCATCGGCTGGCATCTCACCCGCTCCGGCCAGGTGCCCATTGATCAGTCCAGCATGAGGTCAATGGTGGCCGGACTGATGCGTGGGGTATCCACCCTGAAATCGGGGATGCCGCTCCTGATCTTCCCTGACGGCGGCCGCTCCTCTGACGGTCACATCCGCCAGTTCCTGCAGGGCGCAGCCTTCATGGCCATCAAGGCCCAGGTGCCACTGGTGCCGCTGGCGCTCGTAGGAACCTACGAACTCCTGCCGATGCACACCTACCATCTGGCTCCGCGGCCCCTGTTGCTGATAGCCTGCGACCCCATCAATACCACCGGCATGGTCACCAAGGATGCCGAGGCACTCACACAGCGCCTGATGGACGCCATCGCCACCGAATATTATCGCCACTCCCAGCTCGTGCAGCCCGCATCAGTCCCGGAGAATCAGGCAAAGATCCCCAGCAGCCAGCTCTAAATGTTCCACGTGGAACACTGAGGGTGGAGCAGGACAAGCGGCGTATCATCAGGAGATGGGCCGCCCACGCATCCTGATCCCGATCCCCACCAGCTTCGACGAGCCGTATAACGCCAAAAGCTGGCCGGAATACGCTGCCGCGGTAGAAGCCGCAGACGGCGAACCGGTAAAGGTGGCGTTGACCCACTCCGTG
This sequence comes from Terriglobus sp. RCC_193, assembly GCF_041355105.1. Classification (NCBI taxonomy): domain Bacteria; kingdom Pseudomonadati; phylum Acidobacteriota; class Terriglobia; order Terriglobales; family Acidobacteriaceae; genus Terriglobus; species Terriglobus sp. RCC_193. The sequence goes on along the minus strand of NZ_JBFUPK010000002.1, from coordinate 686,064 downwards.
CCTGAATTAAAGGAATTGGCGCGTCAGGCAGACGGCATCCTGCTGCCCGGCAGCGGGGCTGATATAGACCCTGCCCGCTACGGTCACGACCGCAACTCTGCCTCTGCCGACCCTGACCTGCTCCGCGACCAGACTGACCGCGCCCTGTTCGAAGCCGCCGAAGAAACCAAGAAGCCGCTGTTGGGCATCTGCTTTGGAACCCAGTCCATGAACGTCTACTACGGCGGCACGCTCATCCAGGATTGCTCCCCCATCCCGGTAAATCATCGTGCTGGACGCGCCGTAGCCGCGGCCCACGCCGCGCAATTCTCGCAGGACAGCCGCCTGGGACGCATTCTGAGGCAATCCGGCGAATCTACGCCCGTCGATGACGAATTCGCCCGCATCCCCGTCAACAGCAGCCACCACCAGGCCATCGCCTCTCCTGGCGACACCCTGCGTGTGGTCGCCCGATGCCCGGAGGACACCGTCATTGAAGCCATCGAAGGCTCCGACCCAGGACATTGGCTCATAGGAGTGCAGTGGCATCCGGAAAGAACGGTGGGTTCCAGCGCAGCGTCGCGCGCCATCTTCGCCGACTTTCTGAAAGCGGCAGCAGGAGTCTGAGCCATGCTCTACGTCCCATCCCGCGACCATATCGCCGCGCTGCTTGCGCCTTATGCGGAAAGCCTTCCCGCAGATACGCTGGAAAAGCTCGAAATCTATCTCATGCTTCTGCTCCGCTGGAACCAGAAAACCAACCTGACCGCCGTACGCGATCCGGAACTCCTGGTACAACGGCAGATCGGTGAAAGCCTGTTCGCCGGACGGCTCCTGAACGGCACAGAAACTCTGCTCGACTTCGGTTCCGGCGCTGGATTCCCTGGTATCCCTTTAAAACTGCTCCATCCCGGCCTGAAAGTTACGCTGGCGGAATCGCAGGGCAAAAAAGCGTCCTTCCTGCGCGAAGCGGTACGCACACTCGGTATCGATGCGGAAGTCTGGTCCAACCGCGTGGAAGCCATGCCCGAAGGCTCCGTCTTCGATATCGTCGCCCTGCGCGCCGTCGATCACACGGAAGCCATGCTGCCAGTCGCGGAAACGCGAGTAAAGCCTAAGGGAGCCATGCTGCGTTATCTCCCCCTGGAAGGCGCTGAATCTCTTCCGGGATGGGCGTTGGAGTATTCCTTGGCCGTTCCACTTTCACAGGGCTGTGTATCCCTGTGGAAAGCTGTGGAAAGCCAGAATCCCGGGCAATAACGTCGAATTCGGTGTTCCACGTGGAACGTTCTCCACAGCATCTCCTCAGGTGTTCCACGTGGAACAATACTCAGACCCCGCCTTCCCCTGCTACTCTGGCGAAGCGCCATGGGCAAAGTCATAGCAGTCGTCAACCAGAAGGGTGGCGTGGGAAAAACCACGACCGCGATCAATCTTGCGGCAGCCGTTGCGTTCAATGGCCTGTCGACTCTGCTGGTCGATTGCGACCCGCAGACTAACGCTTCCGGCGGTCTCGGCGTAGCCCGCGATCCAGACCGCAAGACCGTGTACGATCTGCTGCTGGGCGAAGTCACTGCAGCGGAGATCACACTGGATACAGCCGTCGAGAATCTGCGACTGATTCCCAGCTCAAAGGACCTCATCGGGGCCAACTTCGACCTGGCACAGCAGACCGAGCGCGAGTTCCGTCTCCGTAAAGCGCTGGAAGATATCCGCGGCTCTTATGACTTCATCTTCCTGGACTGCCCACCCGCGCTCGATTTGCTGACACTGAACGCCCTTGTGGCAGCCGACACCCTCCTCGTTCCCATGCAGGCGGAATACTTCGCCCTGGAAGGCATCTCGGAGCTTACCGGGACGCTCGATCGTGTCGCCGCAGCCTTCCAGCCGGATCTGGGTCTCGAAGGTGTCGTACTCACCATGTACGACCCGCGCACTTCGCTCTCGCAGCAGGTCGCTGAAAACATCAAGGGCTTCTTCGGCGACAAGCTTTACACCACCACCATTCCCCGCAACGTCCGTGTGGCCGAAGCGCCCAGCCACGGCCTGCCCGTCATCGCCTACGATGCGAAGTCGCGCGGCGCTGAAGCCTATCGCGACCTTGGCCGCGAACTGCTCGCCCGCAACGGTGTCTTCACCACGGAAGGCAATCCCGCTGGAGCCGTAGTTCACGTACCCGACGAAGAATCCGAAGAGTAACGACAGCCCCTAGTAGGTAAAAGACAGGAACCACATCATGTCCGACGTAAAAACACAGGATCCCAAGCGCAGAGCCCTTGGACGGGGGCTGGAGGCGCTGCTCCCCGCGCGGCAACCCGCTCCCACGCCACCACCGGCCCCTCCCGCAGCGCCCTCCGGCAAGCCACTGGAGGTGGACGTAACCACCATCGTGCGCAACCCGTTTCAGACGCGTACCCGCTTCGATGAAGTGGCGCTGAACGAACTGGCGCAGTCCATTGCGGCCACAGGCGTGGTGCAGCCCATCGTGGTGCGCCCGCTATCCGGCGGCAAATATCAGCTCATCGCCGGCGAGCGTCGCTGGCTGGCGTCGCAGCGCGCTGGCAAAAAGACCATCCCTGTCTTCATCCGCGAGGTCTCCGACGAGCAGGCGATGGAAATGACCATCGTAGAAAACCTGCAGCGGGCCGACCTGAATCCCATGGAACAGGCCCGCGCCTATGAGCGACTGGGCCGCGAATTCAAAATGACGCAGGAACAGATGGCGCAGCGCACCGGCAAGGAGCGCGCCTCTGTGGCCAACTTCCTGCGCCTGCTGCGGCTGCCGCAGGCTGTACAGGAAAAGGTAGAAGGCGGCGACCTGAGTTTCGGACACGCCCGCGCTTTGCTGGCGCTGGAATCCGAAGCCCAGATCCTGGCCGCGGCGCAGAAAATTCAGGCGCTGAGCCTTTCGGTCCGCGGCACGGAAAATTATGTAAAAGGGCTGCTGGATCCCGAGCGTAAACTTGGCAAGGTTCAAACCTCCGAAGAACCCGAGATCGATCCCAACGTGAAAGCGGCCCAGGACAAACTGCAGCGTTCGCTCGGCCTGAAGGTTCGCATCGAGGACACTCGCGGCAAAGGACGCGTGGTCATTGAGTACAGCAACCTGGAAGACTTTGATACGTTGTTGACCATGCTCTCGGCAAACTGACTTCCTCTGTTACAGAGCGAAACCATATGATCTCCTAATCTTTTAGGAGGTCACTCCTAAAAGATTAGGACTGGATGTTCCCCACACCATGATGCAAGCCTCCGCGTTCGAGTACAAACACCGTTTTCTGATCCACGCATTGATCTACACGCTATGTTTTGCGGCCCCCTGGCCCGACTATCACAATGGCTTTCACGGCATTGCGTTATGGAGCTTCCTAAGCAATGGCAGCGTGTGGTTCCACATCGCAAACAATCTTTCGCGGCCACAGTATGCGCGTTTCGCGCAGTTCTGGAACAGCGCATTGGTGGTCATCCTGTTGTTCGCGTTTGCGGGTGCGCTGCTGCGCACGTGGGGCGCTGCCTATCTCGGAGCATCCACCGTAAAGCGCGGCGGCATGGTGGGCAATCGTGTCATCGCAGATGGTCCGTTTCGTTACGTTCGCAATCCGCTGTATCTGGGCACCATTCTGCACACCATTGCCTTGGCGTTTCTCATGCGGCCGGAGGCAGCAGCCCTCTGCATTCTCCTCATTACGCTGCTGCAACTGCGCCTGATCGGTCGCGAAGAACCCTACCTGATGGGACATCTCGGCGAAGCCTACCGCGCGTATCTTGAAGAGGTACCGCGCATCGTCCCATCCATGAAGCCGTGTACCGCTCCAGGCACCAGCCATCCCAACTGGAAGCAAGGCATCCTCAGCGAGTTCTATATGCTCGGCGCAGCCATCTCTTTCGCCATTCTGGGATGGGCCGACAGCTTCAGCTGGGAGAACACGGTCCTCCACATCACGCAGGGCATCCTCATCTCGCTCGGTGTGTCCGTGGCGCTCCGCGCACTCATTCCCAGGTCCGAGGCTTAAGCCATCACCGTGGCGCGCTCTGCATCGCTGAAAGGCCGCGAGCGCGCCACGGAGATGCCCCGCAACGGATTCTTCCGGTCGCCACCCACCGCGCAGTAAAAGTGATACAGATCGCCGTTGTGCATCACCACTGACGGCTTGTGTGCATAGATACCATCGACTGATCCCGGCGTCCCCACATCCACCACGGGCGTCTCCTGCTTCGTTGCATGAAACAGGTCGGGGCCACTGGCCACCAGGTCACGCGCCACGCCTTTATCATCCAGGCCAAAGTAGAAGAATGCCCATTCCCTGCCGTTCTTCAGCACGCACGGATCGCTCGCAAAGTGCGCGTCATACGACCCCGCTGGCCCATTGCGCAGAATGGGATTTCCTTCGTAGCGCGTCCACGTCTTCAGGTCCGTTGACATCGCCACGCCCGTCTGCTCATGCCACGGCCCGGTGGTGTGGTCCTTCGCGTTGTAGAAGAGATAGAACGTATCGTCCTCACGCAGCAGGCACGGCTTGTACAAACCGCCACGCTCCCATGCCGCGCCATCTTCCGGACGCAGGATGATGTCGCCCGGCGTCCATGCCAGCCCATCCTTGCTATGCGCCAGTCCAATCACCGCGGCGCCGCTCTCATATCCCTGCGAAGGATACGCGTGATAGGCGCCAACAAAGCTGCCCTGCACGCGTTGAATGCGCCCCTGCGATGCAAGATCGTTCTCGCGCAGAATCCAGTTCATCGCCACGTTGTACTTCAACACGGGATTGCTGGCATCGCGCCGCAGGATGCAGCCCACCTTCTTCCATTGCAGCAGATCTTCTGACGAAGCCAGGCCCGTCTGGTAGCCAATGCCATCAAAGGCGACGAACGTCATGTACCAGAGCTTGCCGTTGCGAAAGACAAAGGGGCAGTCGACGCTCTTGCTGTCATACGTTCCGTCCTCATGCGACGGCGCCAGCACCAGCCGATCCAGTTTGAAGGGCGACAGCAGCGAATGCGGCTCCGCACCGCGCGGTGCGGCATAGGCATGCGAAGCGGCAAGCGCAGAGAGGGCAAGAAAACGCCGACGAGAGAGGCTTTGCATAACGCCTCCCTTATACGTCAGCCATCAGGCAAAACAAAAGCCGCGACAGCGTATAGCCGTCGCGGCTTTGTGTGGTTTGCGAAACGTCTGCTTCGCGGTGAAACTACTTCTTGGCAGCAGCCTTAACCGGAGCGATTGCGTCCTTCGCAGCCTTGGCCACGCGGAACTTCACAACGGTCTTCGCCTTGATCTTGATGGCTTCGCCGGTCTGCGGGTTACGGCCGGTGCGAGCCTTGCGCTCAGCCTTTACCAACTTGCCCAGTCCGGGAATGGTGAACTCGCCATTCTTCTTCGTTTCCTTCACAGCCGTTGCTGCCAGCGTGTCAAAGAACAGGGCAATCTGCTTGTTGGGCAGTTCGAGCTGTTCTGCGATGGTGCGGATCAGTGCGGTCTTCGTCAGTCCCTTTGCCATTGGTATTACTCCTTCGTTTGAGAGAAATCTCGGATCCTGGGTCGTGGTTCCGCCTGCAGAAATCGCCAGTGTTCATGCGGGTCCCACAACCGTTCCGCATATCAAGATGGACTTTCGCACACCGCTTGTCAATCGGTAAACCTCGGTTTTTTCGGGTTTTCTTGGGTTTTTCTCTGGTTTTCTGTGGAAAGGTGCCCATCCGGGTACATTTCACCTTCCAAAACTGCATTTCCGACCGCAAAAATCGCTGCCTTTTCTGAAACCAATCCTGCGCCCTCACCCGTCTTTAGGCTCAGACTCCGGCCACCGGAAGCTTCGGGACCGGCGATTGCTGACTGAAGAAAGAACCGCCATGAACATGACAACGATCCGTACCTTCGCCACCCGCATCAGCGTCGTGGCTGTCTGTAGCGCAGCACTCTGTTCCATGCCGATGCTCGCACAGGGCCGAGGCATGATGGCACCAGAGCAGCGTGTTGAGGCCATCGACAAGGCCGTCACCCTTACCCCGGATCAGAAGACCAAGATCCTGGCGCTCTACACCGAAGACCAGAAGAAGATGCAGGCCCTCCGCGAAGCGCAGGACCCTGACATGCGCACCAAGATGATGGACATGCGCAAAGACGAAAACACCAAGATTAAGGACATGCTCACCGACGACCAGAAGCCCAAGTTCGATGAGTATCTGGCCTCCATGCCGCAGGGACGCCCCGCCGGTGGCCCGCCTCCACAGAATTAAAAAGTTTTCTCCGAAAGCGGCCCTCTCCGCTAACGGGCAGGGAGTTGGATGCTCCCTGCCCGGTCTTTTTACTGGATGCGCAACCCGCACTCTCTCGCATTCCTTGCGCCTCGTCTCAATCAGGATTAGGCTTTGCCCTACCATCCCATGCGAATCCGTTCTCAGCTTTGCTACATTGTTGCGCTCCTCGCGCTTGTGAATGCTGCGCCCGCGCAGCAGCCTCCTAAAAACGCGATCGCGTTTGAGACAGCAGCAATTCATCCTTCCCATGTAACACCAGGATGTGCAGGTTTGCCGTCGCCAGGCAGCAGCCACTTCGACGCCACCTGCCTCACGTTACGAAATCTGCTGGAGATAGCATTCAAGCCGGAATACCCCGACTCCATCGAAGGGCCACAGCATGCGCTCGATACGCAATACAACATTCGCGCAAGCATGCCCGACGGCGTCACGTGGACGTATGAATCCCTCCGTCCCTTGATGCAACAACTGCTCATCGAACGCTTCCACCTCACCTATCACTTCGGAAGCAAGTCGGTTTCCGGCTATGAAATCACCACGGCTAAGAGCGGTGCCAAGCTCACTCCGATCAGCCCCGATTCCGTGAAGTGGGGCATGAAAGCCGGAGAGCTTGCACAGAACTTCTTTGCTCCCGGTCACATTCAGGGCCGCGGAGTGGATGCCGACGGAATTGCAGGCCTGCTGTCTCTTGCGGCTCACCTGCCCGTTGTGAACCACACCGGCCTCACAGGTCTCTTCAATATGGACCTGCGTTACGCGCCCGATGAAACCACGTCTACGGATCTGCCATCCTTCTTTACCGCGATAAAAGAACAACTGGGACTTGACCTGAAACCAGCCAAAGTCCCCGTAAAGACGATCATCATCGACCATGTCGACGAAGTCCCCATACCGAATTAAGTAGTTTGTGATCCTGGCTTAGAAGAACGTTCGCCGCGGCGTCTTCGCCTGCAGCAAGGGCGCATTTAACAAAGCCACCAGCGGAGCCGCAGCACGGAATCGCTTCACAATCTCATCCAGCAGCTTGGGTGAAGTGGCTACTTCGAGTGGCAGCGTCGCAGACAGTCCCCATTTGCGGTCCCGCAGAAACTCCGCGGCAGGATCATCTGCGACAAAGCCCTTCGGCACACGTATCAGCGGCATCGTCTCCTGGTCCGGCAACAGCTTGCGCAGCTTCTTATCATTCATCAGCGCGCGCATGGCTTCATGGTTCTGCTGCAGATGCCTGCGCATGGCCAGCATCTGCTCCGGCTGCGGCATAAACGCACCCACGGCTACCGTGACATCGTCCGCACCCACATGCGCATAGAAACCCGCACCGCTGGTCTTGGCCAGCGCAGCAGGCGACCACCACGCACCCACATGCGTCTTATAAGGCTTCTTGTCGCTGCTGAAACGCGTATCGCGATAGATGCGAAACATCGCTTTCGGCGCAGGCTTCACACACTCCGGTGCAAAGTCCGCCATCGCATGATTCACCTCGTCAATCAATGCAAGCCACGGCGCTTTCACTTCCTCTTCAAACACGCTCTTGCGATCATTGAACCAGTTGCGATCATTGTTGCGTTTCAGACTTTTCAAGAAACGAATCGCGGCAGGAGAGAACTGTGTCGGCATGACGGATTTGATTCTATGCCTCAGTCAAAAGAAGCAACGTAGTTCTTGTATCGCAACAAAAGCTCATACGGCCAAAGGCCGTCACCCTAAGCCAAGCTCATACGGTCAAAGGCCGTCATCCTGAGCGAAGCCGAAGCCTGCATTCTTCTCGCGCTACTGCAACGCTTCGCGTGAGCTACCGCGTTCTCTGCAACAAAGGACTATGCTTAGTTATGGCCATAACATCGGTCAGAAAGTCGTTGTGTATTCGACCCGGAGGGGTCATTCATGGAAGGCTCAGGTTTTCCGATCGCAGGAATCATCCTTATCGCCATTCTTGCTCTTATTGCCCTCGTCACATTGCTCAAAACCCTGTACACCGTCCGCACTTCGCAGGCGGGTGTGGTTGAACGTTTTGGCAAATTCCATCGCATCGTGCGCCCCGGCCTGCACGTGCTCATTCCATACGGAGAGCGCGTCTTCTTCGTCGACCTTCAGGTGCAGCAGGCACAGTTTTCGGTTGAGACCAAGACGCGCGACAACGTCTTCGTGCAGATTCCCGTCAGCGTGCAGTACCAGGTCGTCGACGACAAAATCTTCGATGCCTTCTATCGCCTCTCGCGTCCGCAGAAGCAGATTGAAAGCTTCGTCTTTAACTCCATCCTCGGCCACGTGCCCAAGCTCACGCTCGACGACACCTTCGAGCAGATGAGCGGCATCTCCATCGCCGTAAAGACCGAGCTCGATCACACCATGCACGACTTCGGTTTCAACATCCTCAACGCGCTCGTCACGGACATCATTCCGGACAGCAAGGTGAAGGACGCCATGAACGACATCAACGCCGCACAGCGCAGCCAGGTGGCGGCGCAGGCGCGTGGCGAAGCCGACAAGATTCTGAAGGTGAAGCAGGCCGAAGCAGAAGCGGAAAGCAAAGCCCTGCAGGGTCGAGGCATCGCTGCGGAACGCCAGGCCATCATCGACGGTCTGCGCGCCTCCATCGAACACTTTCGCGAAGCTGTTCCCGGCGCCACCGCGGAAGATGTCATGGCGCTTGTTCTGCTCACGCAATACTTTGACACGTTAAAGGACATTGGCATTCGCAGCGGAACCAACACGCTCTTCCTGCCCAACAATCCCGGCGCGGCCAATGATTTCCTGCAACAGATCCTTGCGGGTCTGCGAGGAGGAACGCATCGCGCAACCAAGGGTGAATCAAATACGGCGTTATAGCCAGGTGGTACATACAGAGGGTTGAGCGACAGTTATACTTCGTTCGCATATGAAGATGGCTACGCGGCTGCTTGCTCTCCTGCTCTTTATCCCCTTGTTCTGCCACGCGCAGAGCAAGCCTTACACGCAAATGTATGTCTTCGGCGACAGTTACTCCGACTCTGGTGCCGGCTACATTGACGGCAATGGACCAACAGCCATCGTCTATCTCGCACAACGCCTCGGCATCCCCTTCACTTACTTCGGCGACCCGAAGACAAACAGCGAACACCCCATCCGCGAAGGTCTCAACTTCGCCGTCAGCGGTGCACGATCCGGCGAAGGCAAAGGCAGCTATGGACCACATCGCGAGTTGCTGGGCCGCGGCATGTGGAACCAGGTGGATGACTTCGCCACACTCGTAAAAGCAGGCGACATACACTTCGATGCCAAGCAGACTATGTTCTTTCTGCTTGGCGGCCTAAACGATCGCACACTCCCTGCAGGCCAAACACGCGACCATGAAGCAGCACTCATTGACACGCTTTACGCCCTCGGCGCGCGCCGCTTCATGGTCGCCTTATTGCCGGTGAAGATTCCGCAGTTCGCCACCGCAGGCGAACGCGCCAACGCCGAACTCACCACGCTTCCGCAACAGATGAAATCAAAGTATCCGGACATCCAGATCGCGCTCAGCAACTGGGGTCCATTCTTTGATCAAGCCATCATGCACCCATCACAGTACGGCTTCACTAACACCACGGATAAGTGCGCCGGACGCGCTCTACGCAATGAAGACACCACGCCCTGCGCCACACCGGAAACCTACTTCTTCTACCACGAAGGCCATCCGTCAACCGCCACACACAAAGTAGTAGGCAACATGCTGTATGAAGAAGCAGTAGCCCTCACGGAGTAAGCCATAGTTACATAGGAAAAAATGCACATACCTGCCACGACCCTGACGTACCTGATCCTGATCTTCGGCCTGCTGGTTGTGCCCCGCGCACTCCAGCGATTCCGCATACCGGCGCCTCTTACCTGCTTCGCCCTCGGCATCCTCGTCGCCATCTTTTTCAAGCCGCTGGTCGGCGATCGCGTTGGAACCGTGGTTGCCACCTTCGGAATCGCGGCGCTCTTTCTTCTCGCCGGTCTTGAGGTTGATCTCGTCGAGATCCGTCAGCAGCTGCCGCGACTCAGTGGGTACCTGGCCAGCCGTACTGTTTTTCTCTGTGCATTCGCATGGGTCGGCATTCGTTATTTTCATATGTCATGGCAGGCGGCAACTCTGCTGGCGCTTGGTCTGTTGACACCGTCCACCGGCTTCATCCTCGACACGCTACCCAACTCCGGCCTCGACACCAGCGAACAGGCAGAGGTAAGCATCGACGCCATCGCCGGCGAAATCATGGCGCTCTTGTTGCTCTTTCTCGTCTCTCAGTCGGGATCAATGGTTGTGCTTGGTACGTCCGCACTTGTTCTTCTTCTGCTTATCGTCCTTACGCCGTTTCTGTTTCTGTTCTTCGGCAAATACGTCGTCCCGTACGCGCCAGGGTCTGAGTTTTCTCTTCTGCTCATGGTCGGCATCGTGTGCGCAGTCATCACGCAGAATCTTGGCATCCATTACCTGATCGGCGCGTTCATCGCAGGAATAATCGCCAGCCTTCTCAAAACACGAATGGCAAAACTCGCCTCTCCAGAAAACCTGCACGCCGTGCGCCTGTTCTCTTCTTTCTTCATCCCCTTCTACTTCTTTCATGAGGGGATGGACATACCCTCAGGCGCGCTGGTTCTCAAGTCTCTTCTCTATGGAGTGCTGCTCTCCATCGTTGTGATACCCATCCGGCTCAGTAAGAACTGGCTGCAGACGCGTTATCTCTCGCATCGAACAGCAAAGGCAGCCTTCCGCGTTGCCATCGCGCTTGAGCCAACGCTGATCTTCACACTCGTCATCGCAGGCGTCCTCCATGAAGCATTCCATATCCCCGATGCTCTCTACGGAGGTCTTCTGGTCTACGCCGCAGTCACAACGATCCTGCCATCATTGGTTCTCCCTGGCCTGTCCATCGCCACAGAACCAGAGGCGTAAACGTAAGTCACGCCACGCTCGCAACACAAGCGATTACTGAACAATCTTCCAGCTCGGATCAGGATCAAACGCGGTCATTGCAGAGACAGTCTGAACTGTGTTCGTTCCCAGATCCTTTTCCAGCAGCACGCCGTCCTGGTTCATGATGAAAGTCATCACGCCTGAGTTTCCGTACTCTGCGGGATAGGCAACGAAGGCGAAACCATTCGTCATCTTTCCATCCACGAAATAAGCCCTAGCACCACCCGGAGCTTTATCGGTCTGACTGTTAAGCATCTTAAACAGGTAGCCATGAAACGTGGTGTGTCCGCTCGGGTTTGCCGCGTATCCCTCAGCGGTTGCGGAAGCAGCCAGGGGCCCAAGCGGACTCGGCGGCTGACCTTCGCTGGTCTTCCAGTACAGTCCGTTCTGCTTGCCCGGATCACTTAGAAATTTTGCTGCGTATTGTTTTGCGGGTTGACCATCATGCGGTTGGCTAAAGTATTCCGCCTGTGCGTCTGCAATGCCTGCGGCGATGTCCATCACGTCAAACTCATTCTGTCCCACGCGCCGCGACAGAACTTCTTCTTTTCCAGCCGCGGTATCAAAGAACCACTTGCCGTCAGCGTTCTTCCGCAGAGGAATCGGGAATGGATAGTTATCCGCGCCAATCACCAGTGACTCGCTGCCGTCGTCCAGTCTGCGCCAACGATGCATCTCCTCATACCGAGCGATAAACTTCATCGCGGCATTCTTGTCCTCAACAGAGTCGCCAGAGTAGATGACCGGCTTCGAATCCGGGCCGAAGATTCCAAGAATGGTGCCTTCGTCTTTCGATTTCACTGCTGCGACCAGAGCGCTTGCCGCATCCTCCGGAGAGGTGAACGTTTTAGCAGAAGGCTCTACCGCCTTATTGCCATCAGAACGATTGCAGGCGGCCAGCGGAAGAAACAGGGCGAGCGCCAGCAGACGGGTCGAAAGCGCGAGTTTGCGATTTTGCATCGACATTTTCCTTCTCCAGAAGCTTTCTCGTAACGCTATCTGCGGCCTCTGAAGCCGCCACCACCACGGCTTGCGGCGCCCCGCGCGCTTGCCTGTCTTGATTCCCAGCCGCTGCCGTTCCCACCAAAGACGCCACCACTCCGTTGCGCACCGAAGCCACGGTTGCCTCCCGTATTGGTGTAGACATGGCCATTAACGTCCACGGCCCGGTTGCCATTCGCGGTCCGCACAGCAGCCGCGCTATTCCCACGTGCTCCCGTTCCCGCAACAGCCGCACCACCGCGTGAGTTCTCAACAGCCGCAACGGAACCGCGGGCAGTAGTTTCATGCTGGGTATAGGTCGTCTGACCGTTCCTTGAGACGACCGAGCTACCGGCATTTCCATAGGCATTCGCCGCCTGGTGCGTGGAAGCGTAAGCGCCGGTGCGAGCGTTATAAGCCTGCCCCGCTGCGGCCGCACCATTCGGCCCCGCAACCGCACCTCCGCGAGCAGCAGTGCCCGTGTAAGGGTTGTAAGCCTGCCCCGCTGCTCGCGCCCCGTAAGGAGTGGAGACGGCTGCTCCACGCGCGTAGGTTCCTGTGGTCGGGTTATAAGCGCGTCCGGCAGAAGCCGCGCCATAAGGTCCATAGGCGGTCACGCTGGAGCCATACACGCCACCGCGCCACGCCCTGTTTCCGTAATAAACATTGCTTCGGTAAACAACCGCGCCACCATGCCAGTTGCAGTTCCAGTAGCTGTAGCCCCAACCGCAGCAGTTGTTGTTGATGGCCGCACCCACCGCAATGCCAATACCAAAGGCAAGCAGCGCTGTTCCCACCACCGCCGCGGTGCTATAGCCAGGCGTTTGCACCGGCGCACCGTACACCACCGTGGGGTTGTACTGCGGAACGTACACCACCTGCGGATTCGTGGGCTGGATCACGATCACATCCGGCGATTGCTGCACCACCGTGATCTGCGAACCTGTCTTCAGATTGCCCGCAGCTTTCGCCTTGGCACGCAGCGACTGAATCGCGGTCATCACCTGTGCGGCCTGCGTGTGATACGCCTCGCCCAGCGATGATGTCCAGCTCAGGTTCTTCACCATGTTGTCCAGCACAGACGGAAACTGCGTCAACGCCTTCACACTGGGGTCCCATGACTGTTTGTCCACCGCTTGAGAGAGCGACGTTCCGGTCAGCTTCTTGTTCTGATCCAGCCAGTCGTGCGCGGCAGTCACCTGGTCAGGAAAGGTTGCTGCTCCCAGCACCTGCGCAACCAGCGCATCCGGATAAAGCGCAATCGGAGCCACCACCTGTTCCAGCTCCGCTTCGGAAAGCGGCGCCGGTTGAGGAGCAGAATCAGTCGCCGGTGCAGGTGCCTGTTGCTGCGCAAGAGCGTGCAGTTCCGTTGCCGGAAAGACCAGCAGAAAACTCAAAACTACTGCTAAAAACTGCTTGAAACAGGTCCTCACCATCACGTTCTCCCCTGCAGGAAAGACTTTGGCGGTTGCGTGTATTTCAGGCGATGCAACGCAACGCTCAGCCAGTACACAGATTCCGCACGTAACCAGCTACTGTGCATTCGAACAGGCGAAGAACTGTATTTTGGAGCACACCAAACCCTTGAGAACGGCTCATAGCACTCCTCGCGTCACAACGTCTCTGGATTCTGCCGTTACTTCGCCAACGCCGCCGGAATCGGATTATCTGGCCGCTCCGTATCCCAGTAGATCTGCAAAATCCAGTAACGCGTGCCATCGTTCAACAGCTCCCAGCTATTCACCCCGCGTGCCTGTGCCGTGGTGTCCGTGGGGGTGTGAAAGATCGCGTACGACTCGTAGACATGCGTCATATGCCCAAAGCTCTGCTTCTCATACGCGATGGGCTTTTCATAAAACGTCTGGTTCCCCGCACGCGCCTGATAGTCGTCCGTGGAGAGAATCGTCAGGTCCGCGGCTCCTGTCTTGCTGTGGCGCACGATCGTCATCCGTCCTGATCCCGGAACAAGCAGGCTCTTAAAGCGATTCCAGTCGCGCGGCTTTCCGGCCTCGCCAGAGATGGTGTCTGACAGCGCCTGAATGATCGCCTCAGGCGACTTCACATCCTCCGGATTCGCCTTAGGCCAGTCCGGATGCGACGCAATCACACCGGGCACAGGTGCCGGACGCGGGGTGGCTGCTGCCGGTTGCTGTGCCCCACTGCTTTGTACTGCCATCAGCATCGCTGCCGCCAGAATCATCTTTTTCATCGTCGTCATCCCTCATGCACCATTTCCGTTGCTCACCGTAACAAATTTTTCATCTCTTCCCCAACCGCAAAATTTGTTTGGCCCTCACAATCCACACATTCCCGTAACCCTGTGCAAACAGTGGACAAACCCGATATTCCTCAGCCCAAACGGCCAGCCTGTGGATACAAAAGCCGTAACAATCCCCGCAACCACGCGGTTCGGCCCCCGCTTTCCACTTCCACACGCCCCTCCGGCGCACATTGCCTGTGAGGAACCCTGTGGAATACGGGTAAACCTGGCCACCCTATAAGAAATCTCCTCCCCGCGACACACAGCTTCCGTTCTTCGCGGACACTTTTTCTGAATCTCGTCCACCACTTAACTCCTGCCACAACAACATCATGGGACGTTCATCCACATTTCCTCGGCAAACGACTACGACGGCTATTTCAATCTTTCCTTTTCACTCAGGTTCTTAAAAGCAGTCTTCGCATCCACCGTGTTGGAACTCGCGTGACGCCGTGTCCCTGCTTTCCACGGTTTCGTACGTACCTTCCACATGCCCCGGCCCGCTACGATTAGCCCTGTCAAACCACCACGAACCCGCTTTGTTACCCATCCTCAAAAGCAGCCTTGGGAAACGCAGCAGCGCGGTGATACGCTGAAATCCACTCAGGCATCCGGCCCACAGTCCGTTCCGTAACGCTGACTCAAACCGTTGCCGCCGCACACAAAGATTTGTCCTGAACTCTCGGAGGTCTCTCCCGTGTCCACCACTGCTTCGCTCCCTTCGATGGAAACCAGCGGCGCCGCTCCTACCGGCAATCTCGATATCACGGTCACTCGTGCGGAACTCCTTCGCGAACTGACCGCCGCACAGTCTGTCGTGGAACGGAAGACGACGATCCCCATCCTGTCGAACTTCCTCTTTGAGGCCGACGGCGAACGCCTGACCATCACGGCCACCGATCTGGACCAGAGCCTGCGCACCTCCTGCCCGGCACGCGTGAAAAAGTCCGGCGCATGCACCGTTCCCGCCCGCAAGCTCTACGACTATATCCGCCTGCTGCCGGAAGGTGACATCTCCATCAAGCTGATGGATAACCACTGGGTGCAGATCCGCGCCGGTCGCTCCAACACCAAGATGGTGGGCATGGCCCGCGCCAACTTCCCCCAGGTGCCGGAATTTCCCACCGTGGGCGCGGTCAAGGTGGCAGCACCCTCGCTGAAGAGCCTCATCTCCAAGACCATCTTCGCCATCTCCAGCGAGGAGTCGCGCTACACGCTCAACGGTGCACTGCTGGTCCTCAAGGCAGAGTCCATGGCCATGGTCGCCACGGACGGCCATCGTCTGGCCCACGTCGAGCGCTTCGGCGAAACACTCGAAGGCATCTCCGGCGAAAAGAAGACGCTCATCCCGCGCAAGGCGCTGGGTGAACTCTCATCTCTCCTGGCGAACACGCCCACCAGCGAAGATAACGACTTCATCGAATTTGCCGACGACGAAACCACCCTCTTCTTCCGCATCGGCGGACGCGTGCTCACCAGCCGCAAACTCACGGGCCAGTTCCCCAACTACGAAGCTGTCCTGCCGCGCGACAACAACAAGTTCGTCATCGTCCGCAGCGAAGACCTTATGGGTGCTCTGCAGCGTGTGTCGCAGTTTGCCGACGAGCGCAGCGGCGCCATCAAGATTCGCCTGGAGCAGAACGAACTCCGCATCTCATCGTCCTCAACGGACGCGGGTGAATCAGAGGATTCCATCGAAACGCCATACAACTACGACCCGCTCGTAGTCGGCTTCAACTCGGCCTATCTCATCGACTTCCTCAAAGCCATCGGCAACACCGGCGAAGTACGTCTCGAATTCAAGGACGCACAATCCGCAGGCCAGATGCGTCCGGAAGACGCCAATGAAGACCAGAAGTATCGCTACATCCTGATGCCCATGCGCATCTGACGATCTGCCATTGAGGCCTCGACGCGCTTTGCGCGTGTTCGTGCAACGACCAACACCTGAAGAAGCCCGGCCTCGCGCCGGGCTTTTCTGTTTTCTATCGAAGCGTTAAAAAATCGTTCGCGTACACAATCATTTACTGACATACTGGCAACGATCTTCCGCCACTCAGAAACATCGTGATCCATCCGTAGGCATATGCCCGCGGGTAAGTTGTTGCAGCACCCATTTCCCATGAGGTGATGATTCACATGACAGGCCTGCAGATCTTTACTCTCTTTCACGTAGCGTTAAGCCTCATCGGCATCGCAACCGGTTTTCTGGTTCTGCTCGGCTTCCTGGGCAGCTCGCTTAACCGCACGTTGAATCTTGTGTTTCTTACCACAACCGCACTTACCAGCATCACAGGCTTCTTCTTTCCGTTTCACGGAGTCACACCGGGTATTGTGGTCGGCGCCATATCGTTGGTGTTGTTTATTCCTGCCATCCTCGCCTATCAAAAGGGATGGATGAAGACCTACATCGCCACCGCATCCATCCTGCAGTTCTTTAACGTGCTGGTCCTCATCGTGCAGAGCTTTCAGAAGATTCCGCCACTCCACCAGTTCGCACCCACAGGCAAGGAACCCATCGTGGCCATCCTTCAACTTACGGTGCTCTTGTTGATTGCTGCACTCGCCGTTATAAGCATCCGTCGTCAGCGTCTCGCATAACGCGAGAAAACATCCCGTAACCACGACTCTTCCCTCGCTCAGGGAAGCATCTGCATTCAGGGCCGTTTGAACCCCCAGACCACCACTTCCTCCAAACCAGATACACTAGGGAACGCAATGGCTTGGTTCAAACGGCAAGACAATGAGATCGTCTCGGAGACGGAGCGCACTGTCCGCACCGAAGGTTTGTGGGTCAAGTGCCCGGATTGCGGCAAGGCGATCTTCCGCGCGGAACTGGATGCAAACCTCCAGGTCTGCCCCCACTGCGGCCACCACTTCAAGATGGACGCCCGTCGCCGTATCGAACTGTTGCTGGAACCCGGCTATGAACTCGTCGATCTTGACCTGAAGTCGACCGACCCGCTGAACTTCACGGACCTCAAGCCCTACAAAAAGCGGCTTGCCGAAGCGCAGGCCAAAACCGGCCTCAACGATGCCATCGTCAACGCCGTAGGCAAACTCAACGGTCGCGACATCGTCATCTCGGCGATGGAGTACAGCTTCATTGGCGGTTCGATGGGTGCCGTCGTGGGCGAAACGATCGCCCGCGCCGTGGACCGTTCGCTGGCCACGCGCAGTCCGCTGCTCATTATCTCCGCCAGCGGCGGCGCACGCATGATGGAGGGCATCGTCAGCCTCATGCAGCTTGCCAAAATCTCAACCGCGCTGGGCCGCCTCGCAGACGAGAAGATTCCCTACATCAGCCTCATGACCGACCCCACCACCGGCGGCGTCACCGCATCCTTCGCCATGCTCGGCGATCTCAACATCGCAGAGCCCGGAGCCCTGATCGGCTTCGCTGGCCCCCGCGTCATCGAGCAGACCATCCGGCAGAAGCTGCCTGAGGGCTTCCAGCGGTCTGAGTTTCTGCTGCAGCACGGCTTCCTTGACGCCGTGGTCTCACGCAAGGACACCAAGGCCTATCTGGACCGCGCATTTACCTGGATGACGGCATAAGCCAGTTCCCAAACTGGTTCATTTCTCAATGCCTGCATCGCCTTTCCGGGCGACAAATGCCGGCGGCCAGTGTTTACTGCTGCATAGAATTACCGTCCAACGGGATGTCCGCAGACCGTGCGATTCTGCCCGGTATCCCATTTTGTGCTTGAATTTAGCCACTTGAACCAGAACCAAGGTCCCTCAATGACGCATGCCTCAGCCTTCCCCCGCCGTTTCCGCAGCGTGATCGCCGCTGTGGTTTTGTTCGCCGCAGCTGTGTTTCCCGCACTTGCAGCAGGCCAGGTAGCGCGACGGTTATATTCGCTGCCCTCGTCGTCAGACCCCCGCGTCTCGCTGCCAGCCACCGTCTCGCCGCGCGTCAAGACGGCCTCCGTTCTGGGCCACCTCGGCGGCGAAACCCAGCTCACCGGCATGTCGCTGGTTCTGAAGCCGACCGATGCGCAGGCCGCCGCCTTGCAACAACTGCTCGTGGATCAGCAGAACCCGTCTTCGCCGCAATATCACAAGTGGCTCACACCGCAGACCTTTGGCGAACAATTCGGTCTGTCCGATGCTGACCTCAGCATCGTAAAAGACTGGCTCTCGTCCAAGGGTTTTACCGTGGACGAGGTAGCGCCCAGCCGCAACCGCATCGTCTTCTCCGGCACCGCATCGGCAGTGGAGAGCGCCTTCACCACCACCCTGCAGCGCTTCCACCGCGCCGACCAGGACTACTTTGAGAACAGCACCGCCATCAGCCTGCCGCAGTCCCTGGCAGGCGTGGTCAGCGGCATCACCGGCATCAGCAGCTACCACATCCAGCCCATCCAGAAGTCACCGCTTGTCTCTCCCTTATATACAGCTACTTCAGGCTCGCACTATCTGGTGCCATGGGATTTCCGGCAGATTTTTGGCATGAACACCTTGATTTCCCAAGGTTATGACGGCACGGGAATCAAGATCGGCGTCATCGGTCAGTCCTCCGTTACCTCGGCGCAGCTTACTTATTTCCAGCAACTCACCGGGCAGACACAGAAGCTTCCCACTATGGTCTTGGTGCCGAACACCGGCAGTTCAGGCCAATTGAGCGCGAGTGATGAACAGGAGAGCGAGTTAGATCTGGAGTATGCCAGTGGCTCCGCACCTGGGGCGCAGGTGCTTTTTATTTACACCGGTACCAGTACAGCCACCACAAACAATGGCGTCTTTACAGCAATGATCTACGCCATCACCAACAATCTGGCGCCCATCCTCACATTGAGTTACGGAGCTTGCGAGAACGAAGCTTCCTCTTATGCCACCACAGTGCTTGAGCCCGTGCTGGCGCAGGCGAGTAGTCAGGGCCAGACCATCCTCGTTTCCTCGGGTGACTGGGGCCCGACTGCATGCGAAACGCCTAACAGCGCTGGCGTCGTTGCCGTCGCGCAGGGCGGACTATCCGTCTCCTATCCGGCATCATCACCGAATGTAACGGCGGTCGGAGGAACCACGCTGACCGGAACCACCTCCCAGTATTGGAGTTCCCCCAATAACAGCTACGGCGGCTCCGCTGTGGGATACATACCGGAAACCGCATGGAATGACTCTGCTGTGGTCGGATCACTTTCTGCCAGCGGCGGCGGCGCCAGCGCAATCTTCGGAAAACCTTCCTGGCAAGCCGGAACAGGGGTTCTTTCAGACGCACACCGTGACGTACCCGACGTCGCTTTTCCATCCTCCGCACAGACCAACGGATATCTCGTCTGCGTTGTCGGAACCTATCAATGCACGAATGGTTCGACCTTCGGGAATTCTTCCGGTGCTTGGATCTACGGAGGCACATCGGCAGCCGCGCCAAACTTTGCTGCGATGCTGGCTATCGTTGAGCAGGCCACTGGAAACACCGGTGGCCTTGGCAACATCAACACCAAGCTCTACACATTAGCCGCTGGCAGCAGCAGCACCAGCGTCTTCCACGACATCACCACCGGCAACAACGCCGTAACCTGCAAGGGAGGCACGACTGGCTGCTCTTCCACCAGTGCCAGCGCCAGCGGCACCATGGGCTACAGCGCCGGTACAGGCTATGACATGGTCACCGGTCTTGGTTCGCTCGATGCCAGCGGCCTGGCCACGGCACTCAAGTCCTCCACCGGCACCAGCGGAAAGCTGACACCTACCGTAAGCCTCAGCGCGGGCAATAGTACGCCCGCGGGTGGCACCACGGATCTTTTGACCGTCACGGTCGGCGGCTCTGGCTCCACGCCTACCGGTTCCGTAGTGCTGTCCATCGACGGCACCAGCGTTACTACCTTCACATCGGCCGCGAGCAGCAACACTTACACCTACACGGTGCCGGCCTGTACCACAACCACAGCCAGCACCTGCATTCACTCTGCCACCGCGCTGTATGCCGGCGATACAAACTACTACAGCGCCAGCAGCACCATTAACCTCACTGTCACCTCTACGGCCACTGTCACTAGCATTGCTCTTACCCCCGCGGCGTCCACTCTTACCGTGACCAGCGGCAGCACCGGCACAGACGTCCTCACCATTGCCAGCACTGGCTTCGCCGGAACAGTTTCCTTCAAGGTAAGCACGACCGCCTCTCTCACCGGTTGCTATAGCCTGCCATCGGCCACCGTCGCGGCCAACGCATCGGCCACGTCCACCCTCACCTTGTACACCTCCTCGGCAAGCTGCGCCTCGGCCAGCGCCACGTCGGTGAGTTCAAAGTTTGCGTCCTCCTCGCTGCCCGCACATGGTCCTTGGCAGCGCGGTGGCGTAGCCGTTCTTGCGGCTGGATTCGTAGGAGCATTTTTCCTGCGGAAACGTATCCGTCCTGTGACGCTGCTGCTTGTACTGCTCTCTGCAGCAGCCATCGGCCTGTCCGGTTGCGGCGGCAGCAGCAGTACCACCTCGACCAGCGGCACAACCGCAGCGAAGGGCAGCTATCCCCTCACCATCACGGCCACAGGCGTTCCATCCAACGGTGCAGCCAGCATCACCGCCACCACCACGGTCACATTAGTAGTCCAGTAAAAGAGGCAACAAGTCACCCCGGCTCTGCTTCCATGCAGGGCCGGGGATGTCTCGTCTCCACTGTGTTGCAATGGAATCATGCGTGAAGGAACCCCCTCCCGCACGGCCTGGCGCGTGGCGCTGCGTCGTGCCGCCCACCAGGTCTTTGATCAACCCCTGGTCTTTGACGACCCACTGGCACTTCGCATCCTCGGCCTCTCCAACAGCAGCAACTGGGACGCAGAGGGCCTGCGTGCCCCCGACCGTCCCCACTCCATCAGCCTGCGCGCATTCCTGGTGGCCCGCAGCCGCTTCGCGGAAGACATGCTCACTGCTGCTGTCTATGAAGGTGCGCGGCAATACGTTCTCCTCGGCGCAGGCCTCGACACCTTCGCCTATCGCAATCCCTTCCCGCAGGTACAGGTCTTCGAAGTCGACCACCCTGACACGCAGGCGTGGAAGCTCTCCCTGCTTGAAGACCACGACATCTCCATCCCGCAGCAGGCACATCACGTAGCCGTCGACTTCCATCATGACGACCTCGCCGAACGTCTTCGCAGCACCGGCTTTGACCCCACGCAACCCGCCGTCTTCGCATGGCTCGGCGTGGTGCCGTACCTCACAGACGAAGGCTTTACGGCAACTCTGAACTTCCTCTCCTCCTGCGCACACGGTTCCGTCCTCGTATTCGATTACGGCATGCCCCGCCATGCCCTGCCGCCCCTGGAACGCCTCGCGCTGGACTCCATGTCCGAGCGTGTGGCTGCCGCGGGTGAACCCTTCCGCCTCTTCTTCCTGCCGGACGAGATTCACCAGCGTCTGCACCAATCCGGCTGGCAGCTACAGCACGACCTCGATCGCGACGCCATCAACACGCGTTACTTCACCGGCAGCAACCTGCACGTACTGGGCAGCGGAGGCCATCTTCTCGCGGCAAAGCTTGCCCCATAGGCCATCGATTCGCATCTCACTTTTCACGAGGAATCGTGACCATGAATGCAGTGCGCCTCTACGAGTATGGCCCGGCAAAGAACCTGCACTATGAAACCGACGTCCCAGACCCTGAGATCGCGGACGACCAGGTGCTCATCGCCACTGCCGCCACCAGCATCAACCCCGTGGACTGGAAGATGCGCTCCGGCGAAGCAGCCGCTCGCTTCCCTCTCACCTTCCCCGCCATCCTCGGCCGCGACGTCAGCGGCGTGGTGCGTGCCGTAGGCAAGGATGTGCAGGGCGTCAGCATCGGCGACCGCGTCATGGCCTTCAGCCCTGATTCAGGCGCCTACGCCTCGCTGGTCGCCATCAAGGCCGTGAACCTCACCCACACACCCGAAGGCCTCGACCTTATGGAAGCCGCTGCACTGCCCCTCATCGTCCTTACCGGCGACCAGCTTGTCCGCGAAGCCTGCGCCCTGCAGCAGGGTCAATCCGTGCTGGTAACAGGAGCGCTCGGCAGCGTGGGACGCGCGGCTGTGCACAGCGCCCTCACGCTCGGCGCCCACGTCATTGCCGGTGTACGCGCCTCGCAGGCGGAGGAAGCAAAGGAACTCGGCACACACGGCATCCTCGCCATGGACGACGAAGCCGCCCGCAAGAACATGGGCACGGTAGACGCCATCGCCGACACCACAGGAGAAAAGGCCACCACACCGCTGCTCAACCACATCCGCGAAGGCGGCGTCTGCGGCACTGTGGTCACGCCGCCGCCAGATGTGTCGCTCCATTCCGGCGTCCGTCTCGCCCGCATCATGGCGCACCCTGACCCCCAGCGTGTCCTTGCCTTTGCGGAAGATTACCGCGACGGCAAATTCAAACTCCCCATCGTCCGTCGTTACGCCCTGCATGAAGCAGCAGAAGCACAGGCCTTCGCCGAAAAGGGTGGTACCGGCGGCAAGATACTTCTTCTCGCGTTGTAGTCGCGCATCCGGCGAAAACGGCGCACAATTTAGTGTGTGCTGGTGCTTGCCTCCATTGTCGTTGCTGCATGGATCTATCTCGCGGTGGCGCATGGACGTTTCTGGCAGGCAGGGCCGGAGCTTCCGAGCCATGTAACTCCGTCGCAGATGGCACGCGTCGCCGTGGTGATTCCCGCACGCGACGAAGCACCGCACATCGAACACACCCTCTACGCATTGCTGCGGCAGGACTACCCTTGGCCTCTGCGCATCATCCTCGTCGACGACAACAGCACCGACGGCACTGGCGAAATCGCCCGTGACCTCGCCGCAGAAGATCCGCGCCTCACCGTCCTACAGGGCCAACCCCTGCCCTCAGGCTGGACCGGCAAAATGTGGGCCGTATCGCAGGGTCTGAAATATGCCGAGGACGCAGACTACGTGCTGCTCACCGATGCGGACATTGTGCATGCGCAAAGCCATGTGGCGCAGTTGGTAGCGGCAGCACAGGCAGGTGGTTACGACCTAGTCTCAGAGATGGTGCGCCTCCGTTGCAGGACGCTGCCGGAGCGCTTCGGCATTCCCGCATTCGTCTTCTTCTTTGCCATGCTCTATCCCTTCGCTCGCGTGGCAGACCCTCGCAGCAAAGTGGCCGCAGCTGCCGGTGGCACCATGCTCCTCTCACAGGCCGCACTGCGCAGGATCGAAGGTGTCTCGCGCATCCGCGCCGAGCTGATCGACGACTGTGCACTTGCACGCGAAGTCAAACGCGGTGGCCATGCCACATGGCTCGGCCACGCCACGTGCGCAACCAGTCTGCGAGAGTATCCAAAGTTCGCCGACATCTGGCAGATGATCGCCCGCACCGCCTATGTGCAGTTGCACTATTCACCTCTGCTGTTGCTGGGAACAGTCGCAGGCATGTTGCTGCTTTACGCCGCGCCCATCGCACTCGCGCTGCACACACACGGCGTAACCATGTGGTGCGGCGCGGCGGCATGGGTGCTGATGGCGGCGCTGTTCCAACCCATCCTGCGGCGCTATCAGCAGTCACCGTTGTGGGGCATCGTCCTGCCACTCATCGCCATGTTCTACATGGCAGCAACCGTGGCTTCGGCTGTGAGGTTTTATCGCGGCAAAGGTGGCCAATGGAAAGATCGAACCTACCCGGTCACTTAATAAATACAAAAGGGCAAGAAGGAAGCTTGATACTCTTTCGGACATGAGCGAATCCGTCGAGATCGAAAGAAAGTCTCTAAAGGTAGCAAAATTATCGGCTTGGGTTAGTGCTGCTGGGTTCATTGCTGCGATATTGTCAGTCTATTTCGTCTACCAAACGCTTGAAGATGCCAACAAAAATTTCCAAGCAGATAAGCGCCCATGGATAGGAGTAGAGCTTCCACTAGGCGACAAATCCGAGCTCAAAGTATTCGACGAAATTCAAGCTGGGCAAAAGATTGAATGGGTACTACCGTGGAAAAATTACGGAAACTCACCCGCACTAGACGTTCATGAGCGTTTGGAGCTTCTACTGACTGGCCCTGGTTCTGGAGGATGGGATGGGACGGTCGATTGGAGAGATGTTCAAAATAAAATCGAAACACTTAGCATGCCACCTGAAGTAAGCAGTCAACTGTTTAACGGTCAGATTCTTCCAGGTCATGGTGCATCGGACACGATAGTGGATCAAGTCATAGCGGATAGGGTGAACGCTGGGCTTCAACGGGCTATTCTAGGTGGCCGGGTGATCTACTATGATGAATTTCAAAATCGTCATGAGACCACTGTTTGTGTTCGATATGTAGCTCCCGGAGAGGGGCACCCGGCAGGCTGGACACAATGTCCCTTAAAGACGATTGCTGACTGAGCAATAGATAGTTGCAACGCAATATGCAAGGGTTTGGTCATTGCCAAGCCCTTGCATATCCAAAGCTTAATCTGCACTTTAATTCAGCGTCTCCATCAACTTGCTGATTGTGGAGCTCAACGCCTTATCTGACCTGCGCTGCTCATCAATCTTCGCAATGGAGTGCATCACTGTCGTGTGGTGCTTGCCGCCAAACTGGCGACCAATCTCTGGCAGCGAAGCCTCCGTCATCTGCTTCGCCAGGTACATCGCAATCTGCCGCGGCACCACGATCTGGCGCGAATTGTTCTTCTGTTTCAACTCGCTGATCTTCATGCCAAACTGCTCTGCCGTGGCCTTCTGAATGGCTTCGATAGTGATCTTGCGCGTTTGCGTATCAATGAACTGCTTCAGGCACTGCTGCGCCGTGGCCAGCGTAATCTCCACGCCGTGCAGGCTTGACCATGCAATCAGGCGAATCAGCGCACCCTCAAGCTCACGCACGTTGGTGCGCACATTGCTGGCGACGAACATGGCAACATCGGTCGGCAGCGTAACGCGTTCGCTCTCTGCCTTCTTCTGCAGAATCGCCACCTTCGTCTCCAGATCCGGCGGCTGAATGTCGACGATCAATCCCCACTCAAAACGTGAACGCAGACGATCATCCAGCTCCGCCAGTTCCTTCGGCGGACGATCGCTCGTGATTACGATCTGCTTCATGCTCTCGTGCAGCGCATTGAACGTATGGAAGAACTCTTCCTGCGTACGTTCCTTGCCGCTGATGAACTGAATATCGTCAATCAGCAGAACGTCCACCGTGCGATAACGATCGCGGAAGCCTGTCATCTTGTCATAGCGCACGCTGTTGATCATCTCGTTGGTGAACTTCTCACCGGAGACATACATGATGTTGGCGTGCGGATTGCGGCGCTTCACCTCATGCCCAATGGCATGCATCAAATGCGTCTTGCCCATACCCACGCCGCCATACAGGAACAGTGGGTTGTAGGCCTTCGAGGGACGCTCTGCCACGGCCTGCGAGGCAGCGTGGGCAAACTGGTTGCCGCTGCCGATCACGAAGTTTTCAAACAGGTAGCGCTGATTCAGTTGCGCAGCCGTGTTCCAGTCAAAACGTGCCTGCTCTGCGCTGGGTGCCTGTGGTGCGGCACCGCGTCCCGGCGCCAGCGACGAAGACGTCTGCGGCGCATTGGGCGAGTGCGAAGGCAGCGGCGCAAAGCCACCATCCTCGCGCGTCTTTGGTGTTGTGGGGTCATCCTCCGCGGTCACAAAGCGGACATCGTCCACTTCCAGCGTCAGGTTCTCAATCGCTTCCTGGATCAGGTCCGCATAGCGGTCGCCGATGTGCTGAAACTGTTGCGAGGGGATGCGAATGTAAAGCGTGCGACCGTTCGCATGGGAGAAGCGCGTGGGCTTCAACCATGTGTGGAACGACTGCCGGTTCACCTTCATCTCAAGCGCGCCCAGGATACGTGTCCAGGCGTTCTGCGGAGCGGTTACGGTCGATGCCGTGGGTCCAAATGACATCCGGTTCTTTCCTTGCCTTGCCGGACCAGCGTCCGGGCGTTCACTGTCAAACCTTGGCTGCATTGCCTTGGGGGGAACTGCAGCCGCGAGCGAAATTTTTGAAACAACGAAACCCTTTCCGCTCTGCACTGCCTGGCGGATGCGCACGTCTGTTTCTGTTTTGAAAACCGTCGGTAGAGCCTTGACAACTACCGATCAGTGATGTGATGCAAATTCAAATCAAGCCAATCAAGCTGGACTCACGCCCTTCTCTGCTTGAGGAACGAACCTGATGGTAGCACGATGAGAAGCACTCTCTGGAAGCCCCATGTCGCAAAAATTTCACGAAAAAAACACTTGCACCAAAGGTGGTGAAAGGTGCCACCAACGGTAAGAAATACGTACATCACAAGGTACGATTTTCCTTGCCACGGATTCTGCAAGGGTGTACATGGCGCACCTGTAGGAACATGCAGTCGTTGCAATAGGTCCTACGGCGCGTCGCTCAGTGTCATCTTTGTTCGGCCCTGCGCATCCATCCAATCCTGCAATATCACCATGGCCGCCACACGATCCAGCAAGCCTTTGCGCTCAGCCCCGCGAGCATAGCCACGCGCATCCAGCCACGCATCCGCCTCTGCGGATGAAAGCCGTTCATCCTGTAAATGGACAGGCATCGCAAAGTGTTTCTGCAACACGGCTGCGTATGCTTCACACTTCAACGTCTGCGTGCTCGCAGAGCCATCCATATTGCGCGGATGCCCCACCACCATCGCGGCAACGTTGTGCTTGCGCACCAGTCGCGCAATGTTGCGCATCTCTTCCTTCTGGCTTGAGCGCCCCATCGTAATCAAAGGCTGCGCCATACCCAGCGCATCGGTCACGGCAATGCCCACACGCCGCTCCCCCACATCAAACCCAAGCACATGCGCAACATCGTTCATGCATTCAGCATAGAACTTCATTGCGCCTCGGAAATGGGTGCCCCAGGTGCGCGAAGCGAACCTGGGCATTCGCGCAGAGCGCGATCCAACAGCCAAAGCCCGTCATTCTGAGCGCAGCGAAGTATCCCGATGAATCATCGCCCTGCACAATCATTGGTACATTCCATCCACGAAGCCAGCTTCGCAAACGCGAAGCTCATACGGCCAAAGGCCGTCATCCTGAGCGAAGTCGAAGCATGCCCTCGAGCAAAGCGAAGGGGACCTGTATTCCTCTCGCACCACTACAACGCAAAAGGAAACCAGCAAAACCTAATTCGCCTCAGGCTGTTCCATCTTGTCCACCACCAGCACCGGGACAGGAGCCTTTGCCGACGTCAGCTTCACACCAAGCTGCTCTCGCAAAGCCGTGTAGATGCCGGGCGTCGCAGCCTCAGGCAATCCATTGTCTGTGTTTGAAGCGCTGCTCGCTTCCGGCGTCCAGTGGAGTTCCATGTCATACATCCCGGCCAACGAAGTCTTATCCACCACCACCCGCTCCACCAGCGGCGAAAGACCATTCACAAACTGCGCCATGGTGATGGCTTCTACCTTGACCAGTCCTTGCGTAAAGGTCCATCCACTGCCATGGGCCACAGAAGGGGTTGGTTTGAACTTTGGACCGCCGGGCAATACTGCCAGTTCATAGACCGGCTCCACGCGCAACTCATAGTGGTAGCGCAACTGGAACTGCTCCGCCAGCACCGCCTGCAACATCCTGCTGCGTTGCTCGCGCGTCATGTTCTGCATCAGCTTCAGATCGCCTTCGCTGACTTTGGCGTTCACATCCCACGTAGTCTTCTCTGCCCATGCGGGCAAACCCGCAATCAGCCACTTCTTCACCCCAAAGGCCTGCACCATGAGGAATGTCAGCGGAACATTCTTTGCTTCAAAGACTAACCCAGCCCAGTGAATACCACCGTCCTGGCTGGGATCGTTCTTGTCATGCGGACGAACTGTAATTGCGTCAAACTGCGGTGTGTCCTGCGCCGCAGCAACGCGCGTTGCACTCAGCAACACAATTGCATAACAGCATCGTCGCCAAAACCCCATCGACCGCAACGTCAGTTCTCCTCCGGCTGCAAAATCTTGTCCACTACCACCGTAGGCACAGGCGCTTTATCCGCCGTTATCTTCAATCCAAGCTGTTCTTTCAACGCATCCACAATCGTTGCTGGTCGATCGCTATCTGCCGCACCGTTATCGCCGCCGTTTGCCTGCGACTCCGGCTGCCATCGGAACTCAAAATCGTACTCCCCCGTCAGGCCCGTCTTATCGATGATGGTGCGTCCCACCATCCCCGACAGCGTACTCGCCAGATCGGCAAGCTTTTCATTCTTAGCCTGTGCCACACCGTTGTTGATTGAAAACGAACTGCGTCCAAACTTCGGCAGCGGTTCACCCGGCGGCAGCGGCGCACTCTGTTTCAGCTTCACAGCATCCGGCATCGCCGTCATCACAAACACCGGCTGCACCTTGGTCTCGTTATGCGCCACCAGCCCAAAACGATCATGCAGAATGCTGCCAATCAACACAAGCCGTTCCGGCCCGGTGAGCTTATCAATCGGCTTCATCTCTGGATCGGTGACCTTCGCCATAAGGTCCCATCGCGTGGACTCCGCCCACGGCGGCAACCCGAACACCAGCCACGGCTGCACATCGTACGCAACAGAAACCAGGCTCTTCAGCGAAAGGTTGTGTCCCTCCAGCCCGCTGCTTGTCCATCGTCGCCACATGGAGGTGTCGCCTTCTTTGTGCGGCTTCACCGTAATCACATCGAACTGCAACGGTGTCTTCTCCTGCGATACCGCCACATACGGCAACACCATCACCATCGCAATCATCACCTTCGCTATTCGCATTGCCTCTCCAGTAAGTTCGTCATTCTGAGCACAGCGAAGAATCCCGACACATTCTCCTTCACCTACACTGCGCAAAGCTCCCAGCCAAAGAACCAACCAGCTTCGCAACACGAAGCTCCTACGAATGAAGTTCGTCACCAGCGAAGCTCTTACGGTCGAAGGCCGTCATCCTGAGCGAAGTCGAAGCATGCCCTCGAGCAAAGCGAAGGGGACCTGCATTCCTCTCGCACCACTACAACGCGCAAGGAAACCAACAAAACTTAATTCGCCTCAGGCTGCAAAATCTTATCCACCACAACAGTAGGCACAGGCGCTTTATCCGCCGTCAGCTTCAACCCCAACTGTTCCTTCAGGGCTTCAAAGATGGCCGGTGGTGCATCGCCGGTGCCGTTATCCGTTCCTGCATTGGCACGGCTTTCCGGTGTCCATTTCAACTCCACATCGTAGTTCCCGGTAAGCCCGGTCTTGTCCACGATGGTGCGTTCCACGAAGTACGACAGGTTGCCCGCGAGCTGTGGCATCGGCATATCCGTCGCCGAAAGCGAACCCGGCCCCATGCGCCACATGCCGTGCGGCTTCGGCTTCTCGCCTTCTGCATGCGGCAGCGGCGCAGGGCTCTCTTTGAACTTCGGACCGTCGGGCATCACCGTCAGCAGAAACACCGGCTGCACCTTGCTCTCTGTGTGCACCACCAGGCCGAAACGTTCCTTCAGAATGCCGCCAATCATGGTGCGGCGCTGCTCATTCGTAAGGCTCGACATCACCTTCACGTCCGGCGCGCTCACCTTCGCATCAATGTCCCAGTGCGCCGATTCTGCCCACCCAGGCAAGCCAAACACCAGCCATGACTTCACGTCGTACACGTTGCTGATCATGTTCTTCAGCGTCATGTTGACCGCTTTGTAATCGGATTGCCCCCAGTGCATCATCATCCTGTCTTCGCCAGGCTTATGCGGCTTCACGGAGATGACGTCAAACTGCGGCACCTCACCCGTGTAACCTCCACTACCGGATTGCAGCGGAGGCAGCGGCATCTGGGCATCACAAGCCGCAGTCCCACATAACGCAAGACCCAGCACGATGAGACGAAGACGATTCAGGCTAATCATGGTTGCAGATGAGACACGCACGGCCCCTCCGATGGTATCTGTACAACGTTGTAAATCGAAATGCCGGAAGTTAGTTCGCATCCGGCATCTGCACATGATCAATCACAATCGTCGGCACCTCAGCCTTCGCAGGCGACAGCTTCAACCCAAGCTGTTCCTTCACTGCCGCAAAGATCGGCGGAGGAGCCTCTTGCCCTGATCCGTTATCGCCACCGTTGTTCTTCTCGTCCGGCGTCCACGACAGCTCCAGCTCGTAACCGTTCTCGCTGTGCAGGTCCGTCTTGTCCACCACCGTGCGCTCCACGCGATACGACAGGTTCTCCGCAAAGCTCTTCATGCTCACGTGGTGCGCCACCATGTGGCTGTCGGACGTGCTCGTGCTCGCGCCCGGACTCTTACCCGGAGTACCGTCATCATTCTTCGGTGGTGGCGCACTCTCCTTGAATTTCACACCCTCCGGCATCGCTGTCATCTCAAACACCGGCTGCACCTTGCTATCCATGTGCAGTTGCAGACCAAAGCGTTCCTTCAGCAGCGCCTTTACCATGTCATTGCGTTGCTCGCGCGAAAGATTCTTCATCACCGCCGGATCAGGCTCGCTGACCTTCGCAACAATGTCCCACTTCTGCGACTCAGCCCACGGCGGCAGCCCAAAGATCAGCCACGCCTTCACGTTGTAGTTGCCCGCGATCATCTCTTTCAACGAGATGTTCGTCGCCTGCAGATTAGTCGGACTGCGGCTAACGCTCGTGTTGTTGTCACCAGCCTTGTGTGGCTTGATCGTCACCACATCAAACACCGGCAAAGGGCCCGTGTACGGCGTCTGAGCACGGCACATCGCAGAGCCCATGCCACAGAGGACAAGAGCCAGAACAAACAGGCGGCAACGATTCAGAGTGAGCATAGTTGTAGGTAGGGCGAGAACGCCGTCACGATGGTATCCGCAGCGTGCACCGCATCGGAATGCAGAATCTATCAATTCGCATCCGGTTGTTGAATGTGCTCCACCACCACCGTGGGCACTTCGGCCTTGCCCGGCACCATCTTCAGCCCAAGCTGTTCGCGCACAGCCTCAAAAAAAGGTGGAGGAGCATCGGTTCCGCTGCCGTTGTCATTGCCCTTGTCGCGCTCCTCCGGCGTCCAGTGCAGATCAATAATGTAGCCATACTCCGCCTTCAGGCCGGTCTGATCCACAATGTTGCGTTCCACCTTGGAGGCCAGCGCATCGGCCAGTGTTGTCATGTTGACGCCTCTGCCGCTGATCAAACCATCGTCTATGGTCATTTGGCTTCCCTGCCTCGGCTTTTCCCCACTATCAGAACTCGAAGGCGCCGGTACTGCCTTGAACTTCACACCCTCCGGCAGCGCCGTCATCTCAAACACTGGCTGCATCTTCGATTCCTTATGCGCCACCAGCCCAACGTGGTCTCGCAGCAGAGCAACCAACATCGCCCGTCGTTCCTCGCGGCTCAACTTGCGCATCACCTTCATATCCGGCTCGCTGACCTTGGCTTCAATATCCCAGTGCTGCGAACCCACCCACGAAGGCATTCCAAAGATCAGCCACTCCTTCACGCCATAGGCCTGGCTGATCAGCATTTTGAAGGTGACATTCCGCCCCGTGTAGGTTGCAGGCGAGAAGTGCTCGCTTACATCTTCATCGCCCGGTTTATGCGGCTTGATACTCACAATGTCCCACACCGGCGCAGCCTGCGTTTGCTCCGATGCCGCCGGCTGTTGCGCATTCACGGAAAACGCAGCACCGGTAAGAACGAGTGGTGCTGCAAGCAAAAGTGTGCGAACCAATCGAAGGCGCATCGCGAAACTCCCGTGTGTTTGGAACAGGGAACCAGACGTCGCAAGACGACATAGAAGAAGCGAAGGTCCGGTCCGTACTCTTCGATACGCATAAAGCCCCGGCATCGTTCATGAAAAATTGCGCCCCAAAACGAGATACGCTATTGCCGTGCCAAACCTCACTCGTCGCGATGCCCTGAAGTACAGCGGAGCCGCTGCTGCCCTGTTGCCCACCACGCTCACAGCACAACAGCCAAAAGCCCGGCAGCAACACGCACCCATACCTCAATGGGAGGTCTTCGAACTCACGCTGCAAGGCCCCGCCACCGGCAATCCCTTCATGGAAGTCGACTTCGCTGCCGATTTCCACCTCGGCCATCGCAACGTTCGCGTGCCCGGCTTCTACGATGGCGAAGGGAACTACAAAGTCCGTTTCATGCCCGACGCCGAAGGCGAATGGACCTACGCCACCGCCAGCAACAACGCATCGCTCGCAGGCAAGACCGGCAACTTCACCGTCACCAGGCCATTGCCAAATGCGCACGGTCCCATCATCGTTCACAATACGCAACACTTCTCTTACGCCGATGGCACGCCGTACTTCCCCTTCGGCACCACAAGCTATGCATGGATTCATCAAAGCGAATCGCTGCAACAGCAAACACTCGCCACGTTGCAGCCCGCGCCCTTCAACAAAATCCGCATGTGCATCTTCCCCAAGCACTACGAGTACAACCACAACGAACCGCCGTTCTATCCCTTCCCGCGCACCAACAACACCAACGACTACACCCGCTTCGATCCACGCTTCTTTGCTCACCTCGAACAACGCATCCTCGATCTGCAGAAGCTCAACATCGAAGCCGACCTCATCTTGTTTCATCCCTACGACCGCTGGGGCTATCAGTCCATGTCGCCAGAGACAGACGCGCTCTATCTGCGCTACGTCGTCGCGCGCCTCGGCGCCTATCGCAACGTCTGGTGGTCGCTCGCAAACGAGTGGGACTTGATGAAGCAGAAGACACTCGCCGACTTCGATCGCCTCTTCCACGTCCTCGAAGCAGCAGACGCGCATCATCACCTGCGCAGCATCCATTACTCCGTCACGCCATACGACTACGCGCACCCGTGGGTTACCCACGCCAGCCTGCAGACCGACGAGTTCGACAAAGCACCGCAGTGGCTCGCCGCATGGAAGAAGCCAGTGGGCTTTGACGAATGCAAGTATGAGGGCAACCTCAACAAACGCTGGGGCAACATCAGCGCCGCTGAAATGGTGCGTCGTTTTTGGCTCGGTGTCATCAACGGCTGCTACGTCACGCACGGCGAAACTTATTTACCTGACACAGAAGCCGCCTTCAACGAAGACACCACACCCACACTGTGGTGGTCGCACGGCGGCACACTGCACGGCGAAAGTTCTGCGGCCATCGCGCAACTGCGCAAGCTCGTTGAAGCATCCGCACCCACACCCAATGCACGCATGGGCTTCTTCGCGCAGGACAAGCCGTACTACCTCAACGCAACGGTCTACGGCGGCGCAGACGGCAAACAGGCGCAGACCATCCTCTATTTCATGGATGAGCATCAACCCGTCTGGTACGAGTTTCCTTTACCTGAAGGAACCTTCACTGCAGAACTCATCGACACTGTGCGCAACACCATCACCAGCGTTCCAGGTACACATCACGGCAAAGCAAAGCTACGTCTTCCGGTCCGCCCCTATCAGGCCATCCTCTTCCGCCTGTCATTCTGAGCGGAGCGAACCTGGCCATTCGCCGAAGCATGAACCAGCGAAGCTCATACGGCCAAAGACCGTCATCCTGAGCGAAACGAAGTGAAGCCGAAGGACCTGCATTCCTCCACACTTTCTACAACGCACCAGGAAACCAAAACGCATCGGCAGCCACCAAACCGGGTGCCCCAGGTTCGCGAAGCTAACCTGGGTATTCGTGCGAAGCACGAACCTTCCCACCCAGGCTTATACAAAGCACAAAGGGTCCGCGCAGCGCGGACCCTTTCGTGAAAGTCGTTCTCTTTGAGAAACGGTTAGGAAGCCTTCTTAACGATCTCCAGCTTCACCTTCGCCAATCCCTGCTCAATGATGCCCAGCTCTTTCGCTGCGGCACTCGACAGGTCAATCACGCGATCGGGAGCCAGTGTGCCGCGATCATTGATCTTCACCACCACCGACTTCATGTTTTCCATGTCGGTCACGCGGACAATCGTGCCCAGCGGCAGCGTCTTGTGGGCGGCGGTCAGCTTCGTTTCGTCAAAGGTTTCTCCGCTGGCGGTGGTGCGTCCATTCCAGACCTCTCCATACCAGGAGGCCAGTCCGCGGAAGGCAGTCGCGCGGAAACTCAGAATCGGATGACGCTTCTTCGTCAGTTCCACCGGTGGAGCGGGCGGAGCAGGTGCAGGGGCCAGCGGCTCAACACGTGCGTCGTGAGCTTCCACCTGGTGCGTCACCACGGAAACCGTAGCGTATGCGGCAGAAACAGCGGCGCCGGTGGCCAATGCCAATCCTAGGGCAAGCGAGTGGCGCTTGCGGGCCAGCCGTAGAACAGCGCGGCTGCGTAACAGGGTGCGGGAGAGTGATGCAATTCCGCGGGTAACTTTCGCGGGGTGGACCGGGAGATTATTTTCCGAACCGTTTTCGGTTGCGTGGATCAATGAACTGCCTGCTAGGCCAGGAGCAATGGGGCGGAGAAAAGTCAACGAGCGCGCGCGTGTTTCTGCTTGTGCTGGTCACAGGGTAGGTTTACCGGAATTCTTGCTGTCGCAAAATGCGACAGATAAAAACGCACGGCAATGTCCCTGAGCTCCGCTGTCTTCCTGTCTTCTTTCTTTGGGATTTGGCGATCTTGCCGTCGCCTTGGCGCTTCTGCACGACTGGAGCGGCACTGTGTGCCTGCGCCTCGCGCGGATTCGGCAGCAGGTGGACCGGTAAGCCCGAAACCTGTCTGCACTGTGATTGGGGTTCTTAGAACCCTCAAACCTGTGTCAGCCTACCAACTTCCCACGCAAAACACCAGTGTTTTGGCGTATTTTATCGGGTTCCCCGCGTGGAATCAGTCACTTACAAATACCCCAAAGCACACAAAAGGTTGCATCGGGTATCCTCAGAAACTGAGGAATCATCCATGGAACTGCCCATCACTGGCGCTGCCCGCCGCACGGAAGATATCGCGCTCGACCTTCTCAAGTTCATCGCCTCCACCGCCAACGTGGTCAAGTCCACCGGCGGCGGCACTCCCGGATTCGCCGGCACCGCCACGCCCAGGGCCGAGGATCAGGTCGCATCGCTGCTTGAGCTTTACGCTCGTTGCCGCCAGGCCGTCGAAGCCAAGTAAGCGCATGAGCCACACTGCTCATTCCGGCGCCACGGCCATCGCCGTTATCGGCGCCGGAGCCTTCGGCCGCAACCATCTCCGCGTCTATCGCGCGCTGGAACAGGCCGGTGCAGGCATCCGTCTCGCCGCCTGTGCCGACCCCAGCGAACCCGCCCGCGCCGCCGTCGCCGCGGAATACGGCATCCCTGTCTTCGCCTCTGTGGACGAGCTTCTCGCCGCGGGCCTGGGCATCGCCGCCGCCAGCGTCTGCACGCACACCATCCACCACGCCTCCGCGGCCATCGCGCTGCTTGAGGCAGGCATCGACGTCCTCATTGAAAAGCCCATCGCCTCGTCGCTGGCAGAGGCCGATAGCATCCTCGCCGCCGCACGCGAACACGGCTGCATCGTGCAGGTGGGCCATCTCGAACGGTTCAACCCCGCCGTCACGGCAGCCACATCGCTCGTTCACCAACCCATGTTTTTTGAGTCGCACCGGCTCAGCATCTTTACGCCGCGCTCGCTCGATGTGGATGTTGTGCTCGACCTCATGATCCACGATCTCGACATCGTGCTCACCCTCGCCGATTCGCCCATCCGCGAAGTCCGCGCCGTAGGCCTGCCCGTCTTGTCGAAGAAGACAGACATCGCCAATGTCCGCGTCGAATTCGAAAGCGGAGCCGTTGCCAACTTCACCGCGTCGCGCATCTCCACGGAACGCGTCCGCAAGCTGCGTTTCTTCCAGCCACACCAGTACCTCTCACTCGACTTCGCGCGGCAGGACCTGCTCATGATCGACGTCACAGCAGCAGCCTCCCTCACCGCCGCGCAGATGCAGGCATTGTTTGCCGCATCCACCGGTCGCGACGAATCACACACCGCCGAAGAGGTAGAAGCGCACCTCGCCTCCCTGCGTGCCGCACAGCAGGCCATCGCCGCTGAAAAGACCGCAGCGCAGGCCACCCTTTCTGATCAACCCATCGCCCGCGATCTCGCCGCACAAGGTGGCCTCACCTCGCCCGGCGGAGCCTCATTCGATTCCGTATCTTCCAACGCAGTATCCCCAGCTTCAGCACGGCCTGGCACACCCATCCCCGCGCAGGAACATCCCTCGGCAGGTCTGTCGTTACGCAAAATCCCCACGGAACCGGGCGAACCCCTGCGCCTTGAAATCGAAGACTTCCTCAAAGCCATCCGCACGCGGCAGGAACCCCGCGTCACCGGCCACAACGGCCGCAACGCTCTTGCCCTCGCGCTGGAAATCAACGCCGCCATAGCGGATCACCAGCAACGCGCCGGATTGGTCTAACGAACAGTCATAACCGGGTGCCCAGGTAACGGGTACTCCAGGTTCACGAAGCGAATCTCGATCTTCGTGCGAAGCACGAACCAGTGAAGCTTAAACGGTCAAAGACCATCCCCAGCGAAGCTCATACGATCAAAGACCGTCATCCTGAGCGAAACGAAGTGGAGCCGAAGAACCTGCATTCCTCTCAACTGTCTACAACGCACCAGGAAACCCAAAACGAACCAGCACCCCCAAAACCGGGTGCCCCAGGTTCGCGAAGCTAACCTGGGTATTCGTGCGAAGCACGAACCCAGCAGAGCGAAGGGGGACCTGCATCCTTCTCCATCCGCTACGATTCCATTTGGACAATCAGATGCCCATCGAACTCAATCGCCAAAACCGCACCGACGCCATCGCATCCCTCAAACGCTACTTTGAAGAGAATCTCCCGGAACCCATCGGCGATCTTCCGGCAGGCATGCTGCTCGACTACATCCTCCAGGAGATCGGCCCATTGGTCTACAACCAGGCCATCGGCGATGCACAGGCGCGCCTAAGCTCCGTAGTAACCGACCTCACCGGCGACCTCTACGAGAAGCCCCTCGCCTACTGGCCCACCATCGACAACAAACGCAAACGCCGCTGAAACACGATCTCCATCAAAGCGCAGCATCCCGCCAATCGAAAGCGAACCAAAATGGCGGCTAAGCCGGCACCAGCTTCCTGGATGCCTTCCACAGCTGCCGGTTGATGAAATCGGGGGCAAGGCGACGCAACAGAGCGAGCTGTTTGGATTGCCCCGGCCGGATCTCGGAAGCGCCTGCCTTAAAGGCAGCAAAGGATTCCTTCACCAGCTCATCCGTGGTGATCACCTTGCCGCCGCCCTCCGCAATCTCGGTCGTCATATCGGTCTTCACCGCGGGCGGCATCAGCTCAATGACTTCCACGCCGGTCTCTTCCAATTGGAACCGCAGCGACTGCGTGTAGGAGTGGATCGCGGCCTTGGTGGCTGAGTAAATCGGAGCGGCCGGCAGCGGCACGAAGGCCAGCCCGGAGGACACGTTGATTACCGTTCCCCTGTTGGCCGTGAGAATGTCGATGAACGCGGACGTCGTACCAACGACACCGCCCACGTTGACATTCATCTCCGTCATCAAGCCAGCCAGGTCAGTCACCGGTGCCTTGAGATTTTTGTAGGCGAGAATACCTGCGTTGTTCATCAGCACATCCAGCGTGGGAAAGTCCACCTTGACGCGCGCCGCCAGGGTGGTGATTTGTGCCTGGTCCGCCACGTCGCTCTGGATCGTGTGGAGCTTCGGGTACTTCGCCTTTACCTCATCCAGCACCGCTTGCCGGCGACCGGTTACGATGACCTGGTTGCCAAACTCGAGGAACTTGAGAGCGAAAGCAAGGCCAATACCGGCAGAGCCTCCGGTAATAAGAATGGTGCGCCCGGTGAGTTTCATAGGAGTCCTTTCGCGCGATCTGATACGGGCCAATCCCCGGTCTTTTCAGCGCCCACAAGCTCGTTTATCGACCTCATGTACAGAATAGGATTATTCCTATAATCCTATTGATGCAAAAAATCCTATTGCTGCAAAAATCAGTAGCTGCGCAAAAGATGGTCTCGCATGTCCTGCAACACTTTTTGGCGATCAGCCGCCTCGGGGAGAATGCGTGCTACCGAAATGGCACCCGCCATCGCGCTGAAAATGACAAAGAAGTTTCGTTCTCGTTCCTCTGTCGTCGCCCCCGGTATCAGTTCCAGCAAACGGCCACCGCGCGCCTTGATTAGGCCTGTAACCTGTTCCCGCACAGTGAGTTCGGCCCGGGCAATCTCGGGTGCCAACGCTGCAACCGGACAACCGATTTCCGGGTGGTCACAGTGCT
The DNA here is from genome assembly GCF_041355105.1 of Terriglobus sp. RCC_193. Lineage (NCBI taxonomy): Bacteria > Pseudomonadati > Acidobacteriota > Terriglobia > Terriglobales > Acidobacteriaceae > Terriglobus > Terriglobus sp. RCC_193. The sequence continues at coordinate 647,602 of NZ_JBFUPK010000002.1, read as the reverse complement.
CCGGTGACAGATACCGCCGAACAATCTCTTTCCACCTGTCTTCATGCGGCACACCTTGCAGGAAGGAATCGGCCTCATCGTCAAACTCTGAGAATCCCTGGTTAATTGCATCGACGACAAGGTCGTCCTTGCTCCGAAAGTGCTTATAAAATCCGCCTACTGTCAGCCCCGACGCCTTCATGATGGTGGCCACGCCAGGGCCGCTCAGCCCCTCAGCGCGAAGTTTACGAGCGGCGTTCCGCACAATCTGATCACGGGTTCGCGTTTTGTGTTCCGGTTCATAGCGCATATGTGCTTCCTAGTTGGATTACACACATAATCCCCGGATTCACAGTTTTGCCCTTTGCCAAAACCCTCGCCACGCTTCCAGCCAAAACCAGCTTCGCAAGACGAAGCTCCAATGGTCGAAAGACCATCCCTGTGAGCGCTACAAGGCTCCTGCAGTCAAAGACTATCCCCAGCGAAGCTCATACGGTCGTAGACCGTCATCCTGAGCGAAACGAAGTGAAGCCGAAGGACCTGCATTTCTCCACACCTTCTACAACGCACCAGGAAACCCCAAAAAAACCATCAACCACAAAATCGGGTGCCCCAGGTTCGCGAAGCTAACCTGGGCATCGCGCATCAGCGCGATCATACGCACGAATGTGCGTCCTCTTTCGGAAGGGCAGGGCTTCAGCCCTGCCGTAAGAATCCGCAACCAAGAAAACCGCGCGGCCACCAAAACAAACAGGAGCATAACTTCAACCCCGCGCGCCCACGGAACGATCGATTTTTAGAAAAACAGGGGGAGGGGTACCCCTACCGGATAGCCTGCATCGCGTACCGGAACAGTGCATCGAAGTCCGTGCGGATCGTCAGCTCAACGCTTTCATGTTTCGCAATGGCTGTCTCCACGGCGCGCTGGGCGCTATCGCGCTTGTAGCCCAGGTTCACCAGCGCGGACAACACATCGTCCACCACAGGCCCGCCCTGGAATCCGGATGTCTGCGCGGGCGCAGCGGATTGCAGATCGTCCAGCTTGTCCTTCAGTTCCAACACCACGCGTTCGGCGGTCTTCTTGCCAATGCCCGGAATCTTCACCAGCATCGCAGTATCGCCGCCGCGAATAGCGCTCACAAGACGCTCCGCAGAAAGCCCGCTGAGCACGGTAATGCCCAGCTTCGGCCCAATGCCGCTGACGGTGATCAGCCGCTCAAACAGCTTCTTCTCATCGCGGTCCGTGAAGCCGAACAGTGCAATCGCATCCTCACGCACCTGCGTGTTGATGTGCAGCGAAACCTCGCCACCTTCGTTCGGCAGCGAGGTGAACGTGGTCACGCTGATAGCCACGTCATAGCCAACGCCGCCGCAGTCCACAATGACAGCGTTGGGTGACTTGGAGAGCAGGCGTCCGCGCAGATGAGCAATCATCGTTAGCCGCGCCGCCGATACAGGATCTGGAACAGGTAGCCATCGTTCGGCGGGAACAGCTTGCTGATGGCGCGCAGCCGTTCCGCCAGCGCCGGTGCAGCCAGCAGCGGATACTCGCGCTCACGCAGGTCGCTGTAGTCGAAGTCCATGAACACGCTCAGCAGGTAGATCGCCAGCGTGTCGGCAAAGGCCGCGGCATAGTAGCTGGTGCGGGCCTTCTCATCCACGGTGCCGCGTGGGGCGGAACCGCGTGCACGCGCATCCAGCTCCGCCACGGAGACACCCAGCGCACCCGCCCGGTCCTCCCATGCATCAATGGACGTCTCCCCGCGCACATTCGCGATCACCTGCTGCCAAAGCAGCTCGCCGAAGCTGGGTGGAACGCCAATGGTGTCCGTGAAGTTATGCGCGATGTTGATGAAGAACTCGAATGCCAGCGCAAAGCGGTCGCTGTGCAGACGGCTGCTCAGAAAGACCACTTCCTTGCCATCCACCTGCGCATTGCGATGGCAGATGGCGCGATCGGCCAGGGCCGGGCTGTATGCAGGTGCAATCAGGGTGCGGTCAACCAGCGGAAAGGCAGCGGTGTCGCCACCCTCCAGCCGGGCGCCGCTCAGCGCCAGCGGCACAAAGACGTACCGAAAGGTGCTCAGGCCATTGCTAAGACCGGTTGGAACGGTTCCCACCAGCCGCGCAATCTCGTCCGCCGTCAGCGACGGCAGGTCAAGCCGTCCCAGCGTAGCGTACTGCAGGCCATTGGGGGCGGTCGTTGCCTGCGCCTGTTGCGCGGCCTCTTCCGGCGTCAGTAGATCGGTTATCAGAGCTTCAACCATTCCAAGCGGTATTCTAATGGCTGAGGCAGCCGTAATTCACATGGCAGACACATCCGCATCCCGCCCGCAGATCGCACCCGGCTACACCGGCCCCCGTTTCCTGGGTGCTCCCGTCGGCGACTTCAGCGTCTTACAGACGATTCTGCTCTCGCTGGCCAGCGGCGCGGCGGCCTTCTTCGCGGCCACGTTCCTCGCCATCATGTCGCTGCTGGTCGCGACCATGTTTGGCCACAAGGTGGATTTCTCCATCGCCTACCGCTGGGTTGGCGTGCCGGTAGGCATCGCCGTCCTCGTGATCGCCGGCGTATTTCTTACCTCGGCACTCGTCAGCCGCATTCGCCGTTCGGCACAGACGCCGCGGTAACTTACACTGGCCTCACCCCTAATGGCCGGCGAAACCTACTACACAGATACTTACGCGCCCGCGGAACGTTACCGTTGGACCATCGGCGTGCTGCTTGGTGTGGGCGTGCTGGTCAACTACTTTGATCGCGTCAACCTGTCGGTATCGCACGATGCGCTGGTGGACAGCTTCGGCATTACACCGCAGGTCTTCGGCCAGCTTTCCGCGGCATACTCCTGGACCTACGCCGCCTGCCAACTCCCCACCGGCGTAGTCCTGGACCTGTTCGGTGTCCGGAAGGTCACCCTATGGTCGGTACTGATCTGGGGTATCGCATCGCTGGCTGCGGCCTTCGCGCCGGGAATCATCTTCTTCTTTGCAGCGCGATTATTGCTGGGTATTGGTGAAGCTCCAACGTTTCCTGCCAACGCAAAAGCTGTGGGAGCATGGTTCCCCGCGCACGAACGTTCCCTTGCAACGGCGCTATTCGATGGATCGGCAAAGCTTGCCAATGCCATCGGTGTTCCGCTGCTGGGACTGTTGCTGCTGGAAGTCGGCTGGCGCTGGTCCTTCGGCTTCACCGCAGTATTGTCGTTTGCGTATATGGCGCTGTTCGCCCTGTTGTATCGTGAGCCGGGCCGCTTCTCCATGCGCAACGTCATCCGCACACCATCGATTGTGCCCGGCGGCGATGCTGCGCAGATCATCGCACCTCCTATCCCGCTTGGACAGTTGCTGCGCCAGAAGAAGATCATCGGCCTGGCCATTGGGTCCGGTGCGTACAACTATGTCTTCTACCTGCTGGTCACGTGGTTGCCAACGTATCTTGCGCAGACCCAACACATCACCCTGCAACAGTCGTTCCTGTACACGGGTGTGCCCTGGCTTGTGGCGGCCGCATGTGGCTTCCTCATCGGTGGGGTCTTAGTCGATACGCTCATCCGCCACGGCTACAACGCCAGCACGGTACGGCGTACGGTGCTGATTGGTGGAACCATCTGCGGGCTCGGGATTGTTGGCGCCGCCTTCGCGCATACAGTAACCGCGGCGCTGGTGTGCATCACGTTATCCATTGGCGGATTGTCCGCGGCATCACCGGTTATCTGGAGTCTGCCGTCGTTCCTGGTGCCCAATACAAGCACTGGCAAGGTGGGCGGAATCGTTAATTTTGCGAACCAGATTTCTGCCATCCTTGCGCCTATCGTTACTGGATATACCGTAGGTGCAACGCATAGCTACACGCTTGCCTTCGCCATTCCTGCTATCTACATCGTGATCGGGATCGCATCGTACTTTGTGCTGCTGGGGCGCATTGAGCCCATTGATGTGCGCGAAGCGTTGCAGGGATAAAGAACGAACAGCGTTCGCAACGATTTCGCTGCGACGCTGCGTGTCCGTACCGATCGCCGCGTTCGCTCTTTACTTCTTTACCAACGCCCGCGTTGCTCCTACAGAAATACCGCCGTCAATCAGGATGGTCTGTCCGGTGACATAGCGCGATGCTTCGCTGGCAAGGAAGACGACTGCTCCATCAAGGTCGTTTGGTGCGCCGGGACGCTTCATGGGGATGCGCTCAACCAGATACTCCACCCAGCCTTCGTCCTCATACATGGCCTTATTCTGGTTGGTCTTGAACCATCCTGGCGCGAGGACATTGACGGTGATGCCGTGCTCGCCCCAGTCATCCGCCAGTGACATGGTCAGTTGCTTGATGCCGCCGCGGCTTGCACCATATGGTCCAAGCCCAGCAGAGCCGCAAACGCTGGTGACGGAGCCTACATTGATGATGCGGCCGTAGTTCTGCGTGATCATGTGTCGTGCAATGCCCTGTGCGATAAAGAATGCACCGCGTAGGTTGGTATCGAGGATGGCGTTCCAGTCATCCCACGTGACGTCCAGCGCACGCTTGCGGATGTTCATGCCTGCGTTGTTCACCAGGATATCGACCTTGCCGAACTGCTGCGGCGCAGCGTCTGAGAAAGCCTTGATGCTTGCCTCATCACGCACGTCGAGCACCAGCGCCTTTGCTTCAATGTTCATCGAAGCAAGCTCTGCGATGAAGGCGTCGCAATCACCCGCCTTGCGAGACGTGACCACGAGTTTCGCACCCGCACGACCGAGTGCACGTGAGAAGTACTGACCGAGGCCACGGGATGCGCCGGTAACAATGGCCACCTGGCCGGTTAGATCAAACAGATTCTCTGCCATTCTTACCTCTTAATTTATTTTGGCGAAGCCGTCATCCTGAGCAGAACATGCAGCGTGTAATAAATCGTCCTCCTGAGCGGAGCGCGAAGTGCATAGCCGAAGGACCTGCTTTCCTCTGTGTTATCTGCAATGCGTCTGGGAGTGTTTTCCTGCTTTCCTGCAACATTCCATCGTGGGACAAGAAAGCAGATCCTTCGACTCCGCTGCGCTCAGGATGACGAATTATAAGGACTGTCAGGAGTTCGGCGTCACCACAACCTTCAACAATCCAGCTTCACGTGCGTGCAGACGATCAAAGTAACTTGCAGCCTCTTCCAGCGATGACACCGCAGAAATCAGGGGCTTCACGGTAATCGCGCCGCTGGCCATCAGGCGAATAGCCTCAGGATATTCACCAGCAGAAGCGCATGAACCCTGTAGGCGAACCTCGCGAGTCACCACACGCTGTAATGGCAATGGTACTTCCGGTTGAATGTTGCCGATGAGTGTGACCGTGCCTCCGCGGCGCACGCATTCGATGGATGCAACCACAGTTTCGCCGCGACCTACAGCTTCCAGCACAACGTCAACACCCTCGCCGTCGGTGCGCTTCAGTACTTCGTCGATCAGTTCTTTGCCGCTCATGTGCAGCGTGTCAGGGATGCCGACTGCTTCGGCCATTTTCAAGCGTGCGGCATCCACATCGGCAATCATTACGGATTTGCATCCCTTGGCCCGCGCTGCTTGCGCGGTCAGTAGTCCGATCATGCCTGCGCCGATGATGAGCGCGGATTCGCCGCCCTTCATCTTCGTTACGTTTACGCCGTGCAGTGCGATGGAGACAGCTTCCAGCATCGCTGCCTCTTCCATGGGGAAGTCTTCGGGCAGGCGATAGAGGATGCGTGCAGGGACGCTGACGTATTCCGCAAACGCACCGTGGCGACGGAACTCATTGCAGGACACGCCGACTACCTGACGGTTGTTGCACAGGTTCACTTCGCCGCGCAGGCAGTAGTCGCACTTGCCGCAGTAGACGGTGGAGTCGAAGGTGACGCGGTCACCGGGTTTCCACTCCGTAACGTCCGTGCCAACTGTTTCGATTACGCCTGCGGCTTCATGGCCCATGACGATGGGAGGAATGCGGCGGCCGCTGCTGCCGTCGTAGCCATGCACATCGCTGCCGCAGATGCCGCACGCACCCACGCGGATCAGAACCTCATCCGAACCAATCTCAGGTACGGGCATCTCTTTCACTTCAAGCCGGGAATACTCTTCGAGCAGCAACGCCTTCATAAAGCTCTCCTGATGTGGGTGCCCCAGGTTCGCGAAGCTAACCTGGGTATTCGCGCCAGGCGCGAACCGCTCCTGCCCACCATTGTATTGAGCCATCAGGTTCGTGTACGCAGGGATCGCGCCTGCGCGCGATAAACCCACCTTAGCTTCGCGAAGGTGGGGCACCCGGCTGCGACGCTGCGCACGCTCTTACTGCGGCAGGGGCTTCAGTGTGATGGTCTTGCCTTCCTGAATCGAGGTGCGCGCTGCATCCAGAATCTGCACTACGACCATGTTCGTTTCCAGCGAAGACAGGTCGCCCCTGGGGTCGATCTGGTGATGCAGCACGGCTGCAAGATAGTCCAACGAGTTGCTCTGGTTCTGCGGTAGATTCGGCGCGGGATAGATGGAAGACTCCACCTTTTGCCCCTTGTAGCGCGAGATGATGTTCCCCGGTCCTACCGTGAACATGGTGCCGCCGTTGCCGTAGACCTCCATGTTCTTCACGGCAAAGCTCCAGTCCCAGCTTGGCATCAGGATGGCCTGCATACCGGGATAAGCGACGATCACAGTGGCGTCGTCTTCTGTACGTGTGTAGATATCGGGTTTGTGCGTCTGCGCGAAGGCGGTCACTGACTGCGGCGTTGCGCCCTTGTTGATCACGGTGGCAAGATCGGCGCCGTAGCAGCCGAAGTCAAACAGAGCCCCGGCGCCATTCTGCTTTGGATCGGTGATCCACGGCAGCCACTCCGGGCCAACGCCAATCTCTTTGGGGCCTTCGTGACCGTCGCGCACCAGCACTTTGCGCACCGTGCCCAGCTTACCTTCCTTGATCTCTTTCAGCGCTTCGGCATTGCTGTTGTACCAGGTGGTTTCATAGTTCACCAGCACCTGCACGTTGTATTTGCGTGCGGCGTCGCGGATAGCGAGCGCGTCTTCTACTGTGGTGGTCAGTGGCTTCTCTACCATGCTGTTGACGTGGTGTTTTGCGGCAATCTCAATCACCTTGCGATGCTCCAGGATCGTACCGTAACCCAGTACAGCATCGGGGTGCGTCTTCTCGATCATGGCGTCTTCGTCGGTGTAGAAGAGTGCGGGATCCAGCTTGTACTGGTCGCGGTATTGCTTTGCCAGAGCAGCATCGGGTTCAACAATCGCAACCAGCTTTGCGCTCTGGCTGGTGGGCAGGTTATGCAGAAAGCCCTTCACGTGGCCGTGTGTCAGACCCACGATGGCGACACGGATGGGCGTGGCAGCCTGTTGCGCTGAAACAGTTGCGGTCAGGAAAAGCAGGACAGCAAACACACACGAAAGACGCATGAGGCGAAGCATAGAGAGACCTTTCAAAACGCAGGATCGTCTGAAGCGGGAACGAAAGCATGTTATTCCGCAGATATGCGAATCGTCATGACGAAGAAGCGACAAAAGCAAAAGAGGCCACGAGGCGGAAAGCAGGACGCATACAAGGGCCTCAACAGGAAATTCGCCACGCGAGCATGGATGTGGTGTGCGTCCGTCAGCATAGCTGGTTCGTATTACTCAAAGGAGACAGATACGTGCCAGATGGCGCGACTGCTACCGTGTAATAGCATCTTTTTCACGACACATTGTTTTCACCCTGTTTTGGAGGCTCCACCGTTATGTCCCGTACCTTTTCGGCACTGCGTCGCGGCATCTGCACCGCCACGCTGCTGTCTACTGTTGCTGTTTCGTCCATGCCTGCAGCTTTCGCGCAAAAGAATAAGTCTGCCGCATCCTCTGCTACCGAAGAGAAGAAAATTCCCAGCTACTACGGCGCGCAGCCTGCCACGGAAAACGTCGATCTGGGCATCTATGCGCAGATTCGTAACGAAGGCCTGCAGCACTCGCATGTCATGGAGTACATGGAAGGCCTGTCGGATGGTATCGGGCCTCGCCTCACCGGTTCGCCCAACATGAAGAAGGCGAACGAGTGGACCCGCGATCGCATGACCGATGCCGGTCTGGTCAACGCGCACCTGGAAGACTGGGGCGAGTTCGGCATGGGCTGGAAGCAGATCAATAGCTGGGCCCGCATCATCACGCCTGACACGGAGCCGGTTTGGATCCAGGCAACGCCGTGGTCGCCCGCTACCAAGGGTGCTGTGACTGCCGATGCCGTTTTAGTTGAGCTGAACACGCAGGCCGATCTGGCAAAGTACAAGGGCAAGCTGGCGGGCAAGATTGTGCTGCTGGGCGCACCCCACGCGATCGTTGACCTGACGGAGCCTCTCTTCTCGCGCTACACCGAAGCCGAGTTGAAGGAGATGGAAGGCCCGGAGACACCGCGTGGCCGTGGCAACGTGAACATCCAGCAGGCGCTCGCAGATCGTGCGCGTCTGGCACAGCTTCGTTCTGCTGCATTGAAGATGATGACGGAAGAAGGTGTTGTTGCGATCATTGTGCCGTCGCGTGACGGCGGCAAGGGCGGCGGCTCCGGCATCATCTTTGATGACAACGGTGCGAACCTGGTTCGCGGTGCACAGAACAAGGACACGGCCGTTACGATTCCTAACGCTGTGACTACCGTTGAGAACTATGGCCGCATCTTCCGTTTGCTGCAACACCACGTGCCGGTGCAGATGGAAGTGAATATTCAGACGGAGTTCACCGGTGACCACGAGCATGGCTTCAACACCGTTGCTGAAATCCCCGGCACCGACCCGAAGCTGAAGGAGCAGGTTGTCATGGTGGGCGGGCACCTGGATAGCTGGATCTCCGGCACGGGCGCCACGGATAACGCTGCGGGTTCGGTCGTTGCCATGGAAGCTGTGCGCATCCTGAAGGCGCTGAACATCAAGCCGCGCCGCACCATCCGCATTGCTCTCTGGAGTGGTGAGGAGCAGGGCCTCTACGGTTCGCGCGGCTATGTGAAGCAGCACTTCGGCGAGATCACCACGCCTCCGGGTGGACCTGCGCCGGGATCGGACGCGGCGCTGATGGCTGCGATGGGCATGGGTGGACGCAACGTTCGTCGTGGACCGCTGAAGACCACCAAGGAGTGGGAGACGCTGGACGCCTACTACAACCTGGACAACGGCACTGGTAAGATTCGCGGCGTGTACACGCAGCAGAACTTCGCCATCGGTCCCATCTTCGCGCAGTGGATCGCGCCGTTGAAGGACCTGGGTGTTACCACCATCACCAATCGCAACACGGGCGGAACCGATCACCTGTCGTTTGATGCGCTCGGCCTGCCTGGCTTCCAGTACATCCAGGACGATATGGACTACGAGACGCGCAGCCATCACTCCAACATGGACACGGTGGAGCGCATCCACGAGGACGACCTGAAGCAGGCTGCTGTGGTGGAAGCTATCTTCCTCTACAACACCAGCGAGCGTGAGGCGATGATGCCGCGTAAGCCGTATCCGCATCCTGAAGAGGACGCGGACCGCAACGCACCGCTGAAGAACCTGTATCCCACTGCAGTTCCAGACGCAGGCAAGCAGTAACACGATCGCAAGAACAGAAAGGGGTGAGCAGAGGATGTCTGCTCACCCCTTCTGTATTTGCGCGCTTTATATCGCGTCGCTCAGGTTCATGGTGCTCACCTCTACTGTGACTCCACCGGGAGCATTGACATAGAAGCCATAGGTAAGCGGGCCGCCGCGTTGCAGCATGGCCGGTTCCGGTGCGTTCAAGCCTGCCTGTGCGATTGCGGCGTGGCATTCGTCCACTGCACGGGGCGTGTCCTGCAGAAAGCCCACGTGGAAGAAACCGGGATATCCGTGCTCTGGTGTCATGTTCTTGTCGAACATCAACGCCAGCAGAAATCCTTGTGCATCCTGCAGAATGGCGAATTTTCCGGCGCGAGTTTCCAGTGTGCGCAGTCCGAAGATGCGTTCCAGAAAAGCCTGCAGAGCCGGAACGTCATACGTAGTCAGGTTGGCGTGATTGAGTGTGTGCATGGTGCGAAACCTCCGTTAGCAGGTGGTTGTCGCATGGACCCGAAAGAGCGTTCCCAGGGGGACACATGCGACAGGTAAGCAAGTGCATACGTGCACTGCTGCTTGTCGCCGTGGGTCCCTTCCCCGATTTCTCCCGAGGGTGACATTACCGCAATGAGGAGGCACTGCGGCGAACCGGGCTTACCAAGCCGGCTCCGCGTTTTTCGGCACTCGTTAAGATGCGATGATCTTGCGCGCGGTTCAGAATTTTGTTGCTTCCTGAGCCGCTTAAAAGGAGTTGAAACGCAGTTGCAACAGGTCTACAAACTCGCCGACGTGCGATCCGTCCACTAACCCGTGATGTACATGGATAGAAACGGGAAGCGTTTTGCGGTTTTCATTCTCCGTAATCTTGCCGAAGGTGATGCGCGGGGCGGAGTCTTCCACCTCGAAGTTGCGGGCATGCGAGAGTGATGTGAAGTCCAGCCACGGCAGCGAGGAGAAACGGATGAGATTCTGTGCCGGAGGACGTTCCAGGTCGGTGCGTTGTCTGCTTTCCTCAATGGCCAGCGAACCGACGCGCACGAACTCATGCAGGTTGTCGTGGTACGGATAGTGGGCGAAGCCAATGGTGCCGTTCGGGCGGCCAATGGCGCAACCGGCGTTGATCCGTTCGTATTCCCATGGCTCGCCGTTCAGAATGCGTGTGCGGAAATTCTGCACGTGTTGCGCTGCCGTAAGAGCACAGTGCACCTGTGTCAGGAAGACGGACAGATTCTTCGCCTTGGCATAGGCGAAGGCTTCCGTGCAGTCCATCCGGATGCAGACGCTGTGGAATGGCTCGCTGAAGCGTTGAAAGAAGTGAAACAGGGCCGTGCGCGGCCAGGTAGTGAGGTCAATCTTTCGGCAGGCTTCCACGATGACTAATCCAACCTCTTCTCAAAGACCGCAGAGGTCTTTATATGTTCATAGCCGTCGCGCAGATAAAAGCGGTGCGCATCCTGCCGTTTGATCTGAGAACGCACGCGCACCCGGGGAATTTCCTGGTGTACGGCCCACGCCTCAACTGCTTCGCATAACCGCCGGCCGATACCCAGCCCGCGATGGCCTTCCGCCACCACCAGTCCGCCCAGTTCCACTACATCAGGAGATTGCAGATGCCGTTCAATACTGGCGTCTGCCCATCCCACAACAGTATTTTCCAGAACTGCTACGAAGGCGATGCGGTCGACCGACTCTGCCAGTCGGTGGATTCTTTCACGCATTGTCACTGCGTCACAGGGATAACCGAGTTGTGTGCTGAGAGAGGTGACTGTCTCTGCATCCTCGATTGTGAGAGGACGTACCGTGAGCAGAGAGGCTCTGTTTTCCGCTGTCATATCCGTCGATTGCCTTCTACAGCCATCGTATCTGCGCGGCGACTCGCTGTGAGTGGCATTATTCCAGCGGTACATTGTCCAGGCCGCCCTTGCTGAAAGGATGGCAGCGGGCGATGCGGCGCAGCGCAAGCCATGTGCCACGCCAGGGACCAAAGCGGGCGATGGCCACCTCTGCATACTCTGAGCAGGTGGGCGTATAACGGCAGCCGCTGATGCCGGTGCTGTGCAGCATGGGCGAGAGCAGGCGGCGATAGACGCGGAGTGCTGCGAGTGCGAAGTTCATGGAACGGGTGCGCGGCGAACGTGCCGCTGACAGGATTATCGCTCCGGCGGTGCGGTGTACTGCTTGCACACGGCGCGGAAGACGTTGGCCACCTCGCGCTGCAGCTTGTCCCACTCCAGCAGGAGGACGGTGCGGCGCGGGTGCAGGATCACGTCCACGGGCAGGTCGGCCAGCAGTGCCGCGTGTATGGTGACGGCGGCGCGCAGGCGGCGCTTGATGCGGTTGCGGTCATGCGCCTTGCCCATGATCTTGCCCACGGTCAGGCCGATGCGGGGGCCGGTGTGCGGCTCGCCATGTAGAAGTTCGGAGGGATGCAGGCGGCGTTCCGGCATGGCGTCGCGGCGTGCACAGAACCATGTGATCTCTCGCGAGTGCTGCTTACGGGATGCGGCGTAGGCACGCTGGTAATCCGCGTGTTTCCGCAGGCGCAACTCAGCGAACGAAATCTTCGGTTTGGGGACGGAATGGGTCATTGCCTGCAACGCGAAGGGGCGCGACTGGCGCGCCCCTTGCAGAAACGGAAATGCGACAGAAAACTAGTCGCGGAAGCCGGCAGAGACGGCGATCTTATGACGGCCCTTGGCACGACGACGGTTCAGAACGGACTGGCCGGCCTTGGTCTTCATGCGGGTGAGAAAGCCGTGCGTCTTGGCGCGGCGGCGGCGGTTCGGCTGAAAAGTGCGCTTCGGCATGCTGTTACGTCTCCTGCGCCAAGCGTGCAGAACTCTCCGTCAGGGTGGAGAAAGCAGCAGCGCTGAGCTTGAAAAGTGTTTTGTCCTGTCCGGCGAGCCTGAAAGAAAGCACCCTGCCAGCACAAACGCGCAACGCTATGGCGGCGCACTGCGGACAACATCGCTTATATTACCGCATTTCCCACAGGAGGGAAAGCCCTTGTTGCGGCTTCCCTGGAACGTGGCGAATGCACTTGAGGCACCGGGATACACTCAGATGCACCATGCGATCCCTCATTTGGCTGTTTTTCCTTGCGTTTACAGCGCACGCGCAGTTTGTCCTGCAAAAGAGCCCTTCGGCTGCCAGTTTGCGCGGCGTGGCGAATGTAGATGGCCGGGTCGCATGGGCCAGCGGCACTTCCGGGACGGTTTTGCGCACGCTGGATGGCGGCGGAACATGGCAGACCTGCACGATTCCGGATGCTGCGGAGAAACTCGACTTCCGCGCGGTTCAGGCATTCGATGCGCAAACAGCCATCGTGATGAGCGCCGGACCAGGTGATGCCAGCCGCCTCTATCGCACCACGGATGGATGCCGTACGTGGAAGCTGATTTTTACCAATCCGGATGCACCGGGAGGTTTCTTTGATGCGCTGTACCTTCCGCCGCACGGAGAGGGATGGCTGCTGGGCGATCCGGTAAAAAGCGGCTTCTATGTGGCGGTGACGCGTGATGGAGGCTTGTCCTGGGCCAAGGTTCCCGTATCCGTTCAACCAGAGACGGAAAAAGGTGGCGCGTTCGCGGCGAGCAATCAGTCTCTCGCGATGGGCGTTGCGGGCCCGGTCTTCGGTGGTGGCGGTGGGCTATTATATCGCGGGGAACAGGAGCGCTGCCCCGACCCGGTGCAATACAACGATCCCAACGCCTGCGCGACTCATGTTCGATTTCGCAGGATGACGACGGACGTGGGGGGTGCCGACGCTTCGTCCGGCATCTTTGCCGTGGCTGCCAATGGAAAAGCTATGGTGGCCGTGGGCGGCGACTACATGCATCCGGAGCTGGCCGCGCACACCGCATCGTTCAGCGTGAACGGCGGCATGGGATGGCAACCCGCAGAGACGATGCCACGCGGCTATCGCAGCACCGTGGCGTATGACGCAGAGTCGAAGACGTGGATTGCGACGGGGCCAGCGGGAACCGATGTCTCCACAGACGACGGTCGCAACTGGAAGCCACTGTTGCCAGATGCAAAGGCTGGTGATTCTGTTGATGCCGACCGTAACTGGAATGCATTATCGTTGCCGTTTGTGGTGGGTCCAAAGGGGCGCATCGGACGGCTGCGCGAAGGCGCTCTTGTCGGAAAGTAGCGTTTTGCGCAGGTTTCATGCGTGTATCGCTTCCCTGCTGATAGAAGGAATGGGATGAACGTTTCAGGATGGCAGAGGCTGCTGGCCGTGTGGCTGGCGTTGGTTGCGGGTGTTGCATGTGCGCAGGAGCCGCAGTTGACCCTGCATGGCGAGGTGCGCCGCGCACAGTTCATGTCCTATCAGGAAGTTCCGTTTGATGTTCCGGATGGCGTGTCACGGCTGACTGTGGAGTTCACATACACGGGGCATGATCACGGCACCAACCTGGATATGGGCGTCATCGATCCGGAGCGCTTTCGTGGATGGAGTGGCGGCAATAAACACACCTTTACCGTGAGCGAATCGGATGCGACGCCTTCGTATCTGCCCGGGCCTGTTGTGGCCGGGCGTTGGCGGTTGCTGGTGGGCGTGCCTGCGATACGTGAAGGTTCCGTTGCGCAGTACACGGTGAAGGTGTGGTGGCAGAAGGTGGGTACGGATGCCGCATCAGCCTCCACGTTTTCGCAGAAGCCGATACGTGAAGGAGCGGCGTGGTATCGCGGCGATCTGCATATGCACACAGGACATAGCGATGGTTCGTGTGCGAGCGAGAGTGGCGTGAAGGTTCCCTGCCCTGTGTTCCTGACGGCGCAGGCAGCGGTGGCCCGTGGCTTGGACTTCATCGCCATCACCGATCACAACACCACGTCGCACTACGATGCCATGCGTGAACTGCAGCCTTATTTTGACAAGCTGCTGCTGATCCCGGGACGCGAAATCACCACGTTTTACGGGCATGCAAACGTGTTCGGCACCACGCAGTTCATTGACTTCCGGCTGGGCACAAAACCTGTTCCCACGATGAATGCGCTGCTGGATGAAGTGGATGCCGCGCATGGATTGATTGCATTGAACCATCCCGGCATTCCGTCGGGCGAGCAGTGCATGGGATGCGGATGGACCGCCCCAGATACAGACTTCGCGCGCATTCACGTGATGGAAGCAGTGAATGGAGCGGATGCGGATGGCGAGAAGTCCGGTGTGCCGGTGTGGCAGCGGCAGTTGGATCGCGGCCTGCGGATCACGGCGATTGGTGGCAGTGACAATCACAACGCACTGCTGAAACCAGGGCAGAATAATGCGATCGGTTCGCCAACGACGGTGGTGTATGCGGCGTCCTTGTCTGAGAGCGCGATTCTTGCGGGTATTCGCGCTGGGCATGTGTTTGTGGATACCGACGGTACGAAGACCCGTTCGCTGATTCTGTCTGCAGAGGCTGATGGTGCACATGCATCGATGGGCGACGCGATGCGTGTTGCCGATGGTGCGACTGTGACGCTCACTATGGAAGCGAACGATGTTGCCGGGATGCATGGCGAGGTCATCACCGATGGCAAACGCAGTATGTTGGAAGGCGGAATATTCGCTCCCGGCAAACAGGTAAGAACATTCACCATCGCAGGTGACAGCAAGCCGCATACGGTGCGTGTGGAGATTCGCGATGCCAGCGGCAGATTGAAGCTGCTGGGGAATCCGGTATACCTGAACCGGTAGGCCGTCAGTTGGTAGCGGTGCGACCATGCATCTGCGCGGGATGTTGAACAGGGCCATTAGACGTTGCGATGCACGTTGAGTATCAAGACATTTTGCGAACGCGCCATAGATGCCAACGTTTTATAGCGCCTGTGTATGTGATCACAACAGCTTTCCATATATGGCAGTTAGCATTCCCTAACCGGTTGCAACGTTTTATGCATTACATGGCTCTTATATCCATAAGCTTGCTCGTAAGTCAGCAGCGGATCGTATATAGCCTGGTGAGTTACAACGCAACTTGCCGTGAACCAAAGACGAAGCGCCCGCCTGGAATTATCTGCGGCGTGTTTCCCCGGCTGCCATCACCGTCCACCGTGCGTGTTGATTTGTTCCCGCGCACATTGGTGATGCTTCATTGGTGGCCGGTATTAACCGCGTAGTCCCCTACGCATTTGCAGAAACGGACGCACGCATGCACCTGTCTGGTGCAGACGTTGACGTACGCCTGCTTTCTGCGGACCACCTTGATGGAGGTTATCGTTACATGTTTCGACTCAGGACAGTTCTTCCTGCTATTGCCTTGCTGGTTGTCAGCTCATCCCCTGCACAGATCGCACGTTATGCAAAAGAACATGGTGTGAGTGTCTCAGTGGGCGCGACCGGAAATTTTGCCACGCCGCTGACCACCGATCCCACCACGCAAACCTTTCGCACGGGCGTGAACACCACCAACACCATCTCCGGCCAAAACCAATACATCACGTCTTCGCCTGGCTTCCTGACCTCATTCCAATTTCATCCCGTGCCGTGGGCAGGAGTGGAATTGAATTACGGTTACCAGCATTACTCAGAGCGGTTTAATTACAACCTGGCGAGTACCCCTGGCACACAGACCGCAAGTGTTCCCACCACCACGCATGAAGCCACGGCGGCATATCAGTTCCACCCGAAGCACATTCCGTTCCAGCCCTTTGTGAATGTGGGTGGAGGCGCCATCAACTTCGTCCCCACCGCAGGCGGCGGAACAAGCCAATGGCGTGGGGCGGGCCTTGTGGAGACAGGCTTCGAATTCGCCATGCCCTACACATCACGCAAGCTGGCACTTCGCATTCAGGGTCGCGGACTCTTCTACCGCGCACCCAACTTTAACAATGCTCTGCTGAGCACACGAAGCTGGCGTGTAAGTTCTGAGCCCAGCGCAAGCTTTGTTTACCGCTTCTAACTTGTCACGAGAGAAAGGCCCCGATCATCGGGGCCTTTCTTCGCTTCGCCATTGTCGTTCGCTTATAGTGTGGCGCTGCGGCTGGTGAGTAAATCGTTAGCACGCACGATGAAGTCAGCTAGCGGCGTGCTGCCTTCATCGCCTTTGCCTCTGGTGCGCACGCTTACGGCTTCGTTGGCGGATTCCTTGTCGCCCATGATGAGGACGAAGGGGATCTTCTCGTTGGCGAAGTCACGGATCTTGGCCTTCATCATTTCGTTGCGTTCGTCAAGTTCCACGCGCAGGCCGATGGCTTCGAGTTCTGCCTTCACCTTGCGGGCGTAGTCGATGTGCTTTTCGCTGATGGGGACCAATCCTATCTGCACCGGCGCGAGCCATAGCGGGAAGGCTCCGGCGTAGTGTTCGATCAGCACGCCGAAGAAGCGTTCGACAGAGCCGAACAATGCGCGATGCACCATTACGGGCTGGTGCTTTTCGCCGTCTTCACCGGTGTATTCCAGTTCAAAGCGGCGCGGCAGGTTGAAGTCAAACTGCACGGTGGAAAGCTGCCACAGACGGCCCAGGACATCGACGAGTTTCACGTCGATCTTGGGACCGTAGAAGGCGGCTTCGCCGGGGAACTCCTGGAACTTCAGACCGCGCTTTGTCAGCACGTCGCGTAGTGCGCCTTCGGAGTAGGCCCAATCCTCGGCAGTGCCGAAGAACTCGCCTTCCTTCTTCGGGTCGCGGGTGGAGAGTTCCACACGGTACTCGGAGAAGCCGAAGTTCTTCAGCACTGCTTCGGCGAAGTCGAGACAGGCTTCCACTTCGCCGCTGATCTGGTCGGGCGTGCAGAAGATGTGGGCATCATCCTGCGTAAAGCCACGCACGCGCAGCAGGCCGTGCATGGTGCCGCTGCGTTCATAGCGATATACGTTGCCGAACTCGGCGTAACGCTGCGGCAGATCGCGGTAGCTCTTGGGCGAGTTCTTGTAGATGAGGATGTGGCCCGGGCAGTTCATGGGCTTGGCGCGATACTCCGCGTCGTCCAGTTCCATGGCGGGAAACATGTCCTTGCTGTACACGCCGTCGTGACCGCTGACCTTCCACAAATCGCGCTTCATGATGTGCGGCGTGTAGACCAGCGAGTAGCCGCGACGCAGGCACTCGTCGCGCATCCAGTTTTCCATCTCCTTGCGGATGAGCGCGCCCTTCGGGTGCCAGAAGATGAGTCCCGGGCCGGCGATCTCTTGAATGGAGAAGAGGTCAAGCTGCTTGCCGAGAATGCGGTGATCGCGCGCCTTGATCTCTTCCAGGTGTTTGAAGTGGGCGTCCAGCTCCTTCTGCGTGTAGAAGGCGGTGCCGTAGATGCGCTGGAGCTGCGGGTTCTTCTCATCGCCCAGCCAGTAAGCGCCGGCGATGCTCATCACCTTGAATGCCTTCACGCGCCCTGTGGAAGGAACGTGCGGTCCGCGACAAAAGTCGAGGAACTCACCATTGCGATAGAAGCTGACACCTTCACCGGACTTCGTGAACTTCTCAATGAAGTGGACCTTCATGAAATCGCCCTGCTGCAGATAGCCCACAAGGGCTTCGTCGCGCGCGATGTATTCGTGGCGGAAGGGCTCGTTGCGCGCCACGACTTCGTGCATCTTCGCTTCAATGACGGCAAGGTCTTCAGGCGTGAACGGCTGCTCACGAAGGATGTCGTAGAAAAAACCGCTGTCGGTCGCAGGGCCGTGGCCCAGCTTCACTTCCGGATACAACTCGGTGATGGCCGTTGCCATGACGTGTGCGGCAGAGTGGCGCACAACGCGCAGAGATTCCGGATCGTTTTCCTTGAGCAGCCAGAGGGAGACGTCTTCATTCAGAGGCTCCGCGAGATCGACGATGCGCTCGGTCGTGGCGACGTCGCTGTACATGCTCTCTTCCGTCTGCGCGCCACCGTGGGCTGCGTCAGACTGCTCTTCTGCTCCATCAGTAGTGCTGCCGGTAGTCGTGCGAATCTTCGCAACAACAACTGCGTCGGCAAGGCGCGGAGAGATGCTATGGGCAATGGCGTAAGGCGTGGTGCCGCGCGGAACTTCGCGCACGCTGCCATCGGGAAGGGTGACTTTGATCTGGTCGCTCACAGCTAACAGGATACTGCCAACAGTTCCGGAGGGTCTGTTTGAACGCTATACTTCGGCCACGAATGGACCACTCCAACGGATACGAAGGAATCTCGGCGGAATGGCTTGCGGGTCGTGGCAACCCAGCGGGCTGCAAGAGAGCGATTGGTGTAGGACAGGTGCGTCAATGGGTGAGAACACTGCCACCGAAGAGCACCGTGATCGATGCGGGTTGCGGCCTCCCGCTTACCGCAGGTGTAACGTCCGAGTCTTCCCTTCCGTGCGGCTCCTGCAAAGCGTATGCTTTCGCGCATGAACTCCACACGCCGCGACCTGTGCCTAAGCTTGCCCGCCCTTGCTTTCTTTGCCGAGATGTCCGGTATCGCGCAACAGGCAGCGCATCCTGCGGAGGCAGAATCCAAGCCCGATCCCGCAAAGATTGCTGCCGGGACAAAGACCTTCTCAAACAATCACATCTTCAACGCTCGCGAGCTCCCCATTCACAACAGCAAAACGGGATCATCGCAGGCAGTTTGCCAGGGCGTGCTGCCCACAGGTGAAGGTGTGGAGATGCACAATACGGTGTTGTTGCCGGGCATGGCGCCGCATCCGCCGCATCAGCACATGCATTCGGAATGGCTGTTCCTGCGCGAAGGCAAAGTGGAGTGGTTGATCGACGGCAAATGGGAACCGGCAGAAGCAGGCGACATTCTGTACGCGAGCAGTATGAAACTGCATGGCCTGAAGAATATCGGTACAGTTCCGGCGAAGTATTTCGTCATGGCGGTTGGGCCTAATCTGAAGGGCTGATCCCTCACCACACAGACAAGTTCATTGCGAGTTGCCTCTGAATCCCCGCCGTGGCGTGATCTGGCGTAAGGCCTCCACGACACTGTCGCGGTATCAGTCACATATTTCCGCGAACGTGGCAGGAGCCTGCGCGAAGGTTGTAGATACTCCGTTCCGGATGGGGCATGGGCATGGACTGCGGGGAGGCCTAGCCTGAACCTCAGGCAGCCGCGATTGGCACTTCTCCCAGGCTGTCTCTGAATTTTTCGGAGCACTACGATCATGCCGATTGCATGTCGTCCGTCGAACCTCAGCAGCGATGTACGCGGTACGGTTCGCGGTCAAGGATTTCTCCTTTACGGGGATCGCCGTATCTCGTAAGAATGAGCGGTGGTTCGTGAGTCAGTCCAGCAGACGCAGGTTGTCCGCACGAAGACTCGCAACACACCGCTGAAGGGTTTGGATTTTGATTGGGTTGCAGAACCCCGGATGCACTGAGGCATAACAGACGCTGTTCGTCGGCCGGAATGATACCCACGTTGTTTCACGGGATCACATCCACGCCGTCCACGCAACAGGTTCACCACGGACGAGTGAACCAAACAGAAAGAGTCACAAAAATGCACATTCCCTGCATTGCTACAGAGACCGCCTTTGATGTCCAATGCCCCGTTTGCGGACGCGGATTTCTCCTGTTAACCGAGCCTACGCTCAGTCTGCAGCGCGGATCGATGCGCCGCCATGCGCGTCGCGCACTGGCCGCACAGCATGACCAACCTCTGGCGTCGACTGGACGTAATGTGCATTCGGATGAAGTCTTCGACCTACCCGGATGGGACGGTGAACCGGAAGGCTCCAGCGTGACGCTGGACTTCACGGCATCGCTGCGGCTGCGGACCAGCCACTGATATCGCCTTTAACCAAGCTGTTATCCCACTAGCCGATTCGTGCCCTCCGATTGAGTTGCGAACTATTTACTTCGGCAACGGTGCGGCGGCTGGGCTGCAGTGACCTTTCCCATCGCAGCTTCGGATGGCGAGGATGACGTTGTCCTTGGATACGGGCAGTGTCATGGTCTTCGTGTTGCCGTCTGCGATGAGTTGGAAGGAAGCCACGGGTGCGCTGAACTGCCAGTCTGGTGCGTTGGTTTCACGCCACAGCACTTCGTCGTGCGCATCTGCGGTAGAGGTCCAGGTGATGGTGGTGTCGTTGTTCAGGCCACCTGCCTTGAACTGTACGTTCTGCGGAATCGGCGGTGCGGTGGCGAGCGTGGCTAGCGCGGCCGCATTCAACCGTGCAACACGCGCCATGTAAGGAAAGTCATCGAACTGGATCAGGTCGCCGAACTGTGTGCCGTTCTCCACGCGAACTGTCTGGTGCTGGTGGTCAAAGTTCTCGCGCCACTCCGTGAAGCGAACGCCGGTGAAGCCTTCGCGATTGAAGGAGGAGTGATCGCCTCCGCGACCATAACGATCGAGCCGGAAAACCAGCGTAGGTCTCAACGCATCTGTTGTTTTCGGTGGAGCGGATTCGGTGTACGTGCGAGCGACATCTGCAACGGCGCGCGCAAGCTGACGCGATGACGAATCGCTCTCATATCCGGCGGCGAGAATCTTCTGTGTCTCTTCAGGTGTTGCCGCTAGCGAGATTCCTTCAGAGAAGACACGTACGCGGTGCTTGTCTTCGTTGGCCAGATCGGCGGGCGTGGTGTCGCCTCCCACAATATCGTTGTTCAGAACAGCCTCAAGGTTCCAGCCTTCTTTCCTGGCCGTTTGCGCAAGATGGCGGCTGCCAAGCAGGCCCTGCTCTTCGCCTGTAACGGTAGCGAAGACGATGGTGGCCGGGAAGCGATGTTTTGTGAGCACGCGCGCGCATTCCAGTGACACGGCGGTGCCGCTGGCGTCGTCATTGGCGCCGGGCGCTTCATCACGCACGTTCTGCATGTCGCGGACGAAGAAGCTGTCGTAATGACCTGTGACCAGAACGCGGCGATCTGGATCGCTGGTGCCCTTCATCACCGCGTAAATACTCTTCAGCGGCGTGGGCTTGAGGATGCGTGCACGCGGGCCCGGCTGGGCAGGCTGCAGGTAAACATCCTCATGAATTTCCAGACAATTTCCGCAGTCCTTGCTGATCGCTTCAAAGCGTTCGCGAATCCATGCTGCTGCAGCGTCTACGCCGGTATGTGGTGGCAGTGTGGTGTCTCCACCACCAGCGGTGTTGCGATTGCGAAAGCTGACCAGCGCCTCAATCGTTTTACGCATCTCTACAGGAGACACGTCGCGCAGTGCCGCGGCAATCTGCGGATCGGCGGGCTGTTTTGTCAAAGGCTTGCCATACCGCTCGAAATCGACCCCCGCCCCGGGTTTGGCGGTTTGTGCGACAAGAGGAAGGCACAGCAGAAAGACAGCAGCGATCGTGAGACGGAGGTGCATCAATGGAAGACTCCGAAGACTTCAGCAGGATTGGGAAACGATGCCTCCGACGATAACGCAGAAGCGGCGGGAAGCGAAACCGCAGTGTTGAAGCGATTCATTCGCTGCACCGTTCCTGGAGCAGTGCCTGACCTGTGGATTTGCCAGATGTAATTCCAGCGGTTTACTATCCAGTTCTCGCTGGCAGATCGCACTGTTTTCTTTGGAAGTAGTGACTTGGTCTGCGTCTGAAAAAAGTTTTTGGACACCGGGAACAAAACAGAAACATGCGGTGTCTACAGTCGCAGCTTTACCTCTCGTAGATCGGGGTTGCATATGTTTGAAGATTCTTTGGTGGAGTCATCCGGCAAGCTGAAGTCGAAGTCTGGCCGTTGGATGTGGGTAACGGCAGGCTTCAACCTGGCCATTGTCCTGGTGATGATTCTTATCCCGCTCCTCTACCCGGAAGCGCTGCCGAAGACCGCCATGACGGCGATGCTGACGGCACCTCCGCCACCACCGCCGCCACCGCCACCACCACCGCCGGCACAGGTGGTGAAGGTGACCAAGGTTGTGCAGGCCCTGGACGCGTTTACCGCGCCCACCAAGATTCCGAAGAAGATCGACATGACCCATGAAGATCCGCCGCCGCCGGCAAACGTTGCCGGTGTGGCTGGTGCGGGCATGGGATCGGGTTCCGGTTCCGCTGGTGGCATCATGGGCGGTCTCGGTCTGGGTGCTGCTCCCACCCCGGTGGTGAAGGCTCCGCCGAAGCCGACGGGTCCTGCCAAGATTTCCTCCGGCGTTATGGCGGGTCAGATCCTGGTGAAGACGCAGCCGGTCTATCCGCCGATCGCTAAGGCGGCCCACGTTTCCGGTTCGGTTGTGCTGCACGCCATTATTTCGAAGACGGGTACCGTGGAGCAGCTTTCCGTGGTTTCCGGTCCGGAAATGCTACGCGCCAACGCCATCTCCGCTGTGCAGCAGTGGAAGTACAAGCCATATCTCTTGAACGGCGAGCCCACGGAAGTGGACACGACGATCACAGTAAACTTCACCTTCGGCGGATAAATTATCTGTCGGACGTAGCCAGCGGAATGGCTGGCTGCGTCCTACGAAGGAATCTTTGATTCGCGGCGCCCCTGAGGGCTCTGCCAAACCTTTTTACGCAGTACGAACCAGGAGGACTGAATCTCGTGATTCTCGCTCACGCAGCAGCAGCATTCGCTCATGTACCCGCCACTCTCGGCATGTTCTTCCAGGAAGACGGTGGCGCGGCCGCTGGCGGCTTCTCCGTTCTCTCCATGCTTAAGAGCATGGGCTGGATCGATCTTGTTGTGGTCGGCCTTCTCTTCATCATGTCCATCTGGTCGCTGGCCGTCATGATCGACCGCGCCCTTTACTTCTCGGCTGCCAAGAGCCAGTCGCGTGAATTCGCTCCCAAGGTTGCTGGCGCCCTGAAGGACGGTCGTCTGGACGAGGCAATCAAGGTTGCTGACCGTTCGAAGAAGTCGCACCTCGCTGAGGTTGTCACCGCTGGTCTCCAGGAGTTCCGCTCCTACGGTTCCGGTGGCGCCATCTCCGACGAGCAGATCGAATCGTCGAAGCGCGCTCTGGAGCGTTCGGAAGCCATCGTTCACGCCAAGCTGAAGCGCGGTCTGGGTTCGCTGGCCACCATCGGTTCCACCGCACCGTTCATCGGCCTGTTCGGCACCGTCGTCGGCATTCTGCACGCCTTCCAGCAGATCGCTACGCAGAAGACCTCGGGCATCGGCGCAGTCGCTGGCGGTATCTCGGAAGCTCTGGTTACGACCGCTTTCGGTCTGCTTGTGGCTATCCCTGCCGTTATGGCCTTCAACTACTTCACGAACAAGGTTGAATCCTTTGACGTGGAGATG